>JBHJOG010000231.1:0-16744 GCA_050329975.1 Alphaproteobacteria bacterium | reverse complement strand
AAGCTCCTCCGGCGCCAGATCGGCACCAGATCGCTGGGATGACGCACGGAAAGCCAGCCTGGACCCTGCTCACTGTTGCCGAGGAAGACCGCCATGCCCAAGATCGACATCGCCGCCGTCCCGGAGCGCAAAGGCACGGGTTATCCTAGTCCGTTCGACGCGCCCTGTGCCGACCGCGTGCGGCAGCGCCTGGGCGATGCGGGCGGGCTCAGCGATTTCGGGGTCAATCTGATGCGCCTGCCGCCGGGCAACTGGTCGAGCCAGCGCCACTGGCATACGGACGAAGACGAGTTCGTCTATGTGCTCGAAGGCGAGGTGGTGCTGGTCGAGGACAGCGGGGAGACGGTGCTGAGGGCCGGCGATTGCGCAGCCTTCCCGAAAGGCTCCGGCGACGGCCATCACCTGGTCAACAGGTCGGGTGCGACGGCGGTCTACCTGGAAGTCGGCTTCCGCTCGCCCGCCGACGTGACCTATTGCGCCGACATCGACATGATGAGCGCCAACGCCGACGGCCGCTTCGTGCACAAGGACGGCACGCCCTATCCCGAATCCTAGCCCTCGTCGAACTCGACGTCGGCAACCGGCGCGTCGGCCAGCTCGCGGTCCAGCGATTCCCGGTAACGCAGGCAGCCGCGCAGGAACTTCGGCCAAGGCGGAACCGCGACCTCCGGCGCGATCCGCTCCGGCAATAGGCCCCAAAGCTGCGGGTGATGCCAGCAGAGCGCGTGCCCGGAGCTGTCGCGATGCGCGCGGATGCCGGCGCGCAGGCGTCTCGCCTCGTCCAGCAACTGCTCCCGGCTCAACACATCCAGATCGTCGTCCACGACCTGTGCGCCTCGGTCGAGCCACCTGGACCGCAGCGACAGGCTGGCCTCGAACACGTCGTCTCCTGCCTCGTCCCTGACCCTGACCGAGAAGACGAGGGCGTCGCTGTCGGGCACTTCGTCCCGCGCGATGTCCGGCAGCGTGCGGATCGCGGCGGCCCGCATCTCCTCGCGGGTCGCGAAATCCTGCCCTTCGTCGCCCCGTGTCATCCGCTGGCCGTCATGGATGTCGAAGAAGTAGCGCGGCATGGCGAGGCTCCGTTTCAAGCTGCGCCCCGCACCGTCGGACGAGGCGTCCTGGCGTCCTTCAGGTGTAGATAAGTCGGGTCGAAGTCGGCGAACTCCATCAACCGATCCACGTCGGGAATGGTCAGCGTCCGGCCCTGCAGGACGATCAGGCCGTCTTCACGCAGCTGCTGAAGCATGCGGTTCACGTGCACGGCCGAGATGCCGAGTGTATCGGCCAGTTCCTCCTGGGTCACCGGCAGCGGATAGCTGTTCCCGTTAGCGTGGCCGACCGCCCGCAGCCGCAGCAGCAATTCGCACAGCAGGTGCGCAAGCTGCTGATCGGACGGGCGCCGCGCCATGCTCGCCAGCCACTCGCGCAGGATTGCCGCATCGACAAGCGTGGCCCACCACAGCGCGCGGACGATCCGGGGCTCCCTGATCAGCATCTCGATCGTGGCGCGCGGGATAGCGGCGACCGTGCAGGGTGTGATGGTCCCGATCGAATGGTCCATCTGGCCGAGGATAGCGACGTGCAGGTCGCAGAAATCACCAGGCACGAAAAAGGCAACGATCGAGCGCCGGCCGTCCGCGAGGGTCTTGTAGCGGCAGGCGAACCCCTCGAGGATCAGGTTGACGTGTCCCGGCGGCTCGCATTCCTGGATCAAGTCCTCGTGCGCCCCCACCTGCCGCCGGTTGGCGGTGGCTTCCTCCAGGACGGCCCGGTCTTCCGCCGTGAGCTCGGCTCCGTGTTCAAGCTTCATGATCATCGCATTGGTCATGGTCTTACCCGTCACTCCTGGTCCGCCCGGGGTCGCGCTGACGGGACGGCATAGGTCATGAACAGCCGTGGCCGGACGAAAGTTCGAGGAAGATGTCCGAAAGGTTTCGGACCCGTTGGCGTCCGCCCATCTCGCAGGAGAGGTCGCTGGATGGCAGCTGCGGGCGGATCGAAGGGCAAGCGTTGCGGGCGTCGGACGAGGCGACGAACGGTGCCGGTCTCAGATCCCGTCCACGACGTGGATCGACTCGACCTCCTTTGCCTGCAGCGCGTGGCGCGGCAACAGGCCGTCGTCGAGGCGGTCGAGGGCGCCGAGGACGTAGCCGATCTCGGTCGCACCCGACGTGCCGGGCGCGTCGCGCAGCAGCGGCAGGTGCAGGACCTCGCAAGGAATCACGTCGTGGCGGGTGGTCAGCACGGTCTCGTGGGTGGCGAGCGGGCAACGGGTTGCGCGCACCGTCTCGTAGAGCCTGAGGATCGCCGGCGCGTTGACCCCGAAGGTGCTCTGGTCGATGTGGCGTCCGGTCATCGTCTGGCCGGCCTGTTCGGCAAGGTAGCTGCCCTGCAGCCGGATCAGGATCCGGCCGTCGGCGGCGTATTCGCAAAGGAAGATGTGCGGCAGCAGGCGGCCGCCGATGCCGATCGGGTCGACCGCGCGCCGGTGCGGAACACCGCCCGCGCCGGGGACGAGCGCGCGCCAGTAGGCGAGCACCCCGCGCGTCGCGGGCGAGCGCAGCCCGCCGGTCACCCGCGGGAAGTCCGCGAGCAGGCGTGCATGCAGTTCCGGTTCGGTCGCCGGTCGCGGTTGGGGCAGCATCTGGATCTCTCCCTCGTCCTTCGGGCCTCGGCGGCGAACGTAGCCGAGGCGGGTTAAGAAATGCGGCGGCATGGCGGGGTGCGGCATCGCTACCGCATCGTCCGCTTCAGCGCCTGGACCGCGGCATCCAGCGCGCCGAGGAAGCGGCTGCGGTCCTGTCGGCCGAAGCTGCGCCCGCTGCCGCGGATCTCGCCCATGTCGCGCAGGTCGGCGTGCAGGGCGCGCATCGCGATGGCCGAGCCGATGTTGTCGCGGGTGAAAGGTCGCCCGTCCGGCCCGATCACGGCTGCACCCTTGTCCAGGCAGCGGCGGGCGAGCAGGATGTCGGCGGTCACCGCGATGTCGCCCGCGCCGATGTGCTCGGCGATCCAGTCGTCGACTGCGTCGAAGCCGCCCGGGACCACGACCTGGTGGACCTGCGGATCGGCGCCCATGCGCAGGCCGCTGTTGCTGACCAGGTGCATCACCAGGCCGTAGCGCGCGGCGACCTTCTGCGTTTCCGCCTTGACCGGGCAGGCATCCCCGTCGACGTAGATTTCCAGCATGGACGGCTCCATAGGGCCGATTCTGCTATGCTGCAAGCCTGGACTGCTGGCGAGGAGCCTGGCCCGCGTGGACGACGACCGATTGCCGACCGAATTCTGGGTGATGGCCCATGTCCGCCGCTGCAACGGCGCCGGCGTGCCGGCGATGGTGGTGCACCGGGGCGATGCGACACGGGGCACGGTGCTGCTGAAGCTGAACCTGCTCGGCAACGGCTGCCGGCTGCTGGCGCAGGCGCGCGACCCGGCGGGCGCCATGGGCTGGATGGCGGCGCTGAAGGGGGAACTGGTGACCGAGCCGGAGGCGGACGCCTATGTCGCCCGGGCGGTGGACCGCGACCCTGACCTGTGGGTGATCGAGATCGAGCACCGGGAGGGCTGGCATCCGTTCGACGGCCGGGTTCTGTGACGAAGACGCCGCCGCCGGGGGTGTCCCGGCGGCGGCGCTCCGCTCTACGTCGGCGCCCGATCGGGCTGGGCGGTGCGGTCAGTTGATCGAGAAGCCGTCGTAGTAGCAGAGGTCGATCCCGTAGAGTTCCTCGACATCGCCGCTGCTGACCTGGACCTTGATGTCGAACACGCAGTGGTTGCTGTTCATCTCCACCTCTGCGTGGGCGCCGGCCGGCAGCACGTGGCCCGCCAGCATGTCGTGGCCCCAGGTGCGGCTGGTGTCGGGGGAGACGAACAGCTCGACGATGTCGCGGCCGCTCTCGTTGTAGACGGTGAACTCGGTGCCGGCGAAGGCGTTGGAGGCTGCACCGGCCAGCGTGGCGGCGGCGAGGGAGGCGAGGAAGAAGGTGCGAAGCATTTGAAGTCTCCTGGTTTTCCGTGGGGCCGGCGCCAGTGCCGCCCCGATGACCAGGATTTGGCGACCGCGCTGGCCCCGGGTTGTGAACCAGATCACCGGTTGCGCGACTTCCTCCGCCGGCGGGATCGGCTATCCTCGCGCCGCAACCCTATCGGCAGGCGACTCGCATCATGGCGGACAGCTATCACCCGACCGGCCTTGACGCCTATCGGCCGGCAGAGATGGCCCGGCGGATCGATGAGGCCGGCGTGCAGAAGGCGAAGCTCGGCCTGCTGCCGCTGACGGCGCTGGGGCTGCTGGCCGGCGCCTTCATCGGCTTCGGCGCGCTGTTCTTCCTGGTGACGATGACCGGCGCCGATTCCGGATTCGGGCCGGCCCGGCTGCTCGGCGGCGCCGCCTTCTCCCTGGGACTGATCCTGGTCGTGGTCGGCGGCGCCGAGCTGTTCACCGGCAACGCCCTGATCGTGATGGCGCGGATGGCCGGCCACATCTCGACCGGCGCGCTGCTGCGCAACTGGCTGGTGGTTTATGTCGCCAATCTGGTTGGTGCGCTGGGCTTCGTGGTCCTGGTCTGGGCCGCCGGCACGCTGGATCTCGCCGCCGGCACGGTGGGCGAGACTGCCGTCCGGGTGGCCGAAGCCAAGTTCGCGCTGACTCCGCTGGAGACCTTCGCCCGCGGGGTCTTGTGCAACGCGCTGGTCTGCCTGGCGATCTGGCTGACCTTCGCCGCGGCCACCGCCGCCGGCAAGATCCTGTGTATCCTGTGGCCGATCACCGCCTTCGTCGCGCTCGGCTTCGAGCATTCGGTGGCGAACATGGTGCTGCTGCCGCTCGGCCTGCTGGCGGGTGCGGAGGGGACGGCGTGGGCCGTCTTCGCCAACCTGCTGTTCTCGACGCTCGGCAACATCGTCGGGGGAGCCGGCGGGGTGGCGGTGACCTACTGGGTGATCTACCTGCGGGGCCGCTCCCGCTGACCGACGCGCGCGCCGTGAGCGGTTGCCGTGCCTGCCGGCGGCGCGCTATGGCGCCGGCGGGCTGGTGACGGGCTGCCGCGGGACGATCTGCTCGGCCTGGTCCTGGACCTCGTTGGCCAGCCAGTCGGCCGGCTCGGCGGCTGTCGCTGCCGCCTCGCGGTAGTCGACCATCCGGCCCTTGACCTCGTCCCACAGCGCATAGCGCCATTGGCCGAGCGCGGACCAGAGGCCGATCCGAGGGGCCGTCTGCAGGTCCGGATCGGACTGGTGGCAGTCCTGCAGCCGGTAATTCGGTACCTTGGGGTTGAGGTGGTGGATGTGGTGGAAGCCGATGTTCCCGGTGAACCAGCGCAGAACCGGCGGCAGGTCCAGGTGGGATGAGCCCTCCATCGAGGCATCCTCATGGGTCCAGACCGGCTGCCGCCGCCACGCGCTGCGCTCGAACCGGTGCTGCACGCTGAACAGCCACACCCCGATGATCGAGGCAGCGACGATGATCGGCACGTGGACCAGCGCCACCCGATCGAATCCGAGCAGGAAGCCGAGGCCGACCACGCCGGCGGCAATGAGGACGTTGGTCAGGTAGACAGATTGCCGCTCGCGCCGACGCGCCTTGGGCGTATCGAAGGGGAAGCGGTAGAGAAACAGGAACACGACAGGCGGCAGCACTATGTTCGACACCAGCGGGTGCCGCACGATCCGGTAGAGGAACTGGCGGCCGCGGCTGAGCGCGCGGTACTCGGCGACCGTCATGCAGGAGGAGTAGATGTCGACCCCGGACTGGCGGCGGTCGAGGTTGTTCCAGATGCCGTGATGGCCAGCGTGCTGACGCTTCCACGAATGATAGGGCGTGAGTGTCAGCAACCCGCAGATGAAGCCGAGAACCTGGTTGGCCGTCCTCGAGCGAAAAAAGGCGCCGTGTCCGCAGTCGTGCTGGATGATGAAGATGCGGACGAGGAAGCCGGCAGCGAGAACCGACAGACCAAGGGTGAGCCAGATCGATGGCGCGACGGTGAAGTACATGGCGGCGCAGACGATCAGGAAGCCGCCGAAGGAGGTGGCGATCTGCGCCACGCTCTGTGCCGGCTGCGGCGCCTGGAACGGGGCCGTCAGGGCACGAAGGCCGGGCTTGACCGGGGCTGCCGGCAGAAGCTCAGGGGATTTCACTCGCTGGGTTCACTTTTCTTGTGATTGGAGGCGTGGGCGAGGGCGACCGCAAGACGCTCAATCGCCGGCGGGGGACGGCTTGGCCGCGTGGCGCCTGTGCGAAGCCGGCGTAGCCTTCGATGCGGCCTTCGATGCGGCCTTGGCCGCGAGCGCCTGCTCGGCAGCTTCCTTGTCCGCAGCCTCCTTGGCGAGCCTGAGCCCGCGCAACCGCGCGGTCTTTTCGCTCGAGGCCTTGTCTGCCTTGTCGCGTTCCTTCTGAGCCTCGAGATCACGCTGTTTGACCTTGGAGAACTTCTCCTCGGCCTTGGAGCGAGCGGGTGAGATCATGGATCGTCCTTTCCTCGGGGCACACCCGGTCCCGATCTGTGCTCGCACGCAACTCGCAGCCCACGGCGCGTGCCCGGGACCCAGAGACGATACCAATCGGGCGCCGCGTGCCGCGCCAGTATGGGGCGCCCTGGACGTTCTCCGACTCTACGTGGCGCATCATTGCGCCCATCGAACCGGCCGGCCTCAACAGGACCGGCGCCACCTCCGTCATGCGCATACGCGCACAACGGAGGCAAGAAAACAGGTCCGCCTCCCACGAGGAGAAGCGGTCCCGGTAACTCAGTCGCTGACGACGAGATTCTCGGCCGAGAACTTGCCGTTGCGTCCCGGCTGGAGATCGTAGGAGACCTTCTGGCCCTCACGCAGTCCGCTCAGCCCGGCGCGCTCGACAGCCGAGATGTGGACGAACGCGTCCTTGCTGCCGTCCTCGGGCTGGATGAACCCGAAACCTTTGA
The DNA here is from genome assembly GCA_050329975.1 of Alphaproteobacteria bacterium. Taxonomy (GTDB): domain Bacteria; phylum Pseudomonadota; class Alphaproteobacteria; order CALKHQ01; family CALKHQ01; genus CALKHQ01. The sequence goes on along the minus strand of JBHJOG010000231.1, from coordinate 9,821 downwards.
TCGAATCGAAAAACTTCACTGTTCCAGTCGTCATGGTCAAACCTTTGACAAGTGCGGAAAATAAACGGACGCACACCACGTGACAGCCCGTCGGCAACGTTCACAATGTCTAGGATGACTCTACCAGATCCGCGAGCGAACCATGGAAGCAACACGAGAGCGACTGCAAAACGTATGTAGCTAGAGATAGCCGATTTTCCGCCACGATCAAGCCTGATTTGCGATTCCCGCAGAACACCGAGGTTTTTTCCTCTGCCCGGCAGCGGCGGTACAGGCTGACTATGGCTCGCGTCGGCCGGTGGGGGCAGCCCGGCCCGACGCGACGCGCCCATTACGGCGACTTGTCCGGATCCTTCTCGGTTTCGTCCTCGTCGTCGCCGAAGAGGACCCGGTAGCCGGCGCCCTCCAGGTCGTCGAACTGGCCGGACTTCATCGACCACAGGAAGGCGGCGAGGCCGATCAGCCCGAGGACGAGCGCGATCGGGATCAGGTAGATCAGCTGGTCCATGGCCGGCCTGCCCTTCTCCAGCCGAGTCGAAGCGCGTTGCCGACGACCAGGATCGACGAGGACGACATCGCGATCGCGGCGACCAGCGGGGTGACCAGCCCCGCCATCGCGATCGGGACGGTGATCGCATTGTAGGCGAAGGCGAGGAACAGGTTCTGGCGGACCAGCCGCTCGGCGTTTCTGGCCACTTCCAGCGCGTCGAGCACCGGGGCGAGGCGGCGGCCCTGGAACACCAGGTCGGCGGCGGTCTGGGTGATGGCAGTGCCGCTGGCCGGCGAGATCGAGACATAGGCGGCGGCAAGGGCAGGGGCGTCGTTGATCCCGTCGCCGACCATCAGCGGTCGGCGGCCGTCCGCCCGCATCGTCTCCAGGGCTGCGCATTTTTCGGCCGGCCGCAGCTCGGCGCGCCAGTCGACGATGCCGAGCTCCGCCGCGAGGCCCGCCACCGCACCCCTGCGGTCGCCGGAGAGCAGGGCGATCCGGTACCCGCGCCGGGCGAGGGTTGCCACCACCTCGGCCGCGTCGGTCCGCGGCGTGTCGGCGAACGTAAAGCGCACCGGCGCCGCGCCGGGGCGGGTCAGCCACATCTCGGTACGGTCCGAGGGGGGCGCCTTGACGCCGCACCATTCACGGCTGCCGAGCCGGACTTCCCCTTCCGCAGTGGCGAGGACAAGCCCGAGCCCCGGCTGCTCGGAAACGCCCTGGGCCGGCACGACCTCGCCGGCGGCGGCGCAGAGTGCGCGGGCCAGCGGGTGCCGGCTCATGGCAGCAAGACGCCCGGCCGCGCCGAGGGCGCTGCTGTCGGGCGGCTCGACCGCGGTCAGGTGCGGCTCGCCGAGGGTCAGCGTTCCGGTCTTGTCGAAGACGATTGTGTCGGCCTTGGCCAGCCGTTCCAGCGCCGAGCCGCTCTTCACCAGCACGCCGCGCTTCATCAGCCGGCCGTTGGCGATCACCTGCACCGCCGGCACGGCGAGCCCGAGCGCGCAGGGGCAGGTGACGATCAGGACCGCGACGGCGATCAGCAGCGCCGGCTGCCAGGCGATGCCGCCGATCAGCCACCAGCCGAAGAAGGTAAGCGCGGCGAAGCTGTGCACCATCGGCGCATAGAGCCGGGCGATCCGGTCGGCGAGGTCGACGAACCGGGACTTGCGCTGCTCGGCCGCTTCCAGCAGGCGCACGATGTCGCCGAGCAGGGTGTCTGGCCCCACCGCGGCAGCGCGGACGCGCAGCGGGCCGCTGGTGCTGACCATGCCGGCATAGACCGGGTCGCCGGGACCCATCGCCTGCGGGGTGGACTCGCCGCTGATCGCGCTGGCGTCGATGTCGCTTCGGCCGGCGACGATCATGCCGTCGACGCCGATCCGCTCGCCGGCGGCGACCAGCGCGACCATCCCGGGCTCGACCTCATCGGCGCGCATGCTGCGCGGTACCTCGCCCGGTCCGAGGATGGTAACGGCGCGCGCCTGCATCGCCAGCAGCACCTCTGCGGCGGAGCGGGCGCGGCGCCTGGCGCGGCGGTCGAGAAAGCGGCCGATCAGCAGGAAGAACAGCAGCGTCACGGCGCTGTCGAAATAGGCATGCGGGTTGCCGAGGATGGTCTCGTGCAGGCTTATCGCCGAGGCGATCAGGACCCCGAGAGTGATCGGCACGTCCATGTTGGTGCGGCGGACCCGCAGTGCCGCCCAGGCGGAGCGGTAGAACGGGCCGGCCGCGTAGGCCACCGCCGGCAGCGCGATCAGGGCCGAGAACCAGTGCAGCAGGGAGCGGGTCTCTTCCGACATGCCCTGGCCGTGGCCGGCCCAGATCGCGACCGAGAACAGCATCACGTTGCCGGTGGCAAAGCCGGCGACGGCGAGCGCGCGCAGCAGCGACCTCTCCTCGGCCTGGGCTCTGGTGTCGGCAAGCGAGACGTCGAAGGGCGCGACCCCATAGCCGAGGTCGCGGACTTTCTGTGCCAGCGCGTCGCCACGGGCCGGCGCGCCGCGCCAGCGCAGGGCGAGCCGCCTGGTCGAGAGGTTGAGCCGGGCGTGCTCGACGTCGGGCTCGGCCTTCAGCGCGCGCTCGATCTTGGTCAGGCAGCCGCCACAATGGGCGCCGTCCACCAACAGCTCCAGCCGGCGGACTTCGCCGTCGGAGCGGACGAATCCGGCGACGGGCTGCCAGTCCAGGGAGGCGGTGGCGGCTTCCAGGGTCATCGCAAGGTCATCCGCCGCTCCACCCGGAAGCTGTCCTCGTCGCGGACGGCGTCGATGCGGACCACCCACTGCCCCGGCAGCGGCAGCGTGACGCGGCGGCCGTAGACGCCGACGGCGGTCTCGGCGAGCGGCAACACCTGGTCGAAGCCGTCCTGAGTCGGGCGCAGCAGGCTGGCCGTCATCGTCGCCCCTGTCAGCGGAACCCCCGCACGATCGACAGCGGTAACCATGAGGTCGCCGACGCCGCCCGCGTCCTGCTCGATGTCGACGCTCAGGTGCCAGCCGAGCGCCCGTTCTGCTTCATATTCGGCCAACGTCTCGTTGTAGGCCAGCCCGCGGTCGTAGGCACCGTCCACCGACAGGCCGTTGAAGGTCCCGAGCGCGAAGGTGAGCATGACGCCGTTCACCGCGAACACGACCGCGAAAAAGCCGACGAAGGCCCAGGGAATCCAGCGGCCGCGGCGGGCTTCCGGCTGTCCGGCCGCACACGGCGGCTCCATCCGATCAGGCAGGGGCGTCGCGAGCGAAGGCATGGGAAACCTGCTGGCTGGGCTGCCGGTCATGTCAAGGCCCCCGGAAAACTTCGGGTTGGGCGATGACGTGGCCGGTCGCGGTTTCGGTCAGGACGAAGGTGATCGGAGTCTCAGGGGCGGCGAGGCTGGTTGCCGCCACGCCGATATAAACCTGGATGTCGGCGACGGAGTCGGCGGGAGCGATCAGCGTGACAGGCGGGGCGACCACGCCCTCGATGCCGATCATGCGGACCTGCGGATCGACCAGGCCCTCGACGTCGAGCCAATAGGTGCGTGCCTCGTGGGTCTTGTTCAGCACCTTGATCCGGTAGCCGTTGCGGATGCTGCCGTCGGAGAGGGTGACGAACAGCGGCGTGCGGTCGTGCAGCACGGTCATCTCTTCGGCCGAGCGGCCCGACAGGCCGATCGTCATGACGCCGCCGACGATGGCCAGGGCAACCACGTAGAGAAGGGTCCGCGGCCGGACCAGCCGCAGGCGGGGCGGTGCAGCAGCGCTCTCGGCGCGCTTGGCCTGCATCGCGCGCTCGGTATCGAAGGCGATCAGTCCGCGCGGGCGGACGACCCGGTCCATGATCTCGTCGCAGGCGTCGATGCACAACCCGCAGCCGATGCATTCGAGCTGCAGGCCGTCACGGATGTCGATGCCGGTCGGACAGGCGGCGACGCACTGCTTGCAGTCGATGCAGTCGCCGCGGCCCTCCCAGCTCTGGCCCTTCTTGTGCGCCCCGCGCGGCTCGCCCCGCCAGTCCCGGTAGGTGACGACCAGGCTCTCCTCGTCGAGCAGGGCGGACTGGATGCGCGGCCAGGGGCACATATAGGTGCAGACCTGCTCGCGGGCCCAGCCGGCGAGCAGATAGGTGGTTGCGGTGAGCAGTCCGACGAAGAAGTAGGTGGCGGCGCCCGACTGGCCGGTGAAGAACTCGACGACCAGGGTCGGCGCGTCCTGGAAGTACATCATCCAGGCGCCGCCGGTGAGCAGCGCGATCAGCAGCCAGATCGCGTGCTTGGCGCCGCGCTTGACCACCTTCTCCCGCGACAGCGGCGATTTGTCGAGCCGGATTCGGGCGCTGCGGTCGCCTTCGATCAGCCGCTCGACCCACATGAACAGGTCGGTCCACACCGTCTGCGGGCAGGTATAGCCGCACCAGATCCGCCCGAACAGGGCGGTGGCGAGGAACAGCCCGAGCGCCGCCACGATCAGCAGGCCGGTCAGGTAGTAGACCTCCTGCGGCCAGATCTCGATGAAGAGGAAATAGGCGCGGCGGCTTTCGATGTCGATCAGCACCGCCTGGTCGGGCACGCCCTCGCCGCGGTCCCAGCGCAGCCACGGGGTCAGGTAGTAGACAGCGAGCAGAACGACCAGGGCCGCCCACTTGACCTGCCGGTAGCGGCCGGAAACCGCCTTCGGGAAGATCTTGATCCGGTTGGCGTAGAGCGGGGTCTTCTTCTGCTCCGCGCGCGAGCGGATGTCGTCAGGCCTGCCGGCCGCGTCGGTCAATGGCGCTTCCTCTCCGGGCTGCGGCCCGCGGAACCATTGGCGGTGGCGGTGGAGCATGGCAGTCGCGCCAACCCACCTACTGCCCGCCGCCGAGGCTGTGGACGTAGACGGTGAGCATGTTCAGCGTCGCTTGGTCGAGCCGGGTGCCCCAGGCCGGCATCACACCATGGCGCGGGCTCCAGATTTGGCTCACGATGTCGTCCCGACTGTCCCCGTAGAGCCAGATCTGGTCGTCGAGCCGGGGCGCGCCGAGAACCGGGTCGCCGCTGCCGCGCTCGCCGTGGCAGGCGAGGCAGTTGTCCGCGTAGATCGGGGCGCCGCGCTCGGCCCGGACGGGGTCGTGGTCGCGTCCGGACAGGCTCAGAACATAGTCGGCGACGTCGGTGACCTGGCCCCGGTCGAGCAGGCCGGCGGTGCCGAACGGCGGCATCTCCGACACGCGGGTGTCCAGGTCCTCGTGGCGCACGCCGGCCCGGATCGAGTGCGCGATCTCGTCGAGCGAGCCGCCCCACAGCCAGTCGTCGTCGGCCAGCACAGGATAGCCGCCCTGCTGCCCCCCGCCGCCGGGCCCGTGGCAGGGGGCACAGTTGTCGGCGAAGGCGGTGCGGCCGCCGGCGATGGCGAAGGCCAGCATTTCGGGGTCCGCCGCGACCTCCGCAGGCGTCGCGTCGGAGATGGCGCTGCGCATCCCGGCCTGCCCCTCGGCCGCGCGCCCCATCGTTTCGGCGAAGACGCGCCGCTCCTGCCGGTCGAGCAGACCGCCGAAATAGCCGGTGATGCCGGGGATCGACGGGAACAGCACGAACATCGCGATCGCGACCAGGATCGTCGCGTAAAGCAGGTAAAGCCACCATTTCGGCAGCGGCGTGTCGTACTCGCGGATGCCGTCCCACTCGTGGCCGGTGGTCGCCTGTTCGGTGTCGACCGCACGCGCGATGGCGTCCTTCTCGGCTTTTGTCGGCATCAGCTAGGCTCTTTCGGTTTGGCTTGGGTGGGCGGCTGGGTCTGTTCGGGCTCGTCGTCCTTGAGCGGGATGTTGGCGGCGTGGTCGAACTTCTTCCGATTGCCCGGCCACAGCGCCCAGGCGATGATGGCCAGGAAGATCAGGCCGAGCCAGACCACCCAGAGTGAGCGGAAGAACTCGTAGATCGCGTCCATCGCTCAGGTCGCTCGCGCAACTGGCCGGCCGGTCATTGGATCAGGTCCTCGGTGGTGTAGTCGGCGAAGTCGACCAGGCGGCCGAGAACCTGCAGGTAGGCGATCAGCGCGTCCATCTCGGTGATCCGGGCCGGGTTGCCGTCGAAATCGCCGAGGGCGGCCCGCGGATAGCGGGCGAGCAGGCCGCTGGTGTCGGAAAGCGGCGTCGCCTGGGCCACGGCGTCAGCGGCGGCCTCGGCGATCATCTCCTCGCTATAGGGCACGCCGAGCACGGCCAGCGTCGACAGATGGTCGGCGATGTCGGACAGATCCAGGGTCTCGTCGAGCAGGAAGGAATAGGGCGGCATGATCGACTGCGGCACCACTGCCCGCGGGTCGGCGAGATGCAGCACGTGCCAGTCGTTGGAATATTTGCCGCCTACCCGCGCCAGGTCCGGCCCGGTGCGCTTCGAGCCCCACTGGAACGGGTGGTCGTACATGCTCTCGGCGGCCAGGCTGTAGTGGCCGTAGCGTTCCGCTTCGTCGCGGAACGGGCGGATCATCTGGCTGTGGCAGTTGTAGCAGCCCTCGCGGATATAGATGTTGCGGCCGACCAACTCCAGCGGCGAATAGGGCCGGACGCCGTCGACCGGCTCGATGGTTGACTTGATGGTGTGCAACGGCACGATCTCGACGATGCCGCCGATGGCGATGGTGATCAGCACCAGCACCGACAGCAGGATGACGTTCTTCTCGGCTCGGTTGTGCAGGCGGAGACTCATCGTCGCTTACTCCGCTGGCGCCAGCTTGGCGGGGGCGAGGGCCGGGTGACCGGCCTCCGCGCGCACGTCCCCGCGGATGGTGCGATAGAGGTTGTAGGCCATGATCAGCGCACCGACGAGGAACAGGATCCCGCCCAACGCCCGGATCAGGTAGAACGGGTGCATCGCGTCCACCGTTTCGACGAAGGAGTACTGCAGGAAGCCGAGGCTGTCGTAAGACCGCCACATCAGGCCCTGCATGATGCCCGAGACCCACATCGCTGTGATGTAGAGGACGATGCCCATGGTCGCGATCCAGAAGTGCAGGCTGACCAGTTTCAGCGAGTACAGCTCCGCCCGGCCCCAAAGCCGGGGCACCATGTAATAAAGCGCGCCGAAGGAGACGAACCCGACCCAGCCGAGCGCGCCCGAATGGACGTGGCCCACGGTCCAGTCGGTGTAGTGGCTGAGCGCGTTGACCTCGCGCACCGACATCAGCGGGCCCTCGAAGGTGCTCATGCCGTAGAAGGCCACTGACACCACCAGCATCCGCAGCACCGGGTCGGTCCTCAGCTTGTCCCAGGCGCCCGACAGCGTCATCAGGCCGTTGATCATCCCGCCCCAGGACGGCATCCACAGCATGATCGAGAAGGCGGCACCGAGCGTCTGCGCCCAGTCGGGCAGCGCGGTATAGTGCAGGTGGTGCGGCCCGGCCCAGATGTAGAGGAAGATCAGCGACCAGAAGTGGATGATCGACAGCCGGTAGGAATAGACCGGCCGCTCGGCCCGCTTCGGCACGAAGTAGTACATGATCGCCAGGAAGCCGGCGGTGAGGAAGAAGCCGACCGCGTTGTGGCCGTACCACCACTGGGTCAGCGCGTCCTGCACGCCCGAGAACACCCCGTAGCTCTTGGTGCCGAAGAAGCTGACCGGCAGCGACAGGTTGTTGCCGATGTGCAGCACCGCGATGGTCAGGATGAAGGCGAGGTAGAACCAGTTCGCGACGTAGATGTGCGGCTCGCGGCGGCGGGTGATGGTGCCGACGAAGACGACGAGGTAGACCACCCAGACCAAGGTCAGCCAGAGGTCGGTGTACCACTCGGGCTCGGCATATTCCTTGCCCTGGGTGATGCCCATGACGTAGCCGAGCGCGGCCATCACGATGAACAGCTGGTAGCCCCAGAACAGGAACATGCCGGTCGTCCAGCCGCCGAACAGCCGCGCCCGACAGGTGCGTTGGACGACGTAGAGCGAGGTGCCGAGTAGCACGTTGCCGCCGAAGGCGAAGATCGCGGCCGACGTGTGCAGCGGCCGCAGCCGGCCGAAGCTGGTGTAGGAGAGGTCCAGGTTCAGCAGCGGGAAGGCGAGCTGCAGCGCGATGTAGACGCCGGCCAGGAAAGCGACGATGCCCCAGAACATCGCCGCGATGGCGAACAGGCGGACAGCGTCCATCTCGTAGACCAGCGGCTGCTCGCGTGGTGCGGCGGTCGGCGTGGCGGTGTCGGCGGCGTACGTCATCCTGGCGGGTCCGATCGGTTCAGCGGCCGGCATCCGTGCGTCCGTGACGGCCGACGAAGCGCCCGATCAGGATGAAGATGCAGACGATATTGATGAGGAAGAGCAGCAGGCCGATCGCATAGATGCCGTCGTCGCGGGTGGCGCTGGCCATGACCAGGCCGAGGAGTGCGAGCAGCGCCATGCAGCCGCCGAGGATCCAGGGGCCCGCCCCGGCGCTGTGGGAGGTATGGCTGTCGCTCATGGCTGCTCGCTCCAGTCTACGCTGTCCCGGTAGGCCGCCCAGGTCGCGTGACCGATCAGCGGCAAGGTCACGATGAGCCCGACGAAGCCGGTGGCGATCCCGGCGCCGATGAACAGCACGATCAGCCACGCCCACAGCGCCATCGGCCCCTTGTTGCGCCACACCACCTGCCAGCTGGAGACGATGGCGGTGAAGGCGCTGGTTTCCGGCCGGTCGACCAGCATCGGGATCGAGATCGCGCAGATGGCGAAGACGATGGCGGCCAGCACCCCCCCGATGGCGAAGCCGACGATGAAGAAGGGGATCGAGTCCACCTGCAGCACCACGGCAAGGAACCCCATCGGGTCGACCGGCGGCGGGCTGTCGCTGAAGAACAGCATGAACAGCAGGGCCGCGAAGCGCACCCAGGCGATGTTGATCAGCAGCAGCACGACGCCCACCAGACCGAGCTGCACCGGGTTGCGCCCGAAGGCGGCGAGGGCGTCGCGCATGGCGACCGGCTCGCCGCGCTGCCGCCGGCGGCTGACCAGGTAAAGCCCGGCGACTGCGACCGGGCCGACCAGCAGGAACCCTGCCATCAGCGGGAAGGTCAGGTAGTAGACCTGCTGGGCGAGGACCAGCCAGGTCAGACCGGCGCCAAGCACAGCAAAGACGAGGCCGTAGGCGAGGCCGATCCCGGGGCTGGCCCAAAGGTCGCGCCAACCCGCAGCCAGCCAGCGCCAGGGCTGGTCCATGTCGAGCGCGCGCAGCCGAGGCGTCGCCGCTGCGGCGCCGGTGTCTGTGACGCTCATCGTCCGGAAGGCCTTGCTGCTGGGATGGCAATGGGCATGATTGACTCACGAACAGACGACCGCGGGCGACCTCGGGGGGACTGCGGCCGGAACACCGTTCTCGCACGGGCAGAATGAAGTACATTGATCCAGATCAATGTCGCGGCCCGCGCTTCGGATCGAACCGGGCCGGGACGCATGGGCCGGCCGTTGCCGGGAGGAGCGACCAATGCCGACGATGTATGGGAGAGGGTTCGGAATCGCAGCGCTGGCCGCATTGGCCTTCGGAAGCCTGGCCGGCTGCCAGGCGGATGCTACCGGCCGCATCGCCGCCGGCCAGGCGGCGCTGGCGGCCGGCTATCCGTTCGGAACCTCGCACCAGTGTGACGGCGAGGTCGCCAGGCAGCTCCAGGAGAACGGCATCTCGGCCGGCGCGGTCGACAACATCTGGTATCAGGACCAGGAAGTGCGGGTCGCTGGCCGCGACGACCGCCTGATCGGCTATCTGGCCTATGCTCGCCTGGTCGACCAGAGCGGGTTGCTGGTCGTCGATCTGACGGCGCAATGCATCACCCGGCAGGTCTACACCCGCGACGGTCTCGAGCTGCCGGGTATCTCCGCCTTCTAGGTCGACCGCGTCCGAATTAAGGCGAAATTCAC
>JBHJOG010000230.1:0-6245 GCA_050329975.1 Alphaproteobacteria bacterium | reverse complement strand
GCCTTCGGCCATGGTCAGTGAAAACCTCCGCTCGATTGCGTGGCGATAGCAGTAGACGGTGCATGACACCTCCCCATCAAGTGCGCAATCAGATACGGAACAGGCCATGAAATCAGTGGTAGGCTAAAACGAATACCCTGCCTGCACCCGATCAGTGCTCCAATGCCTGATACGCCAGGTGGGAACGCGCTCAACCTCCTTGAAGCACCACCCTCTCATCAGCCAGACGGCATCGTCAGGGACTGGTGTCCGTACCACACTCATTGTGTCCTTGCCGTCCGGCATGACGACGAGAGCAACCGAAGAACCGCGTCTTGCCCGCACGCAGCTCCGCGCGCTGCCACGTACTGCAACGCCTGCCAGATCATGAGAGGGTTGCGGCTCCACCAGGGGAGAGGAACATCACCCTTTGTTGGTTTGTTCATCGCGCAGCCTCTTGAGCTCAGCCATGATCTTGTTGGCGTTCGGAAAGCGCCCCTTCAGGAGTGCGACCTCGATGCCTGGAGTGTCGCACACGGTCAGGCTCACTGCAGGTTCCCCGCCCTTTGCGGGTTTGTCGAGTACGAGCTTGATCATTTTTCTCGAAGCCTCCGCCCCTTCACCGACACCAGCGACACCCCGCACGTTCGCCCCCCACACGCAAGGCACCGAAGCTTCTTGATCATCGCATCTATCGGAAACCGCTCACCCCGAGCCAAGCACAGGGCGGTGAGGTCCAGCTCGCGCATATGCCCACACGTCTTGCAGTTTGCCCATAGGCCCGTTTCGAGGCGTAGGCAGTCGCCAATCGTCGAGAGTGCGATTTCCATCGGACAGTTCCCGATACGTTCTCACGATATACGACACGCACGGTGTGCGGGCAAGCTGGGACTCCACAGTCCGCGGCTCGGGACCTATGTTCGCGGCGATGAAGAGGCTACCGCTCCGCAAGCCCGGCCAGCTCAAGCCCGGCGACGAGATCACCCTGCGAGCCCGTGTGACACGCATCAGCCGCAATGGCTGGGACAACTGCTGACACGGTGACGGTCAGGATCGAGGGTTTGACGCGCCCGTCACGATCCCGGCGGACCACCTGCCGCAGGAGGATTGAAAACCGCCCTCCCGTGTGCTCTAAGTCCCCTCCCACGGAGGGATGCGAATCGCGCCCCGAAGTGACTGGAAAGAGACTAAAGCTCTCAGCGCCCGTAGCTCAACTGGATAGAGCGTCTGACTACGGATCAGGAGGTTAGGGGTTCGAATCCTCTCGGGCGCGCCAATAAATTCGAATAGTTGGCTGACATCGCCAGTGCCAGGATCGCCGGCGCCTCTAGCCGTTTTGCCGAACCTTCCGCACGCTACCATTGATACCCGGGAGTTGGCGGGAGGCTCGCCTGAGGCCCGGCCGCCGCCGATCACGCGCCGCCGGCCGGCTCGTCCAGGGTCAGCCGGTCCAGCGGGGCGGTCGCCGGACCGCTGATGACCGTGCCATCGATCGCAAACCGGGAGCCATGGCACGGGCAGTCCCAGCTACGGTCGGTTGCGTTCCAGCCAACCACGCACCCGAGGTGCGTGCAGATCGCCGACACCGCCTGCAGGGTCCCGTTCTCCTGCCTGTACACCGCGAGCTGTTTCCCTTCGAGCTCGACGATCGCCGCCTCACCCGGCGCGAGATCAATCGCATGCGGACGCCGTTTGAGCAGGCGGTCGCCGACGAAATGGCCTACGACCTTCAGGGTCTCCTTGACGAAAGCCGGGCCTCCGGCGGCCGCTTTCACCCGCCGCGGGTCGAACAGCTCGGCCCATGGATTGGAGAGTCCGAGCACGAGATCGGACAGCAGCATCCCGGCCACGGTGCCGTTGGTGATGCCCCAGGCGCTGAAGCCGGTCGCGCCGTAGAGATGGCCTGCGCCGACCCGTCCGACGAACGGCATGCCGTCGATCGACATGAAATCCTCGTTGGTCCACCGATGCTCGACCTGCTCGACCCCGAAGTTGACCGCCAGGAACCGGTCGAGATCGCGGGCCGCTTCCCGCTCGTCCTCGGTCTCCCCGGGCGTGTACGCGCCGCCTGCGGCCACCAGGACGCTGGCGCCGCCCGAGCTGTCGACCCGAAAGGAATGGCTGGGCCTGCCGGTGCTGATGAACATGCCGGAGGGGGCCCGCGACGGGTCGATGCTGGCGGCCGCCATCGGATGGCTCAGCGGGAAGGCCTTGGCGAACAGCAGACTCTGCATCACCGTCGGCATATGGGTGGCGACGATCACCGCGCGAGCGGTGACGGCCGCGCCCCCGTCCGTATGCGCCGTGCAGACATCCCCGTTCTCGATGTCGACAACGCGGGTGTCCTCGAAGATCCGGCTTGTCGGGCCGAGGGCAGCCGCCAGTCCCTGCAGGTACCTGGCCGGGTTGAACTGGGCCTGGCGGTCGAATCGCATCGCCCCGGCGATCGGGAACGGCAACGGGGCCTCGGTCACGAAGGAGGCCGGCAGGCCAAGTCCGACGGCCGCCTCCACCTCGGCCCGCAGGTCGGCGATTTCGTCCGGGGAGCAGCTGTAGACATAGGCAGGCCGGGTTTCGAAGCTGCAATCGATGGCGCCGTCGCGCACCAAGGCCTCGATGCGCCGGATCGCCGCTTCGTTGGCCGTGGCGTAGGCCATGGCGCCGTCCGCGCCGAAGTCACCGATCAGCTTTCGATAGACCAGTCCGTGCTGGGAGGTCACCTTTGCCGTCGACTTGGCGGTGGCGCCCTGCCCGATCCGGCGCGCCTCCAGGATCGCGACCGACTTTCCCGCCTGCGTAAGCAGCAGCGCGGTGGTAAGGCCGACGATGCCGGCTCCGATGACGGCGACGTCAACCTCGAGCTCGCCGGCCAGGCGCGGATAGCGGGCCTGTTCCAGCACCGTCGACGCCCAGTATTGCCCCATCGGACGATCCCCGCCTGCTGCTGTTCCGCCATGGATCAACGTCTCCGGCCTGTGATTGTTCCGTCGGCAGGGCCACCGTCCGGTGCTGGCGGCTTGCGGGCTTCGCGGTTCATTCCGCCGGAGATGCAGTCGTTTCCCCGCCGGCGTCGTCCAGGCCATCGACCGGGAGGGTGAACTCGGTCTCGATGATGAACTCGACCGTGTCGCCGACGCCCATCGTGGTGCCCGGCTCGGGAATGCCGAGGGCAATGCCGAAGTCAGACCGTTCGAGCGTGCCGCGGGCGGAAAAGCCGATGCGCGCGCCGAACGGATCGAGCGGGTGGCTGGCATAGCCGCCGTTGAAGGTCGCTTCCATGGTCACCGGCTGCGTCACGCCGTGCAGGCTGAGGTCGCCGGTGATCCGCGCGGTGTCGGGATCGAGGAGCTCGATGGCCGTGGACCGGAAGGTGATTTCCGGGAACCGGGCGGAATCGAGCCAGCTTGGACCGGCCAGATCGGCGTTGAAGTCATAGGTCTCCGGCTCGGGATAGTCGGTCTCGATCGAGAGCGGGTCGATGAACACCCGCAGCTGCGAGGCCGCCGGATCCGAAGGCTCCAGGTCCAGTTCGCCTTCGACATGGGTGAATCGGGCGGTGAACCAGGAGAAGCCGATGTGGTTGACCCGGAAGATCAGGCTGGTGTGGGCGCGGTCGAGGAGGTAGGTCCCGGCCGGGACGTCGGTGGCCACCGGCCTGATCGTCTTCTCGTCGGCAGCGCCTGCGGCGGCGGTCAGGGCGAGCAGGGCGCTGGCGGTCAGGAGGGCTCTCATCATTGCAGGTGCCTTTCGTTGCAGTGCATCAGGCATCGGCGGGCTGGCGACTCAGCGTCGCCGATCTCGCCATTGCCGTTCGACGATCGATGACAGAAGTGGCGTGGGTGACGGATCGTGCGTCATTGCACGCTCCCGTCTTCAGGCGGGTCGATGAGCTCGGCCAGATAATCCCCGAGCCGGTCGAGGCGACGCTCCCAGTGCGCCCGCCGCTCGGCGATCCAATGTTCGGCGGCTCGCAGCGCCTTCGGCTCAATGTGGCAGGTGCGCACCCGCCCGACCTTCTCCGACCGGACCAGCCCGCTGGCCTCCAGCACGTGCAGGTGCTGCACCACCGCCGGCAATGTCATCGCCAGCGGCCTGGCCAGTTCGCTGACCGACGCCGGACCTCGGCACAGGCGGTCCACCATCATCCGACGACTTGGATCGGCGAGGGCCTGGAACATCTGGTCGAGGGCGGCAATTTCATTAAGCATTCACTTAAGTATTGGCGCAACCGGTTTGCGTCAATAACCGATCGCATTCCGATACTGGTTGTAATGCGCCGGTTGACGAATTTCCCATTGGACAGCGGCCGGGGGCCGCCGCATCGTGGCCCACGGGGCCAGGGTGCGCCTGCATTGGAGACGAGGGAATGAGCAGTCGGAAGCTGTACGCGCGGTTCGTCGACAGCGGCGTCCAGGGGTTGATCGCCCTGCACGAGACGTCCGCGCCGGTGACGGTTGAGACGATCTGGGCCGCGCTGGTGCAGCCGATTCGCACATCCGCGATGCACGCCATGTTCGCCGGACCGGAGATCATGATGGGCCTGCCGCCGGAAGCCCAGACCTTCGATCCCAGGGGACTGCCGCCGGAGAACCAGACCTGTTTTCCCAGCGCCGGCGACCTGCTGTGGTTCTATCAGGCGCCGAAACTGATGAAGGGGCTGGGCGACGAGCTCTGGGAGCTGGGGCTGTTCTATGGCGAGGGCGGCCGCATCTTCGGGCCACTCGGCTGGACGCCCTGCACCATCTTCGGCACCATGGACGACGGTCTCGCCGACTTTGCCGCCGCCTGCGGCACGACGCGGACCGAGGGCATCAAGACGGTCGAGATCGGCCGGCACGGCTAGCCGGTGATCGCAGGAGGAGAACGCGAATGTCGATGACACGGGTCTTGCTGGCCGGCGCGGCGCTGTGCGCCATGGCGTCGGCTGCCGCCGCGCAGGAGCGGCTGGTCATCAATTCCTTCGGTGGCGCCTATGAGGAGGCGCACCGCCGGCTGGTCATCGAGCCCTTCGAGCAGATGCACAATGTCGAGATCGAGGTGGTGACGGCCTATTCGGCCGATGCCCTGGCCCAACTGCGCGCCCAGGCCGCGAACCCGCAGTTCGACGTGATCCACTTCTCCGGCGGCCAGGAGGTCACCGCCGCCCGCGAGGGCCTGCTGGAGCCGATCGCGCCCGAGGCGCTGACTCATTACGACGAGCTCTATCCGTTCGCGGTCGAAGGGCTGGCCGAGGGCCGTGGCCCGGTCTACTCGGTCGCGGCGGTAGGCCTGCTGTACGACACCGGGGAGTTCGCCGAAGCGCCGTCGAGCTGGGAAGACCTGTTCGACCCCGACCTCGCCGGCGCGGTGGCGATCGCCGACATCTCCAACACTTATGGACTGCTCGCCCTGCTGATGCTGAACCATGTCCGCGGCGGCGGCCTCGACGACGTCCAGCCCGGTATGGACGCCGTGGCCGAACTGCTCGAGTCCGACGCGTTGATCGTCAGCACCTCGCCGGAGATGCAGCAGGCTTTCGCCAGCGGCGGCATCCTTCTCGCCGCCTATGCCCAGGACTACGCCTACACCCTGCGGCAGGCGGGACTGCCGGTCGCCTTCGTCCAGCCGCAGGAGGGCGTGGCCGGGGTCTACATCACGGCCAACGTCGTCGCCGGCCGGCCGAACGCCGAGCTCGCAACCCAGTTCGTCGATTTCTCGCTGCGGGCCGAAGCCCAGGCCGGCTGGGCCGAGGCGCTGCGCTACTCGCCGACCAGCACCGCCGTCGAGCTGCCGCCGGAGCTGGCGGCCGACGTGCTCTACGGCGCCGAGGCGATCGAAGGCCTGATCCGCTTCGACCCCGACACGGTGAACGACAGCCGACCCGGCTGGACCGATGCCTGGAACCGGGTGGTGGCGCGCTGATCCAGCCTTCCGGCCGTGAAGCCGGAAGGCGCCCTCCTGATCTCACCGGGCCTGGCGCTGCTGATCGGCGGCTTTCTGTTCCCGGTCGGCCAGATGCTGGTGCTGAGCATGGTGCCGGCGGAGGCGGGCCTGTCGGTCTGGGCGAACTTCCAGCGCTTCTTCGTCGACGACTACTACCTCTCGGTCGCCGGTCGTACCTTGCGGCTGTCGCTGGCTATCACGATCGCCACGGCCCTGCTCGGCTTTCCGCTCGCCTACGTGATGGCGCGGGTCGGCCGGCGGCTGCGGTTCTGGCTGCTGGTGCTGACCGTGCTCCCGCTGATGACGTCGGTCGTGATCCGCACCTTCGGCTGGATCATCCTGCT
>JBHJOG010000229.1:0-4524 GCA_050329975.1 Alphaproteobacteria bacterium | reverse complement strand
TTCACAGTGCTGGAGAACGTGGTGCTGGGGCTGGAAACCGGGGCGCTGATGCGCGCGACCCTGGCCAAGGCACGCGCCGAACTGGAGCGGCTGGAGCGCGAATACGGGCTCGAGGTCGACCCGGACGCCATCGTCGAGACCCTGCCGGTCGGCGCCCAGCAGCGGGTGGAGATCCTGAAGGCGCTCTACCGCGGCGCCGACATCCTGATCCTCGACGAGCCGACCGGGGTGCTGACGCCGCAGGAAGCCGACGACCTGTTCAAGATCCTGGCGGCGCTGCGCGACCAGGGCAAGACGATCATCCTGATCACCCACAAGCTCCGCGAGATCATGGCGATCACCGACACCGTCTCGGTGATGCGACAAGGGGAGATGGTCGCCCATCGCCGGACGGCGGAAACCGACCGCGACGAGCTGGCCGAACTGATGGTCGGGCGCAAGGTGCTGCTGCGCGTGCAGAAGGGCGACGCCCATCCGGGCCCGGTGGTGCTGGAGGTCGAGGGGCTGGAGGTCACCGACCAGATGAAGGTTCGCCGGGTCAAGGACGTCTCGTTCCAGGTCCGCGCCGGCGAGATTGTCGGCATCGCCGGCGTCTCCGGCAACGGCCAGTCGGAACTGCTGGCTGCGCTGGCCGGCATGATGCGGCCGAGCAAGGGCCATATCCGGATCAGCGGCCGCGACGTCACCGCTGGCCACGGCCTCGATGCCCGCGGCATGCGCGAACTCAAGGTCGCCCATGTGCCCGAGGACCGGCAGCGTGACGGCCTGGTCACCAGCTTCGCCGCCAGCGAATGCACCATCCTCGGCTACCACCGCGCACCCGAATACAACAGCGGCCTGCTGCTCGACCGCGGCCGCATCGCCGAGGCCAGCCGGCGGCAGATGCAGGATTATGACGTCCGACCGCCGAACTGCAACCTGCCGGCAGCGAACTTCTCCGGCGGCAACCAGCAGAAGATCGTGGTCGCCCGCGAGATGTCCAGCAACCCGGACCTGCTGCTGGTCGGCCAGCCGACGCGCGGCGTCGACATCGGCGCGATCGAGTTCATCCACCGCCAGCTGATCGCCATGCGCGACGCCGGCAAGGCGATCCTGCTGGTCTCGGTGGAGCTCGACGAGATCATGTCGCTGGCCGACCGCATCCTGGTGATGTTCGACGGCGGCATCGTCGGCGAGGTTCCGCAGGACCGCCGCGACGAGCGCACCATCGGCCTGATGATGGCCGGCATCCCGCTGGAGACCGCCGCCGCCGAGGTCGCGGCCGCCGCCCGCGCCGGAGCCCGCTGATGGCGGTGGTCGCGGAGCCGGCGCGGGCGCCGAAGTGGGTGCGGATCGTCGTCGTGCCCCTGGTCAACCTGGTGCTGGCCTTCTTTGTCACCGGGCTGGTCGTGCTCGCGATCGGCGAAGACCCTTTCGAGGTCATGCGGCTGCTGATCCGCGGCGCCTTCGGCTATCCGGAGGCGATCGGCTATACGCTCTACTACACAACCAACTTCATCTTCACCGGGCTGGCGGTGGCGGTGGCGATCCACGCCGGGCTGTTCAACATCGGCGGCGAGGGCCAGGCCTATATCGGCGGGCTCGGCGTCGGGCTGGCCTGTCTCTACCTCGATTTCCTGCCGATGGTGATCGTGCTGCCGCTGTCGATCATCGCCGCCGCGCTGTTCGGCGCCGCCTGGGCCTTCATCCCGGCAGTGCTGCAGGCCAAGCGCGGCAGCCACATCGTCATCACCACCATCATGTTCAACTTCATCGCCTCCGCGCTGATGGTGTTCCTGCTCGGCAAGGTGCTGATCAAACCCGGCCAGATGTCGCCGGAGAGCCGGCAGTTCGAGCAGCATTTGTTCCTGCCCAAGATCTACGAGGTGCTGGACCCGCTCGGCATCAGCATCGGGCGCTCGCCGCTCAACCTCTCTTTCGTCTGGGCGCTGATCTGCTGCGTGCTGGTCTACCTGCTGATCTGGCGGACCCGCTGGGGCTACGAGTTCCGCACCGTCGGCCAGAACGAGCGGGCCGCCGTCTATGGCGGGATCTCGCCGAGCCGGGTGACGATCGTGGCGATGCTGATCTCCGGCGCGCTCGCCGGCTTCATGGGCATCAACGAGATCATGGGGGTGAACCACCGGCTGCTGCTGAACTTCACCGCCGGCTACGGCTTCGTCGGCATCGCGGTGGCGCTGATGGGGCGCAACCACCCGGTCGGAATCGCGCTTGCCGCCCTGCTGTTCGGCGGGCTGACCCAGGGCGTTTCGGAGGTGCCGTTCGACATCCCGGCCATCGACCGCGAGATGCAGCAGGTGATCCAGGGTCTGCTGATCCTGTTCGCCGGCGCGCTGGAATACATGGTGCGGCCGCATGTGGAGCGGGCCTATGTGCTCGTGTTCGGCGGAAGGCGCCGCCTCGAGGCGACGGAGTAGCCGGCGATGAGCTATCTCGAAGTCATCCTGATGCTCGACGCCACGTTCCGGCTGGCGACGCCGCTGATCTTCGCCGCGCTCGCCGGGCTCTATGCGGAGCGGTCGGGCGTGTTCGACATCGGGCTCGAAGGCAAGATGCTTGGCTCGGCCTTCGCCGCCGCGGCGGCCGCTTCGCTGGCCTATCCCTATCTCGAGGGCATCGGCTGGCTAGCCCCCTGGGTCGGGCTCGCCGCCGGCATCGCCGCCTCGATCGCGCTCGCCATGCTGCACGGCTTCGCCTGCATCACCCATCGCGGCAACCAGATCGTCTCCGGGGTCGCGATCAACATCCTGGCGGCGGGACTGGCGATCGCGCTGGGGCGGGCCTGGTTCCAGCGCGGCGGACAGACCGAGCAGCTGAGCAACGAGCAGCGCTTCACCGCAATCCGCTGGCCCGGCGTCGAGACGATCGGCGAGGTGCCGGTGCTCGGCACGATCTATGTCGAGCTGATCAGCGGGCACAACCTGCTGGTCTACCTGGCGGTGCTGGCGGTGCCGCTGACCGCGTTCGTGGTCTACCGCACCCGCTTCGGCCTGCGGCTGCGCGCGGTCGGCGAGAACCCGGCGGCGGTCGACACCGCCGGCATCTCGGTGGCCTGGATGCGCTACAAGGCGCTGATCGTCACCGGCATACTCTGCGGCATCTCCGGCTCCTATCTGTCGATCGCCCACGGTGCGTCCTTCGTGCCGAACATGAGCGCCGGCAAGGGCTTCATCGCGCTGGCGGCGCTGATTTTCGGCAAGTGGCGGCCCTATCCGGCCTTCTTCGCCTGCCTGCTGTTCGGCTTCCTGGAGGCGCTGGAGCAGCGGGTGCAGGGTGCCAGCATCGTGCTCGACCTGGACGGCGACGGCGCGCCGGAGATCGACTTCCAGATCCCGGTGCAGCTGTTCCAGGCGATGCCCTACATCTTCACCGTCGTGCTGCTGGCCGGCTTCATCGGCCGCGCCGTCGCCCCTCGGGCCGGCGGCATCCCCTATGTGAAGGAACGATGAGCCTCGCGCCCTCCGCGCAGTTCGACGCCATGCTGGCGCTGGCGCGGACGGCGATGGCCAACGCCTATGCGCCCTATTCGAACTTCGCAGTCGGCGCCTGTGTCCGCGACGAGCAGGACCGGCTGTTCGCCGGCTGCAACGTCGAGAACGCCGCCTATCCCGTCGGCTGGTGCGCCGAGGCCTCGGCGATCGGCGCGATGGCCACCGCCGGCGGGCGTCGGATCGTCGAGGCGGTGGTGGTCGGCGGCGGCGACCTGCTGTGCACGCCCTGCGGCGGCTGCCGGCAGCGGCTGGCCGAGTTCGCCGGCTGGGACGCGCCGGTGCATGTCTGCGGGCCGCAAGGGCTGCGGCGCAGCTTCCGGCTCGGCGAGCTGCTGCCGGACGGCTTCGGCCCGGCGAACCTCCAGCCATGAGCCGCAGCCCGCAGGCGCTGATCGGCGCAAAGCGCGACGGCCGTGTGCTCGGCGGCGACGAGATAGACGAGATCGTCCACGGCATCGCCTCCGGCGACTGGTCGGAGGCACAGGTCGGCGCCTTCGCCATGGCAGCCTTCCTCAACGGGCTGGACCGGGACGAACAGGTGGCGCTCACCCGTGCAATGGCGGGGTCCGGGGTGATCGTCGACTGGGCGGCCGCGCGCGACGGCCGGCCAATCGTCGACAAGCATTCCAGCGGCGGGATCGGCGACAAGGTGAGCCTGATCCTTGCCCCCGCTCTCGCCGCCTGCGGCGCGATGGTGCCGATGATCTCGGGCCGCGGCCTCGGGCATACCGGCGGCACACTGGACAAGCTGGAGGCGATCCCCGGTTATCGCACCGGTGTCTCGGTCGAGGAGCTGCAGCGGGCGGCTCTGGAGGCGGGCTGCGCCATCGTCGGCGCCACCGCCGACATCGCGCCAGCAGACAGGCGGCTCTATGCCGTGCGCGACGTGACCGCGACAGTCGAGTCGCTGCCGCTGATCGTCGCCTCGATCCTGTCGAAGAAGCTGGCCGCCGGCCTGGATGCGCTGGTGCTGGACGTGAAGACCGGCTCCGGCGCCTTCATGGCCACCCGCGAGCAGGCGGTGGCGCTGGCC
>JBHJOG010000228.1:0-3234 GCA_050329975.1 Alphaproteobacteria bacterium | reverse complement strand
GCGCGCGCAGGTAGGCCGCGCGCGCCTCGTCCATCCGCCCCAGCCGGCGCAGCAGGTCGGCGCGGGCGGCGTGCGCCAGGTGGTAGCCGGCGAGGTTGCCGTCGGCCAGGATCGTGTCGATCAGCCTCAGCCCGACGCCAGGCCCGTCGTGCATCGCCACCGCCGCCGCCCGGTTCAGCTTCACCACCGGCGACGGGTCGGCCCGCAGCAACAGGTCGTACAGCCGGACGATCCGCGCCCAGTTCGTGGTCGCCACATCCGCCGCTTCGGCATGGACCGCTGCGATCGCCGCCTGCAGCGTGTAGCTGCCCACCTCCGGGGCGGCCAGTGCCCGTGCCGCCAGGGCGCATCCCTCCGCGATCTGCGCCCGGTCCCATAGCAACCGGTCCTGATCGGCCAGCAGCACAAGCTCGCCGTCGGGCGAGTTCCGCGCCAGCCGCCGCGAGTCCTGCAGCAGCATCAGGGCCAGCAGCCCCACCACTTCGGTCTCGGGCAGCAGCTCGACCAGCAGTCGGCCGAGTCGGATCGCCTCGGCCGACAGGTCGTGCCGGGTCAGGGCCGTTCCCGACGACGCCGAGTAGCCCTCGTTGAACACCAGGTAGACGACGTGAAGCACGCTTTCCAGCCGGTCCGGCAGCTCCGCCCGCGACGGCACCTCGTAGGGGATCCGCGCGTCGCGGATCTTTGCTTTCGCCCGCACGATCCGCTGGGCCAGGGTCGGCGGGGCGGTCAGGAAGGCGCTGGCGATCTCCTCCGTGGTCAGGCCGCACACCTCGCGCAGGGTCATCGCCACCTGGGCATCGGGCGTCAGCGCCGGATGGCAGCAGGTGAAGACCAGGCGCAGCCTGTCGTCCTCCACGTCTACCACCTCGAGCTCGGCAGCCTCTTCGGCCGCAGCCTCCAGTTGCATGGCCAGGTCCGCCGCCGCCATGTCGAATCGCGCGCGCCGCCGCAGCCGGTCGATCGCCTTGAACCGGCCGGCCGAGATCAGCCACGGCACCGGCTTGGCCGGCATTCCGTCACGCGGCCAGCGCTCCGCCGCGGCCGCGAATGCGTCGTGCAACGCTTCCTCCGCCAGCCCGAAGTCGCGCAGCAGCCGGATCAGGGTCGCAAGCACCCGCCGCGAGTCGGCGCGATAGATCGCCTCCAGCGAAGGCGCGTCCGCAGGCGTCATTGCGGCTCCCGCACCAGTTTCAGCACCGGCCGCACCTCGATACTGCCCAGCCTGGCCAGCGGAATCCCTCCGGCGAGACGGATCGCCTCGTTCAGGTCGCGCGCCTCGATCAGGATGAAGCCTCCGAGCACCTCCTTGGTCTCGGCGAATGGCCCGTCGGTGGTCGACAGCTTCCCGTTCCGCACCCGCACCGTGGTCGCCGCCGTCACCGGTTGCAGCGCGTCGGCATGGACGAAATGCCCGCCCGTGCGCAGGTCGTCGTCATAGTCCAGCGAGTTGCGGGTCAGTTCCGCATCCTCAGCGGGCGTCAGCGCCGCCAGCGTCGGCGGCTCGAAATAGACCAGGCATAGATAGCGCATCGGAATCTCCCTGCACGTCGATGACGCCCATAGACGCTCGGCGAGGGCCGGAATCGACACCGGTGGCTGGCGAAGATTCGGCCTGCACCCACCGGTCCATCCGTGATCCATAGTCCTGCAGCGCCATCCGGGCTAGGCTGCGGCATCATGCCAGACTGCCGTCTCGTCTACGTCACCACCGCCTCCCGCGACGAGGCGCTTGCCATCGGCCGCGCGGTGGTCGAGCGTCGGCTGGCGGCCTGCGCCAACGTTTTCGACGGCGCCACGTCGATCTACTGGTGGGACGGCGCGGTGCAGGCCGGCGCGGAATGCATCATGATCCTGAAGACCATCGCGCCCAGGGTGACAGCGCTCGTTGAAACGATTAGATCATTGCACAGCTACGACTGCCCGGCGATCAGCGTGATCGCCATCGAATCCGGCAATCCGGCCTATCTCGCCTGGATCGCCGCCGAAACCAGCGCCGACCCCGAACCTTCGGACACACGATGACCCGCGACCGCTTAACCGTCCTCACCTTCGCCAGCATCGGGCACCTGTTCACCCACATGATGATGCTGATCTACGCCACGGTTGTTCTGCGGCTGGAGACGGCGTGGCAAATGGACTACGGCACGCTAGTGACGCTGGCTTCGACCGGCTGGCTGCTGTTCGGGCTCGGCGCGCTGCCGGCCGGCTGGCTGGCCGACCGCTGGACCGCGCCCGGGATGATGGCGGTGCTGTTCTTCGGCCTGGGCGGGGCGTCGGTGGCCACCGGCTTCGCCGATTCCCCGACCGAGATGGCGATCGGGCTTGCCGCGATCGGGCTCTTCGCCGCGATCTACCACCCGGTCGGCATTCCCTGGCTGCTGCGCCATGGCGGCGACCGCAAAGGGCTGTCGATCGGCATCAACGGTTTCTTCGGAGCGGTCGGCATCGCGTTCGCGCCACTGGTAGCGGTCGCCTGCGCCGACGCCTTCGGCTGGCGATGGGCCTTCTTCATCCCCGGCGGCACACTGATCGCCTTCGGTGTGCTGCATGTCATGCTGTCGCCGCGCGACATCCCGGTCGAGGCCGACCGGGCCGGCGCCAAGCCGACCCGTCTGCGCGACCCGGCAGTATTGCGGCTGATGCTGGCGCTGATGGTGATCGCCTTCTCCGCCGGGCTGATCTTTCATGGCACCTCGGTAGCGATGCCGAAGATGTTCGAAGGCGGCACCCGCGAGTTCGCCGTCGCGCTGATGGGGGCGAATGCGGTCGACACCAGCCTGTTCGTCACCGCCCTTTACCTGATCGCCGGCTGCTGCCAGATCCTGGTCGGCGGACTCGCTGACCGGATGCCGAAGCGGACCATGTTCATGACCGCCTACCTGCTGCAGATTCCGGTGCTGGCGGTCCTGGGCTGGCTTTCCGGCGCGCCGATGGTAGGGGTGGCGCTGCTCGCCGTGGTGCTGTCGCTCGGTTTCCAGACGGTGGAGGACCTGCTGGTGGTGCGCAGCGTGCCGTCGAGCTGGCTCAGCCGGGTCTTCGCCACCCGGTTTGTCGTCGGAATGGGCGCCGGCGTACTCGCCCCGCTGCTGGTCGGCTTCGGCTACGACTGGACCGGTAATTTCGGCGGCGTGTTCCTGGTCTTCGCCGCGGTCGCCGCCATCGTGGTCCTCGCCGCTTCCCAGCTTCCGTCCGACAGGTCGGCGCGCGCCTCGGCGGCAGTGCCGGCGGAGT
>JBHJOG010000227.1:0-13877 GCA_050329975.1 Alphaproteobacteria bacterium | reverse complement strand
GCGGCCGAGCGGCGGGTCCAGCGGGCATAGGCCGGCGCGCCCAGGCCCTTGCCCTGCACCCAGATCAGCCCGAAATTGCCGCGGGACGCCCGGAACGCGCCATCGTCGCCGTCCAGGACCAGTACGCGCCGGCCCAGCCCCAGCAGGCCGAAGGCCACCGCGAGGCCGACGACCCCACCGCCGATGATCGCATAGTCCGACTCCATGGTGGCAGTGTAGCGGCACGGCGGGCTCGGATGTGATACCCTCGCACACGATCGAGGATGCGGGTGGAGGGTGCTGTGCAGCTGAAGACGGCGGTCCGATCCGAGCGAGGCCCGATCCCCGGCTCGAAGCCGGCGGGCCGGCACATCAGCCCGGCGCATGGCGCAGCGGAGCGGGAGGCGGACAGCACGGCCGGCCGCGTCCTGCGTGGCCAGGCGCCACCCTGCGCCTGCGGGGGCGGCTGCCCGGCCTGCATCCAGCCGTCCACCCCGGCGCGCCGCGACAGTGGCCTCGATCGCGGACGCCCGCTCGACCCGGCGACGCGCGCCTTCTTCGAGCCGCGCTTCGGGCGGGACCTCTCGGCGGTTCGGGTTCACGACGACCCGGCATCCGCCCGCTCTGCGCGCATGATCGGCGCCAAGGCCTTCACAATTGGTGCCGACATCGCGTTCGCGCGGGGGCGCTATGCGCCGGACACGGCGCCCGGTCGCGCCCTGCTGGCGCACGAGCTCGCCCATGTGGTCCAGCACGGGTCGCAGCCGGGCACCATCTTCCGCAGCAAGGACGACGCGGCCGCCACCGCGGCCGAGGTGCAGCGGCTCTCCGAGGAGATGTCGAAGCTGGCGGCGAAGAATGCCTGGACCGGCGTGACCCGGGCCTATGAAGCGATCGAGGCGCTGGGGCCGGATGCCTTTGTTCAGGCGCAGAACCCGGCCGACCTGCACCGGCTGGCAGCGGAGGCGGCCCGGAACGCCGGCGACACCCGCCGCTACATGTCGCTGCTGCAGCGGGCCGGAGCGGTCTTGGCCGGCGCGACAGGCGAGCAGGCGGATGCGCAGCGGGACGTGATCGACCAGGCGCTGGCCGGGCTGAAATCCGGCTATGGCACCGTCCGCATCGCGCCGCGCAGCGAGCCGAAATCGAAGAAGCAGGCGGCGGCGCTGACCGGCCCGGCACTTGTGCGCGAGCTGATGCCGTTCGCCGCCGACGAGCGCAAGAGCATCGAGGTGGCGGCGGCCCGGCTGCAGGAAACCGGCTATTTCTCCGGCATGATGCCGGCCGGCGCCTACCTGCTCGACGGGCAGGCCATCACCGTCGTCGCCGGCACCGACAACAGCTTCCTCTGGGGCAACTAGCTCATTCGGGTGGCGGCACCGCGCCCTTGCGCTCGACGATCAGGCGGTAGTGGTCGGGCTCGCGGTGGCGGGCGAAGTCGAACATCGTTTGCTTGTAGGGCAGTCCCATGTCGAGGTCGCAGGCGGCGGTGATCACCTCGTCCTCGACCGAGCGGGCCATCGCGACGATCTCGCCGGACGGCGCGACGATCGCGCTCTGGCCGATCATTTCGGAACCCTCTTCGCGGCCGCACTTGGCGGTGCCGACCACCCAGGTCGCGTTCTGGTAGGCGCCGGCCTGCATCGACAGGTGGTTGTGAAAGCCGGTCAGGCTGTCGATGGCGACGTCGCCGATGTGGTTGATCGGCGTGTTGTAGCCGAGCATCACCAGCTCTACGCCCTGCAGCCCCATCACCCGGTAGGTCTCCGGCCAGCGGCGGTCGTTGCAGATGCACATGCCCACGACGCCGCCGAACGCACGCCAGACCGGAAAGCCCAGGTTGCCGGGCTCGAAGTATCGCTTCTCCAGATGCTGGTGGGTGCGGCCAGGCTGCGGCGCGTCGTGGCCAGGCAGGTGCACCTTCCGGTACTTGCCGACGATGGCGCCGGCCCGATCGACCAGGATCGACGTGTTGAACCGGCGCCTGGCGCCCGCTTCCTCCACAAGCTCGGCATAGCCGAGGTAGAAGCCGATGCCGAGTCGCTTGCCCTCCTCGAACAGCGGCGCGGTCTCGTTGCTCGGCATCGAGGTCTCGAACCAGGAGTCGAGGTCGGCCTCGTCGTCGATCACCCAGCGCGGGAAGAAGCTGGTCAGCGCCAGTTCGGGGAACACGACGAGGTCGGCGCCGCGTCCCTTCGCCTCGCGCATCATCGCGATCAGACGGGCGACGCAACGCGCCCGCGACTCGCTTCTCGCGATCGGGCCCATCTGGGCGGCAGCGATGGTCAGGGTCCGCGTCATCGGCATCACTCCATGTCGTCGATTTCCTCGTGGATCTCTGCGATGAGGCCGAGCCGCTGCCGGGCGCGGGCACCGAGTCTCGTCGCGAGGTTGGCGGCGATCAGCTGCAGGACGGAAAGCGCGGCGGTATAGGACGGCTGGTCGCCGTGGGCGGCCATGTGGCACTGCAGGACGATCCGCGCCATCCGGGTGCCCGAGCCGGCGGCGATCGGGTCGGTCAGGTAGACGATCTTAGCCCGCGCGGTCTCGGCATAGCCGAGCATGGGCCTCAGCGCCCGCGGCCGCGGGCGCATGGCGACGACCAGCAACGCATCGCGCGGGCCCAGCATGGCCAGGTCCTCGGCATGGGAGCCGTCGGCCGCACCGAGCATGCGCACGTCCGGCCGGACCCGGGCCAGCATCACCCGCGCATAGCGGGCGAGGCCATCCTCGGTGCCCATGCCGACCACCCAGACCCGCTGCGCCTCGGCCAGGATCTCGGTCGCCTCGGCGATCACGTCCGGGCGCAGCGCTTCCAGGGTGCGGGCAAGGTTGGCCGCCTCTAGCCGGGCATAGGCGTCGAGGTCGCCGGGCTTGCGCTCGGCGCCGGCGGCGCGGGTCTCCAGGTGGATCGGCGCGGTCTTGTTGCGCTCCTCGCGCGCCTGCAGCCTGACCTCGTTGAAATCGCCATAGCCGAGCGAGCGGAAGAACCGGGCGGCAGTCGACTTGGAGACGCCGGCCATCTCCGAAAGCTCGGTCGCCGAGTAGCTGAGGATGTCGTCGGGCGCGCCGAGGATCACCTCGGCGAGCTTGCGCTCACCCACGGTCAGCCGCTCGAAGCAGTCCTGGATGCGCAGGGACAGGCGGGTCGACATGCGTTTTTGATACCGCTTGTTTCGTAGAAGCGCCATAGTGAAACATTCGTGCCACGATTTTCGGCATTGCACCGGCTCCGCGCTCAGAATCCGGGCAGGGCAGCATGAGGGCGATCGATGAAACGGTCGTTTCAGGTATCGACGGAACTGGCACAAAGATTGCGGGATTGCGGGAGAGGTGCCACCCTCGGATGCGTCATCCCCGACGGGTTTCGCGCGGGCTGATGGAGATTACCGGGACAAGCCCGGGATGACAGAACAAGGGCGGCGGATCAGGGGCAGGGGCAGATCGCGATGAACAAGACCACCATCGTTCGGCAGCAGATCTGGTCGCGGCTGCGCGACTACGCGCTGCCCGACACGCATTTCCACTACAATTTTGCCGAGGTGATCCCGGATTTCGTCGACAGCGACAAGGCGACCGACCGCGTCGAGGCGCTGCCGGAGGTGCGGGACGCGACGCTGTTGTTCGTCACCCCGGACAACTGCCTGACCGAGATGCGCCGCCGGCTGCTGGCGGCCGGAAAGACCATCGTCGTTTCGACCTACGGCATCTACCGCGGCTTCTACCGGCTGGGGCCGGACAACGTGCCGAAGGGGCACGAGCGCTACGCGGCCTGGCTCGACGGGCTGGAATATTTCGGCACCCCGATCAGCCTTGCCGGGATCGCCGAGCTGGGCCGGTTCGACACCATGCTCACCGGCGCCTCGGCGGTATCGCTCGACGGCGTGCGCTTCGGCAAGGGCCACGGCTTCTTCGACCTGGAATGGGGCATGTTCACCGACATCGGCATCGTCGACGACAGGACGCCGGTGGTTGCGGTGGTCCATGACTGCCAGGTTGTCGAGGACAAGCTGACGCCGAGCCCGACCGACATCATCGTCGACATGATCGCCACCCCGACCCGGCTGCACCGGGTGCAGCGCGGCTACCCGCGGCCGCGCGGCATCCACTGGGACCGGCTCGAGCCGGAGGTGATCGCCGCCACGCCGCCGTTGCAGGAACTGCAGCGCCTGCGCGGCCTGCTGCCCGCCTGATCCGCACCACTCGCACCAGCCCTGGGAGACATGATGATGAGCCTGATCCAGTCCCGCCGAACCTTCCTCGCCACCGGTGCCGCCGCGGTCGCCGCCGGCGCCCTGCCGCTGCGGCCGGCGCGCGCCGCCGACGCCTTCGCCATGCAGGCGGCCTGGATCAACGACGCCGAGTTCATGGGCTACTTCATCGCCCAGGACAACGGCTACTACGCCGAGGAGGGGCTGGACCTGACCTACCTCTCCGGCGGTCCCGACGTGATCCCGGAAAGCGCCCTGCTCTCCGGCCGGGCGCCGCTGGCGCTGACCACGCCGGACACGACCATCAAGGCGATCGTCGACCAGGGCGCGCCGTTCAAGATCGTGGGCGCCCAGTATCAGAAGAACCCGATCGGCATTGTCAGCTTGGCCAAGGCACCGATCCTGACCCCGGCCGACCTGGTCGGCAAGACGCTGGCGGTGCCGCCGGTGAACACGATCTCGGTCAACGCGATGCTGGAGATGAACGGGATCGACCCGGCCTCGGTGCGCATCGTGCCCTATGCCTACGACCCGACGCCGCTGATCGCCGGCGAGATCGACGCGTCGATGGACTTCACCACCAACGTGCCGTTCACCATCGCCCAGGCCGGCGAGGAGGCGGTGTCGTTCCTGCTCTACGACTTCGGCTTCACCATCTACAACGACACGGTGGTGGTGACCGAGGAGGCGCTGGCCTCCCAGCGCGACCTGATCGTGAAGTGGCTGCGCGCCAGCCGGCGGGGCTGGGAGGAGAACTACACGGACGCGGAGAAGTACCCGCCGATGTTCGCCGACAGCTGGTTCGAGGGCACCGGCCGCTCGATCGAGAACGAGCTCTACTTCAACATCGCGCAGCAGCCGCTGATGGAGCACCCGGACGGTTTCTTCGCCATGGACGAAGCGGGGATCGAGGGCAACATCGCGGCGCTCAACGCCATCGGCATCGCCGCCACCCGCGAGATGTTCGACACCACCCTGTTGGCGGAGATCTGAGCAACGCCGTCATGTCCGACCATGACGGATAGGGCCAGCGATGCACAGCTCCGTCCCAGGCAAGACCGGCCTCGCCATCGCCGGCCTCGACAAGAGCTTCGACGTCGGCGGCGTACCGCTGCGGGTGCTGGCGGGGATCGGGCTCGACTGCCCGGCGGGCTCGCTGACGGCGATCATCGGGCCGTCCGGCTGCGGCAAGTCGACGCTGCTCCGGATCGCGGCCGGACTGGAGACCGCCGACGCCGGTCGGATCAGCATCAACGGCGAGAGCCCGGACGCGTTGCGCCGCGGCGGCCGGCTCGGCATCGCGTTCCAGGATCCGGCGCTGATGCCGTGGCGCTCGGTCCGGCGCAACGTCCAGCTGCCGTTGCAGGTTCTGGGGCGCCGGCGCGCCGACCATGCGGTCGAGGTGGAGGACCTGATCCGGCTGGTCGGGCTGACCGGCTTCGAGGACGCGCTGCCGCGCCAGCTCTCCGGCGGGATGCGGCAGCGGGCCGCGATCGCCCGCGCGCTGGTCACCGACCCGGAGCTGCTGCTGCTCGACGAGCCGTTCGGCGCGCTCGACCAGATCCTGCGCCGGTCGATGAACCTTGAGTTGCAGCGGATCTGGCTCGAGCGCAGCCCGACCACCTTGCTGATCACCCACGGCATCGACGAGGCGGTGTTCCTCGCCGACCGGGTGGCGATCATGGCCGCCAGCCCCGGGCGCATCACCCGGCTGGTCGACGTGCCGTTCCCCCGGCCGCGTCCGGCCTCGCTGATGACGTCGCCCGAATTCCACCGGCTGTCCGACGCAGTGGCCGAGGGGCTGGCCGCGGGTCAGGCGGGCTGACGATGGGCGGGACGGCGTCCGGTTCCTCCCGCTGGGCGACCTGGGCGCTGGCGCTGGCGGTGCTGGTCCTGTGGGAGGTCGTCGGCCGTTTCGACCTGGTGGCGCGCGGGGCGCTGCCGGCGCCGGGCGAGATCCTGGTCCAGGCCTGGGCCGACCGCTCTGATTATCCGCCGCATATCGGGGCCACCCTGTGGGCGGCGCTGGTCGGGTTCCTGATCGGCAACGCGGTCGCCATCGCGGCGGCGGTCCTGTTCTCGCTGGTGCCGGCTGCCGAGCGCCTGACCCGGGGCATCAGCATCACCCTGTTCGCAATCCCGCCGATCGCGCTGGTGCCGATCCTGGTCATCGGCTTCACCGGCTCGGAGCCGCGGATCATCCTCGCCGCCGTCGCGGTCTACTTCCCGACCATGGTCTCGACCCTGCTCGGGCTGCGCGACGTCGACCCGCGGTTGGTCGACCTGATGCGCAGCTACGGCGCCGGCCGCTGGAAGGTGCTGGCGATGGTCCGGCTGCGCGCGGCGCTGCCGGGACTGTTCGCGGGGCTGCAGGTGGCGGCGCCGGCCGCCGTTCTGGGCGCGATCCTCGCCGAATTCGGCGGCGGCGTGCGCTGGGGACTCGGCACCTATCTCCTCGGCTCGCTGGGCCAGGCCAATCCGGCCCGGCTGTGGGGGATCGGGCTGGCCGCTACGGCGGCCGCCGGCGCAGCCTATGCGCTGTTCGGCGCGCTGGGCCGGCGGATCACCGAGACCAACCGCGCCGCCACCCTGGCCGCCTCGGGCGCGCCGGAGATCCTGGGCAGCGCGTCCGGCCCGCTCTGGCAGCGGCTGGCGCTGGCGATGGCCTCGGTCGCGGTGGCGCTGGCGCTGTGGTGGGGCGTCCTGCTGTTGCTCGACCTGTCGCCGGTGGTCGCCTATGCGCCGCCGGCCGTATGGGACTACCTGGTCACCGGCGCGCAGGCGGCGAACGCGCGGGCGCGGCTCGGCGCGGCGCTGGCCGAGACGCTGCCGCTGGCGGTGGTCGGGCTGGCAGCGGGGCTGGCGGTCGCCTTCCTGCTCGCGGTCGTCACCACCATCTGGCGTCCGTTGGGGCGGGTGATGCTGCCGTTCGCGCTGGTCAGCCAGACGATGCCGCTGGTGGCGCTGACCCCGCTGATCGTGCTGCTGTTCGGGCGCACCGCGACGGCGACCCTGGTCGTCACCGTGTCGGTCACCTTCTTCCCGGCCTTCGTGACGCTGGCCCAGGGCCTGGCGCAGGTGCCCAGGAGCGCGCTCGACGTGCTGGCCGCCTATGGCGCGTCGCCGCTGAAGCAGCTGCGGTTCGTAGGGGTGCCGGCGGCGCTGCCGCACCTGCTTGCCGCCGCCCGGCTCGGCGCGCCGCGGGCGCTGCTCGGGGTGATGATCGCGGAGTGGCTGGCGACGGGCTACGGCCTCGGCAACCTGCTCAACCAGTCGCGCGGCATGCTGGACTACGGCATGATCTGGTCGGTCGCCGTCGTGTCGGTGCTTGTTTCGATCGGCTTCTATCAGGCGGTGACGGTGGTCGAGGCCCGCCTGCTCGGCCGCCGCTGAGCCGGACGTAAATTTTTCGAATAAAAGTCATCGCCTCTGGACAAATGTTCAGCGTGCATGTTCGAATGCGAACCGGAGCGAACGCAGACCTGACGTAAAACTAGAAACAGGGGTCGCAAGACGTGACCGCACTGGTCGCAGGGCAGAACGGGAGGCGGCAGATGCTGTATCTGCCGCGCTGGCTCACGTCCGACCACCCGCTGCCGTGGCTCGCCCCGCTGTTCGCGATGATCGCCGCCTTCGGCCTCTATCCGCTGGGCTATGCGGTGTGGCTGTCGCTGAACACGCGCAATCCCTTTACCCGGGAGATGGAGTTCAGCGGGCTGGACCTGTGGGGGCGGGCGCTGTCCGACGACCGGATGTGGGACGCGCTGATCGTGACGTCGACCTACACGATCGTCTGCCTGGTGTTCCAGGTCGGGCTCGGGCTGGCGATCGCGCTGCTGCTGGACAGCGAGCGGCGCGGCTACGGCGTGCTGCGCGCGCTGATGACGCTGCCGCTGGTGGTGCCGCCGGCGGTGACCGGGCTGATGTTCCTGCTGATGGAGGACGCCCAGTTCGGCGTGCTCGCCTACTACCTAGACGCGCTCGGCATCATGGACCGGTCGAACCCGATCCTGGCCAACACCTACACCGCGCTGGGCGGGGTGATGCTGGCCGATATCTGGCAGTGGACGCCATTCATGGTGCTGATCATGCTGGCCGGCCTGCGCGCGCTGCCGAAGGAGCCCTACGAGGCGGCGGCCATCGACGGGGCGAGCTACCTGCAGACGCTGTGGTACCTGACGCTGCCCATGCTCGGCCGGGTGATCGCGGTGGCGGTGCTGATCCGGACCATCGACCTGTTCCGCATCTACGACTACGTCTACGTGATGACCACCGGCGGGCCGGGCACGGCGACCGAGACGCTCAGCTTCTATGCCGGCCGCGAGTTCACCACCGCCAATTTCAACTACGCCTCGACGCTCAGCCTGATCACGCTGATCCTGCTCAACGTCATCTGCTTCCTGTTCATCAAGGTTTCGCGGGTGAAGTTCTGATGGCCGAGGTCCTGCGCAGGCTCCACATCCGCGACCTCTTCGCCGTGCTGGTGGTGCTGCTGTTCCTGTTCCCGCTGTTCTGGTGGGTGCTGGCCTCGTTCAAGCCCTACACGGCGATCTTCTCCCGGGTGCCGAACTACTTCGATTTCGCGGCGACGCTGGACAACTACCGGATCGCGCTGCTCGGCGTCTCGCGGATCAACCTGGAAGGGGGGATCGGCGGCCAGACCGGCGGCGCGTCGAGCTACTATTCGATCCCGACCATCATCGACAGCGTGGTGATCGCGATCGGGTCGACCTTCCTGGCGGTGCTGTTCGCCACCCTGGCGGCCTATGCGCTGTCGCGGTTCATGATGCGGGCGAAGACGCACCTAGTGTTCTTCATCCTCGCCCAGCGGATGATGCCGCCGATCGCGGTCGCGATCCCGCTGTTCTTCATCTTCCGCGACATGGGCCTGCGCGACACCCATTTCGGGCTGATCATCGCCCACACGCTGATCAACCTGCCGCTGGCCACCTTGCTGATGAAGAGCTTTTTCGACGACGTGCCGCGCGACCTCGACGAGTCGGCGATGATCGACGGCGCGACCCGGCTGATGGTGTTCTGGCGCATCGTGCTGCCGCTGGTCCGCGGCGGCATCGCCGCCACCGCCGTGCTCTGCTTCATCTTCTCCTGGACGGAATTCCTGATCAGCCTGCAATTGACCACCAGCATCCGGACGATCCCGGTCAAGATCACCACCTTCGTGACCTCGACCGGCACCGAATGGGGCCTGATCACCGCGCTCGGCAGTGCCGCGCTGGTGCCGAGCTTCATCTTCATCCTGCTGGTGCAACGCCATCTGGTCCGCGGACTGACCCTGGGCTCACTGAAGGATTGAGCCGCCATGCGGGCGAGATAGACCGCCAACCAACAGACAAGCGGGAGGACGTCGATGAGTTTCAAGGAATATGACCGCAAGACCTATATCGCCGATCTCGCCGGCAGATATGCCAGGCGCCAGGTCTCGAAGCGGCAGTTCATGCGCGGCATGGCCACCGCCGGAGTCGGCTTCTCCGCCTTCTCGGCGGCGATGCTCGGCGGCGGGCTGAAGCGGCAGAACGGGCTGTTCCACCTCGGCACCGACATGGCGGCGGCCCAGACGCCCGACGACGTCAACGCGTGGCTGCGTGACGTCGGCCGGCAGTTTGCCGGCACCACCATCCGCTACACCTCCGAGGCGACCCCGCCGACCAACGTGGCGAGCGAGCTCAAGTCCGAGTTCGAGGAGCTGACCGGCATCAACGTCGAGATCGAGATCGTGCCCCTGGAGCAGGTGCTGCAGAAGGCCACCCTCGACGCTCAGGCCCAGCTCGGCACCTACGACCTCTACTACCTCGACCAGGCGTGGGCTGCCCTGTTCTCGCCCGACACCATCAACCCGTTGGAGCTCTACGAATCCAACGCCGAGCTGGCGATGCCGGGCTACGACTGGGACGACTTCTCCCCGCCGCTGGTAGAGGGCATCTCGACCGCCTACGGCCAGATGATGGGCGTGCCGTTCGACATTCCGATCGCCATCCTGATGTATCGCGGCGACCTCTACGAGAAGCACGGGCTCGCGGTGCCGACCACCATGGCCGAGTACATGGAGTCCACCATCGCCCTGCACGAGGCCGAGATCGGCAACGGCATCTACGGCACCACCGGCCAGCTCAAGTCCGGCCACTACTCGCTGGAGTGCGACTGGACGATCTGGCTGTGGGCGCATGGCGGCTCGATCTTCGACAAGGATGGCATGTTCTCCGGCAATGACGCGCAGGGGATGACCGGGCTGCAGTACATGCTCGACCTGGTCAACTACATGCCGCCGGCGGCCACCACCTGGACCTGGGACGGCCAGTGGCAGTCGATGGCCCAGGGCATCGCTGCGCAGTGCATCTCCTGGGGCGAGTTCTTCCCCGGGCTCGACGGCGGCGACTCCGCGGTCGGCGGCGGGATGATGGAAGCGGCGATCCCGCCCGAGGAGGCAGCCCTTCGCCTTCCCGAGGACGCGGGCTTCAACGAGATCCCGCATATCGGCCACCAGGGCGGCTCGTCGATCTCGCTGTCGCGCTACTCGCAGAATCCGGAGGCCGCCTGGCTGTTCATGCAGTGGGTGACCTCGAAGGAGATCGTCGCCCGCAGCTGCGTGGTCGGCGGTGGCGCGTCGCCGGTCCGGCTGTCGGCGTTCAAGGACGAGCGCGTGCTGGCCGCCGCGGTGCCCGGCGCCGGCACCACACGCCACTTCCCGGCGGTCGAGTGGACCATCAACAACCGGATGGGCTCCGAGCCCGACCTGCCGTCGTGGCCGGAGATTGCCAACAATGTGATCCCGGTCGAGCTCGGTAAGCTGCTGGCCGGCCAGTACAGCTCGCCGGAGGAGGCGATGGACGTCATAGCCGAGAAGACCAACGAGTTGGCCGCACCGTTCCGCGGCTGACCGGCCGCACCTTGCGACCTGGGATGGCGGGGCTTCGGCCCCGCCATTTCCTTGCGAAGCCGGCGGTGGGAACTTCGCAGCCTCGCGCATCGTTTTCCCGACATGGCGAACGTGGCAGCGGGCGTGCTGCACGCAGAGGAGCAAGGGAGACGACCATGCCGGAGAGGAAAGACCCGAAGGGCGAGGGTGATTACGCGGCCGCGCGCCGCTACCGCAAGGATGTCGAGGAGTTCGCCAAGTCAGGCGACGTCGAGGGCGCGGCCCGTGAGGCAGAGAAGGCGGTCGAGGGCAAGGAGGGCGATGCGCTGCGCGAGGCCGAGAAGGCCGGCAAGGAGCGTGCGCGCGGCGAGGATCCCAAGCTTAGGCGATAGCCGGGCCGTCCTTCGCCATCGCAGACACGGGTCGCGTATCGGCCGGTTCCCCCTGTTGCCGGCGCCTGCTACCCTGGCGGTGATTTCCGTATCGCCGCGGTGGCGCGCCAGGAGAATCGGCCGTGAACCTGTTTCGCCTCGACGGCGAGATCGCCTTCGTCACCGGTGCCGGCAGCGGCATCGGCCAACGCATTGCCCTCGCCTATGCCGAGGCGGGGGCGGATGTGGCCTGCTTCGATCTGCCGTCCAGCGCCGGCCTCGCGACGACGGTGGAACGGATCGGCGACCTCGGCGGCCGGGCCATCGCCGTCACCGGCGACGTCACCAGCGAGAGCGACCTGGCCGCTGCGGTAGCGGCGGCCGAGCGCGACCTCGGCGCGATAACCGTCGCCGGCAATTGCGCCGGAATCGCCAATGCCTGCCCGGCCGAGGAGATGCCCTCCGAGCAGTGGCAGCGGATGCTCGACGTCAACCTGACGGGCCTGTTCCGCACCTGCCAGGCCGAGGCGCGGGTGATGCTGCCGCGCCGCCGCGGCTCGATCATGAACATCGCCTCGATGTCGGGCTCGATCGTCAACCGCGGCCTGCTGCAGGCTCACTACAACACGTCCAAGGCCGGGGTGATCCACCTGACCAAGAGCCTGGCGATGGAGTGGTGTGATCGCGGCCTGCGGGTCAACGCGATCAGCCCCGGCTATACCGCCACGCCGATGAACCTGCGGCCCGAGGTCGCCGAGCAGGTGAAGCAGTTCGAAGCCGAGACGCCGATGGCGCGGATGGCGACGGTCGATGAAATGGCCGGCCCTGCCGTCTTCCTCGCCAGCCGCGCGTCCTCCTTCGTCACCGGCCACGACCTGATCGTCGACGGCGGCTTCACCTGCTGGTGAGCGCCCAGGGATGACCGGGAAGTGCGCATTGGTGACCGGCGCGGCGCGCGGCATCGGGCTCGCCACCACGCGGCTCTTCCTACGCGACGGTTGGCAGGTGGCGATGATCGACCGCGACGCGCCGGCGCTGCATGCGGCCGCCGCCGACCTCGCGTCGGTGGTGCCGATTGTCTGCGACGTTTCGCAGCCGGCGCAGGTCGAAGCGGCAATGGCGGACCTCGGTGCGCGCTGGGATCGCCTCGACGCGCTGGTCAACAACGCCGGTGTCGCCGACTTCGGCCCGATCGAGCAGACCGGCTTTGCCCGCTGGCGCACCGTGATGGAGACCAACCTCGACGGCGTCTTTCTGATGTCGCAGGCGGCGCTGCCGGCGCTGAAGGCGGCCAGGGGCGCCATCGTCAACGTCGGCTCGATCTCCGGCGTGCGCGCCTCGACCCTCCGCGTCGCCTACGGCACGTCGAAGGCCGCCGTCATCCACCTGACCAGGCAGCAGGCGGCGGAGCTCGGCGAGCATGGTGTGCGTGCGAACTGCGTCTGCCCCGGTCCGGTCCGCACCAAGCTCGCGATGGCGGTCCATACGCCCGCGATCGTCGCCGCCTATCACGACGCGATCCCGCTCAACCGCTACGGCACGGAGGACGAGATCGCCGAGCTGATCGTCTTCCTCTGCTCCGACAAGGCGAGCTTCATAACCGGTCAGGTCATCGCCGCCGACGGCGGCTTCGAGAGCACCGGCGTCGGCCTGCCCGCCCTGCGCGGCCGGGTGGTGGGGGAACCTCCAGCCTCCTGAACCCCGGGACCCCTATTGCTGTTCGTCGATCAGGACCTGCGGGTTGTCCTGCAGGTCATAGGTGGCGTCGACGGCGTAGTATACGAGCTCGAACCGCCCGTCCCGAAGCGCCCAGCGGGTCAGCTCATAGGCGTCGCCGAGCCCCCGCCACTTGCCATAGGCCTCCAGCGTCTGCCGCTCGGGGTCGTAGACCGGGTTGACCAGCGTCCGCCGCTCGACGATCCCGCCGACCGCGATGCTCTCGACCTGGGTCTGGTCGGCGTCGACATAGACGATGGCGGCTTCCGGGGTGAGGAACTGGACCGGTGCCGCCGTCCCGGTCTCGTCGACCAGGACGAAGACGGCGACCGCGTTATAGGCCCCAAGCAGGCAGCGGAACTGGACCAGCAGCACGTCGCGCGCCCCTTCGCCCTCGCCGATGCGGATGGGAAAGGCGACCTCCGGCTCGGCGGCACCCGGCCGGTCGGCGTCGCAGTCCGCCGGCATGGTCTCGCGGTGTACGGTGCGCGCCTGCTCCAGTGCCGCCTCGTGCCAGCCCGGCTCGGCGGCGAGGGCGGGCGCCGCGAGCGGTAAGGCGGCGAGCGCGCCAAGCACCGCAGCCCGCATTATGCACTCGACCCTCTCGTCGTAGCGGCAGTTCATCAGATCCTCCTCTGTCCCTGGGTACCGCCAGCGACGGCGGCTGTGGTCGGCATCAAAGGTCGCAGGTACCTTGCGCTTTCCTTTGTCCGGGAGCATCAGCCA
>JBHJOG010000226.1:0-12045 GCA_050329975.1 Alphaproteobacteria bacterium | reverse complement strand
AGCGGTCACGACCCGATGCGCGCCAGCACGTCCGCCTTCAGCACCCGCTCGACCACGATCATGAAGCCGATCGAGGGCACCAGCAGCACCAGGGCGGTGATCGAGGCGATCTGGTAGTTCCCCTCCATCGAGGCGCGGAACATGATCATCGGCAGGGTCATCACATCGGGCGCGCCAACGAAATAGGTGCCGGTGAACTCGTCAAGGCTCTCCAAGAAGACGAAGATCGCGCTGGCGACGATCCCGGGAGCGGCAAGCGGCAGGGTCACCGTGGCGAAGGCCCGGATCGGGCCGGCGCCGATGTTGCGCGCCGCCTCCTCCAGGTCGCGGTCTACGGCGGCGAAGGCGGCAGTCGCGATCCACACCGAATAGACCAGCCCGTGCACCGCATGCACCAGCACCACGCCCAGCACCGTGCCGTTGAGCCTGAGTTCGTAGAAGCTGCGGGCGATGTTGATGTAGATCGGCACGTCCGGGAACGCCTGCGGCAGCAGGAACAGCAGCAGGATCGCGGTGCGGCCGGGGAGCCTGAGCCGCGCCAGCGCGTAGGCCGCCGGCACCGAGACCGCGAGGCAGACCGCCACCGTCAGCGTCGCGATGGTGACGCTGAGGACGAGCGACTGGGTCGCGTTGCCGGTCGGCCGGAATACCCGTTGCCAGAAGGAGAAGCCATACTCGTTCGGCAAGGCGTGCGGGAAATACCAGCTTTCCGCCACGCTCCACAGCACCAGGTTGGTGAGCGGACCGAAGATCACCAGCGCGAACAGCGCAAGCATCAGCCCCAGGCCGGCCAGGACGAGCCAGCGGCGCAGGTTCCGCGCTGCGCTCACCGGGACCGCCCCCGGGCCACATGGCGCAGGTAGAGCCAGGATACCGAGCCGGTGATCAGGTAGGAGACCACGCCGAGCGCATTGGCGGTGCCGTAGTCGCCATAGGCGTTGATGCGGAACGCCATCTGCACGGTCAGCATGGCCGGCGTCTGCGACGTCATCATGATCGGCACGCTGAGGACGCCGGTCATCACCACTGTGGTGAGCACCAACGCCACCCCCAGCGTGCCGGTGACCTGCGGGACCACGATCTGGAGCAGGACGCGAAGCTTGCCGGCGCCCAGGTTGCGCGCTGCCTCGATGGTGGACCGG
Source organism: Alphaproteobacteria bacterium (assembly GCA_050329975.1). Classification (GTDB taxonomy): domain Bacteria; phylum Pseudomonadota; class Alphaproteobacteria; order CALKHQ01; family CALKHQ01; genus CALKHQ01. The sequence continues at coordinate 10,903 of JBHJOG010000226.1, read as the reverse complement.
TCGAGCGCAGCCATGGCGCCGGCGACGAGCAGGGTGACGAACGGCAGCTGCTTCCAGACCATGGTGATGACGATGCCGCGCCAGTCGAGGAAGCTCTGCGCCTCGAGCGGCGTAATCAGGCCGCCAGCCGAGAGGGCATTGTTCATAAGCCCGTTCTTGGCCAGGAAGGTGCGCATGCATTGGGCTGCAACGATGAACGGGATGAACAGCGGCCATCGATAAAGCCAGCGCAAGGCGGCGACGACGAAGGGAGTCGTGCCGAGCGTGAGGTAGCCAGCGATGGCGACGGCGAGCACGCCGGTGATGGCCACCGACAGCGCGATGATGCCGACGGTGAAGACCATGTCGTCGGCATAGAACTCCCAGGCGACCGCAAAATTCGCCAGCGATGGGAAGCTCTCCTGGGCGGCGTCGCGCGGCGTGAACGCGCCGATCAGCGAACCCAGCAGGGGATAGGCGAACAGGCACGCCACCATGGCGCCGGCCGGCGCGACCATCGCCCAGCCGATCAGTCGGCCCCCCACTCCGGTTGTCCCGGTCATGCCGCCGCCGGGGCGGCCGCAACCGCCCCGGCGGCGACCGGTCCCGCGCTACTCGACGCTGCGCTCATAGGCCTCGAGGATCGCATCGAAATAATCTGCGATCGGGAACGTCCTGCCCTTGGCGGCGAGGTCCTGTGGCGTGATATCGACGAACAGCGCATCCCAGGCCTCGGCCGGCATCGTGCCCTCCAGGTGGCTGGCATCGATGCCCGGATACCAGTTGAACCGTTGCACGATGCCTTCCGCCTGGACTTCCGGGCTGGTCGCCAGCGCGATGAACTCCCGGGCGAGATCGCCTTCCGGGGAGCCTTCGGGCACCACGTAATACATGGGCTGGCCCGGCATGCCCGGCTCCGGCAGCACCAGCCGCATGTCCGGCGAAAGCCGTCCGTCGGCCTGCCAGGTGTAGAACATGTCGACCCACACCGGCCCGATCGCGATCTCGCCCCGGTTCAGCATGTCGAGCGTTCCGGCATTGCCCGGCGTGAGGGTCACATGGCGATTGAAGTCCTTCAGGTCGGCAAGGGCAGCCGTCCAGGCGTCGGATCTGGTCACCGCCTCGTCGTACGGGCCAGCCATCAGGTGCTCCGCATCGGGTGTGTTCGCATACATCCAGCCGATGACGAAGCTCACGCCCGACATGCCGTCGCGGATGCCGTTGTGGCCGAACTGCCCCGGGTTCTCTTCCACCCATTGCGCCAGCTCGGCATAGGAGCCTGGCGGCACAGCGAGCAACGCCGAGTTGTAGGCGAGCGCCGTCTGGCTGTGGAACATCGGCATCACATAGCCGGAGACGTCGGTGCCGAGCGCATTCTCGGCCGCGGGCGAGCTGACCAGCGCCCCGGTCCCGATGTCGCTGCGATAGAGGGCAAGCAGGCCCTCGCTGACCATCTGGCCGCCCATCTTCTGATGGACGACCGCCACGTCGACGTCGACCGCCTCCACGCCCGCGGCGCGCTGGGCGGCGAGGCGCTCGTAGATCGCCTGGCTGCCCGCATCGCCCGGGCCGGTGCCGATCACCCGGACTGTCACCCCCGGGTGGGCCGCCTCGAACTTCGGGCCCAGATAGTCGGTCACGTAGTCGACCATGTTCTCGGAGCCGGCCGTCACCACGGTCAGCACCTCGTCGGCCATCGCGGCCGTGGCAAACGCCACGGCGGAGGCGGCCGCCAGCAGGGCAGTACGCATGTTCATCCCCTCAAATGGTCCGGAAGTGAAGCCTCGGCGAACAGCCGCAGCGCCGAGGCGGGTATGTGGACGCGGACGGCGTCGGCGACGGGCCAACGGTCGGCCGCGTCCACAATCAGGCGGCGGCCCTGGCACATGACCTGGTGCCGGTAGGTGTCGCCGGTATAGCTCACCTGCTCCACCCGCCCGGCGAGCGACAGGCCGCCCGGAGCAGGCGTGTCCTCGGCATGGGGCGGGGCCAGCCGTCCTTCGGTCGGGCGGAAGAACAGGACATGGTCGCCGGTCGCCGGCGGAGCCGCTATCGGCGCCGGCGCGATATCCTCGCCGCGCAGCATCGCGCCGCCGGCTTCTGCCGCCACCGAGACCCGGCAGCGGTTCGTCGCACCCAGGAAGTCGGCGACGAAGGCGGTGGCCGGTCGGTCGTGCACCTCGTCCGGCGCGCCGATCTGCTCGATTCGGCCGTGGTTGACGATGGCGATGCGGTCAGCCATGACCATCGCCTCTTCCTTGTCGTGGGTGACGTGGAGGGCCGTGATCCCCAACGCCTGCTGCACCGCGCGCAGCTCGTGGCGCAGCTCGAAGCGGATGCGGGCGTCGAGGTTGGACAGCGGCTCGTCGAGCAGCAGCACCGCCGGGTCGACCGCCAGCGCCCGGCCCAGCGCCACCCGCTGGCGCTGGCCGCCGGAAAGCGCGGTGACGGCGCGCTCGCCGAGGCCGTCGAGCTTGAGCAGTGCCAGCAGCTCGTCGACCCGCGCGGCCGTGGCCGGCCGCGACCAACCGCGCAGCTTGAGCCCGTAACCGATGTTGCGCCGCACGTTCATGTGCGGCCACAGGGCATAGGACTGGAACACCATCGCCATGTTGCGCCGCTCCGGCGGCAGCCGCGTCACGTCGCGGCCGTCGACGGCGACCCGCCCGCCGTCGGGGCGGCTGAGCCCGGCCATCACCCGCAGCACGGTGGTCTTGCCGCAGCCCGACGGGCCCAGCAGAGCGACCAGCTCACCGCGCGCGACGGCAAGGTCGACCCCGTTCAGCACCGGCGTCGCACCGTAGGCCAGCCGGATCTCCTCGGCATGCAGATAGGTCACGGCCCCCGCCCTCCCCCGGACGCATTTCTGCAATCGATTGCAACATGATTCCGCATCGATGCGGTCCTGTCCAACGACATTGCTGTTGTAGTTTCATGACGTTTTTTGGTCAACGATCGAAGCTGAGCACAAAAGAACTGGTCAGCATGGGGCGAATATCAGAAAACCTTTGCAATGACTGCCGCGGAGACGTGAATGAAGCGGGTGACATTGCGCGACGTTGCGCAGGCGGCCGGCGTGTCGGCCTCCGCGGTCTCGCGGACCTTCACGCCGGGCGCCAGCATCGCGGCGCAGACCCGCGACCGGGTGCTCGCCGCCGCCAAGTCCCTCGGCTACCGGCCGAACGCGATCGCCCGCGGGCTGATCAGCAACCGTACCGACCTGGTGGCGCTGGTCACCGGCACCATCGCCAGCCCTTACGACCCGTTGCTTGTCGACGCCCTCGCCCGCGGGCTCGCCCGAATCGACAAGCGGATCATGCTGCTGCCTGTGGACGGCGCGACCACTGTGGCGGACGCCATGGAGATCGCCCTCGACTACCGGGTCAGCGGCGCCATGGTCGCCGCCGGCACGATGACCGCCGAGACCTCCCGCCGCTTCGCCAGCCTGGGCGTGCCCCTGGTGCTGGCCGGGCGCATCGGTGAAGGCGAACTGGTGGACTGCGTCTGCTCCGACAACCTCGCCGGCGGCCGCAGCGCCGCCAGCCTGCTGGCCCGTACCGGCCACCGCCGCATCGCCTATCTGGGCCGCACCCGCAACACCTTCTCCGACCAGGAGCGGTTCCAGGGGCTGGTCGAGGGGCTTGCGCGGCACGGCCTCACCCTGCACGCGGAGCGGCGGATCGAGGAGGCGGCCGAGGACCTGTCGGCGACGATGGCGATCCTCGGCGGCGACAGCCCGCCGGACGCGCTGTTCTGCGTCAACGACGCATTGGCGATGCAGGCGCTGGAGGCGAGCCGGCTGCTGGGCATCCGCGTGCCCGAGGACCTGGCGGTGATCGGCTACGACGACATCCCGCAGGCCCGCTGGCCGAGCTTCCGGCTGACCACCATCGCCTATCCGGTGCCCGTGACCGTCGCAGCGATCCTGGAGCGACTCGCCGCCCGTATCGCCGACCCCACGCGCCCACGCAGCGTCACCCGCATCCCGGCCGAGCTCGTCGTCCGCGACACCACCCGCCGGCTGTCGCCGTGAGGGGCACCGGTGGAGCGGCCTGCATCCGAACGGACCTAGACAAGCTGTCCAGGACGTTGGAATCGATCAACTCGTCTGCGATCGGATGAGTCCGTCCGATCGGAGGCTGATCTAGTCGGCGTCGCCTTCCAGGTAGCGGCCCTTGCCGAACTCGCCGTCGGCATAGTCGAACACCAGCGGCACGCCGGTCGGGATCTCGACCGTGGGGATCTCCTCGGTCGTGCGCTCGCCCAGCACCACCAGCAGCGCGCGGACGGTGTTGCCGTGGGCGGCGACCAGGACGTTGCGGCCGGCCTCGATCTCCGGCCGGATGTGCGCCTCCCAGTACGGCGTGACCCGGGCGACCACGTCCTCCAGGCTCTCGCCCGCCGGCGGCCTGGTCGAATAGCTGCGCCGCCACAGCCGCACCTGCTCGTCGCCGAACTTCTGCGCCGTCTCCGCCTTGTCGAGGCCGACCAGGTCGCCGTAATGGCGCTCGCGCAGGTCGTCATGCCGGATGAGCTTCCAGCCCGCGCCTTCGCGCAGATGCGCGTTGACCGGGCCGCTGGCTTCGAGCGCGATCTCGGCAGTGCGGATCGCCCGCTTAAGGGTCGAGGTGAAGACGACGTCGAAGCGGATGTCGTGCATCCGCGCGCCACCTGTCCGTGCCTCTTCCTCGCCCAGCGGGCTCAGGTCCACGTCGTGCCAGCCGGTGAACCGGTTCTCCAGGTTCCACTGGCTCTGGCCGTGGCGCAGCAGGACGAGCAGGCTCATGTCGATGTCTCCAAATCCGGCGGAAGGGCGACCGCCTTATAGCAGATCGCTTGGGCGGTTCGACCCCCATCGGCGCATTTTCCGGCTCGACCGGCGCGCCACCACGGCTATGATCGCGCCGCCACAGAGCCACCAGCCCCAGGAGAAGAGCCGATGGCCGCCACCCGCAGCGAAACCGACAGCCTCGGCGCCATCGACGTGCCGGCGGACCGCTACTGGGGCGCGCAGACCCAGCGCTCGCTGGAGAATTTCCGCATCGGCGGCGAGCGGATGCCGGCAGCCCTGATCCGGGCGCTCGGGATCCAGAAGAAGGCGTCGGCGCTAGCCAACATCGACCTCGGCGAGCTGGACTCCAGGCTGGGCGAGGCCATCGTCCAGGCGGCCGACGAGGTGATCGACGGCACGCTGGCCGAGCATTTCCCGCTGGTGGTCTGGCAGACCGGGTCGGGCACCCAGACCAACATGAACGCCAACGAGGTGATCGCCAACCGGGCGATCGAGATCCTGGGCGGCGAGATCGGCTCGAAGACGCCGGTGCATCCCAACGACCATGTCAACCGCGGTCAGTCGTCCAACGACAGCTTCCCGGCCGCGATGCACATCGCCGCCGCCGAGCGGACCGAGCGCGACCTGATTCCGGCGCTGGCGCATCTGCACCAGGCGCTCGCCGACAAGGCGTCGGCGTTCGCGGACATCATCAAGATCGGCCGCACCCATACCCAGGACGCGACCCCGCTGACGCTCGGCCAGGAGTTCGGCGGCTACGCCAAGCAGGTCGAATACGGCATCGCGCGCCTGCGCTCGGCCCTGCCGAGGGTGCTGGAACTGGCCCAGGGCGGTACCGCGGTCGGCACCGGGCTGAACGCGAAGAAGGGCTTCGCCGAGCTGTTCGCGAAGAAGGTCGCCGCGCTCACCGGGCTGCCGTTCGTCACTGCCGCCGACAAGTTCGAGGCGCTCGCCGCCCATGACGCGCTGGTCGAGCTGTCGGGCGCGCTCAACACCGTCGCGGTGTCGGCCATGAAGATCGCCAACGACATCCGCTTCCTGGGCTCGGGCCCGCGCTGCGGGCTGGGCGAACTGATCCTGCCGGCAAACGAGCCCGGCTCCTCGATCATGCCGGGCAAGGTGAACCCGACCCAGTGCGAGGCGATCACAATGGTCGCCGCCCAGGTGATGGGCAATCACGTGGCGGTGTCCGTGGCCGGCTCCAACGGCCATTTCGAGCTCAACGTGTTCAAGCCGGTGATCATCTACAACGTGCTGCAGTCGATCCGGTTGCTCGGCGACGCCGCGGTGAGCTTCGCCGACAACTGCGTGGTCGGCATCGAGGCCAACCGCGACCGGATCGAGACCCTGCTGCACGAGTCGCTGATGTTGGTGACCGCGCTGAACCCGCATATTGGCTACGACAACGCGGCCAAGGTGGCCAAGACCGCCTACGCCCAGAACAAGACCCTGAAGCAGGTGGCGGTCGAAATGCAGCTGCTGACGCCCGAGCAGTTCGACCAGTGGGTCCGGCCGGAGGCGATGATCGGGCCCGGCGACTAGCTCCATGGCCGACACGCCTGCCGGCGACGGGACTGCGCGGGTGCTGAAGCGCTCGGTGCGCATTGCCGGCCATCCGACCAGCATCTCGCTGGAGGAGCCGTTCTGGTCCGAGTTGAAACGGATCGCCGCGGCGCGCGGGCTCAGCCTCAACGCCCTCGTCACCGCGGTCGACGCCGGACGTCCGCGCGGCAACCTGTCGAGCGCCCTGCGCCTGCTCGTGGTCGCCGAACTGCAGCGTGCCGCGGGACACCGCTGACCGAGCCCGGCATCCGGTTTTTTTCGTGTCCGCATGAACCCCCCGCCCACCACCGGCGACTGACAGGCATGAACGCCATGTCCGACATCCCCTGACCGGAGGGCACTCCATGCGCACCACCAGAATCCTTGGTTCGATACTCGTCGTCGCCGCCTCGCTCGTCGCCGGGACGGCCCTTGCCGACAACCAGCCGCAGCGCCTCGGCGCCACGCCTCAGCTTCAGTTCGGGCAGGCCGGGTCACCCGGGCTCATCCAGCTGGTCCAGTGCCAGATGGGCAGCGGCGATGTCATGGCCCGGGTCCTGATCCGCAACAACGGCGCCACCGCCATCGCCCCGGGATCGCAGATCCAGTGGACGACCAGCCAGGGCTCCGGCGGTGTGGCGAATACCGGGCTGGCCGGGCTGGCGCCCGGCGGGGTGATCCACGTCGGCGATGCGCCCTACCCCTTCAGCTGCACGGCGTCGGTCCTGAACTGATCGCCTACTCGATGGCGGCGCACTCTCGCGGCTCCGTGCGCCGTCTTCCCGCCCCCCGGCCCGTCTCCCATCCCAGCGCCGGGCGGGCGTGGTCAGCCAGGGCGGATCGGCCAGTGAGGCCGGTCCGCCCTGGCGGCTTTCGTGCCGGATCCTACTGGGACTCGCCAGCCGGCTGCGTCGGGTCCTCTTCGAGAACGGGGCATTCCTCCTCGGTCTCCGGATCGCAGTCCTCAACCTCCGCCGGCTGATCGCCGGTCGGCTGTGTCTGGTCGGCTGCCGGCACCGCTTCGTCGGTCGTGGGCTCAGCGGGATCCTCGTCGCTCGCAGGGGAAACGGGTTCGGACTCGCCCGGATCCGCCGGCTGCTCGGCCGCAGGCTCGCCAGCGTCGGTCTCGGTTGCCACAGGTTCGGCCGGCTCGGACTCCGACGGCACATCGGCCGCCGGTTCCGATCCGTCCGCGGTCGGGGTCCCGGACTCGTCGGGCTCGACTGCATCCGCCGGTTGCTCGGCCGCGGTCTCATCCGGCGCAGGGCTGGCCTCCGGCGTCGGCTCCGCCGCAGGCTCGCTTTCGGGCGCGGATTCTTCGGCCGGTTGTTCCTCGGCCGCCGGCTGCGTATCGGGTGCGGACACCGGCTCCTCGGCAGGCTCCGCAGTCGGCTCCTCGCCGAGCGTCTCCGCCTCCGGCTCGGGCAGCTGCCCTGTCACCGGTTCCAGCTCGGTCTCGAGCTCCGGCTCGGTCACAAGCTCCGGTTCAGCCTCGAGCGCCGTTTCGGCCTCGAGCTCCGTTTCGGCTCCGAGTTCCGGTTCGGCCCCGGGCTCCGGCGCGGCCTCGGGCTCCGTTTCGGCTGCGAGTTCCGGTTCGGCCTCGGGCTCCGGCGCGGCCTCGGGCGCGTCCGCTGCGTCTTCGGGCCGGACCTCTTCCGGCGTGACCGGACTGTCGGGCGTTGCCGTGAGATCGCCGCCCAGCAGGCGTTGCAGGGCCGCAGCCGGATCGGCCGGCGCATCCGCGGTTTCACCGCCCGCTACGGTGCCGCCGAGAAGCTGCTGGAGCAGCGCGTCGGGCGCCGGGGCCATCGCCTCGCCGCCGTCTCCGCCCTGTTGCAGCAGCCGCTGGAACACGTCGGGACCCACTCCCTGCGAGCCGGAGAGAAGCCCCTGGATCAGCTGCTGCGGATCGACGCCCTGCAGCATATCCGGGCTCAGGCCGTTGATGCCGAGGCCTGCGAGCACGTCTGCCGGCAACTGATCGAGAGACAACCCCATCACGTCGGTGCCCAGGAAGAGCTGCAGGGCGGTGAAGTCCGGCATGAAGCTCGGGTTGTCGAGCGAGCCGCCGAGGCCGAAGGGAATCGCGGGGACCTCGTCGAAGATCGACTGCTGCACCACAGCGGCGCCCAGGGCGCTCAGCGTCCAGGCCGGCAGGCTCACCGCGCCGTCCAGTTCCACGGTGGCGACGTCCGAAACCAGGGCAAGATCGTCGCTGTAGACCTCTCCGTTCTGGATCTGGAATGTCCCGGTCAGCGAGCCGATCGGCGTCTGGCCGCCGAGCACGCCCTGCTGAAAGCCGCCGCCGAGCGTCCCGAGCACGCCGCTCAGGCTGGAAAGGTCGCCACCGAGGCCGTTCAGGGTATCGCGCCAGGCGCCCAGGTCGAGGCCGTTGATGACCCCGCCGCCAACCGAAAGCGCGGCTGTCCCGTTCAAGCCGCCCACGAGCTCCGCCATGCTGACGCCGGCACCGGCGACGTCGAGGCTGAGGTCGACCCTGGCGCCGTCCAACGACACGCCGCCGATCGACAGCACGCCCGGCTCGAACGTGACGCCCCGGCCAGCCATGGACAGGGCGATCGAGGGACGGTCGCTGGCGTTGATCTCGGCGGAGATCTGGACCGTGCCGCCGCCCATCGAGCCGGTCAGGCTGCTGATGGTCAGCACGCCGTCGGCGAGCCGCGCCAGGAGTTCCGCGTTGTCCAGCCCGTTGGGCGCCATCACCAGCCGCCCGATGGTCCAGGTTATGTCGCCGTTGATCCCGCGCAGCGCGGCGAGGTCCAGCGGCTCGCGCGACCATCGCTCGCCGCCCCCGGTTCCGCCGCTGCCGCCCGGCAGGATCGCGTCCAGGTTCAGCAGGTTGGACTGCAACTGGGCGCTGGCCTCGATGGGGTCGCCCAGGGCGGCCGTGACCGTGCCGGCGATGTCGCTGTCGCCGAGCGAGCCGCGCAGGTCGGAGATGGTCAGACGGGTGCCGTCCGACTCGGCCGTCCCGGCCACGGCGACGCTCACCGCAGGTGCGCCCGCAGCGTCCAGCCCGAACGCGGTGAGCAGCCGCTGCAGATTGGGATGGCTGACATCGAAGCTGAGCGCAAACTGAAGTGCCACCGGATCGGCCACGGTGCCGCTGATCCTGAAGGCACTCCCGCCCGGACCGATGCCGGTCAGCTGGTCGATGGTCAGCGCACCGTCCCGGACCGAGCCGACCGCGGTGACCGGGCTGTATGCGTTGCCGCCGATGGTCAGCGCGCCGAAGGTCAGGTTGACGTCGGCGCCAAAGCCGGCGAGCGGATTGCCGCCCGACCCCGAAGCCTCGCCTCCGCCTGCCTCGCCCGACCCGAGGTACCGATCGAGGTCGATACGATCGATGTTGCCGTTGAGGGTCACCGACGGCGTGCCGGTCAGGGCGGCCGCCAGAGAGCCTTCGGCGGTGCTCTCATCGAGGGTGAGCAGGAACCTGTCCATCCTGACGGCACTCGCGCTCGCATCCAGCGCGCCGCTGAAGGCGAAGCTCTGCATCGCACCCTCCGGGACCGACCCGAGGTCGACCTGCGCCCAGCTCATGAGCGCGCGGGGGTTCGACGACGACAGGTCCACCGAACCGACGAAGCGCGGGCCGCCCTCCAGGCTGATCTGTCCCTGGAGGGTCAACGGCGCGTTGCCGGGCAGCGTCATCGAAGCGCGCTCGAACGCCAGCGCACCGTCCGCCAGCCGCGCCTCGACATCGACGCTGGCGATCTCGCCGCCCATCAGGACGACCGTGTCGAACGCGAGCGCGAGCCGCCCCGACAGATCGGCAGGCAGGGCGCCCGCGCCGTCTGCCGTCCCCTCGGCCGGCGCGGCGGCGCCATCCGCTGCGGCCATGGCCTCCAGGATCGCATCGACGTCCAGGCGCTCGCCGGCCAGCGCAACATCGAAGGCCTGGCCGCCGGTGTCGGCCTGCGAGACCACCCTGGCATGTCCGGTCAGCCGGGACTCGCCCAGCGTCAGGGCCAGCTGGTCCGCGGAGATCGCTTCCGACGACGTGGTCAGCTCGGTATAGAGCGAGATACTGCCGGCGAGCATGTCGGGCGCGTCGAACTCCGTGCCCGCGGCTCTGCCCAACGCCGCGAGAAACGCCTTTCCGTCCTGCGCCGCCAGCGCCACGGTGCCGTCGAAACCGCCGTCGGCGAACCTGCCGTCGATCGAGGCTTCGCCGCCACCGGCCTCGGTGATGACGCGCAGCGCCACCTGGGGCGCCTCGGCCACCGCACCGATGCCGGCATCGAAGCGGAACGGCAGTCCGTTGACCTGGGCAGAGCCGTCGGCGGCGAACGGCCCGCCGAGCGACTCCGCCGTCACGGTCGCTTCCAGGCTCAGAAGGGTGGCGACCTCGGTGCCGGCATCGAGAAAGCGCAGCTCCCCTCCCTCGATCCGCACGTTGTCGAGGCGCATGTCGAAGTCGCCGCCGTCGCTGCCGCCGGCTGTCGTTCCCTCGGGCGTGAAGTCCCAGTTCGCCTGGCCGTCCTCGGACGTTTCCAGCAGGATCCGCGGGTTGACGAGAGTGACGCTCTCGACCTGGATCTCGCCGCCGAGCAGCGGCCAGAGCGC
>JBHJOG010000225.1:0-14110 GCA_050329975.1 Alphaproteobacteria bacterium | reverse complement strand
CCAGGTGCATCGCCCGGAACTCGGCGACCCGCGCCAGCACGCGTGAGGCGCCCCGCAGCTCCAGGTTTGCCCGCCACACCTCCGGCCAGCCGCCCGTCACCAACACGCCGCCGGGGATCACGCGCGGGGCGCGGAAGCCGAGCGCCCGCGCCTCCTCGGCCAGCACTGACTCCAGCCCCGGCGGAGCGACGAGGAAGATCTCCAGGTCGCCCACAGCGTCGCCTGCGCCTGCCAAGTCTGGACCCGCCAAATCTGGGCCTGCCAAGCCTGCGCCCGCCAAGCCTGGGCCCACCTGGGGTGCCCCGGCCTTTCCGGCTCCCTTGCCGGCCGCGCGCGCCCGGCCCGGTCCCTGCCTAGCGGAAGGCAACGCCGAGCTCCTTCTGCAGGTGCCGGCGGGTCGCCGCCTCGAATCGCTCCGGCCAGGCGACGGCGAGGTCCCTGGCCAGGCGGCGGGCGAGCGGGAAGAAAGCCTCGGCAATCGCCAGGTTGGCGGCGATCAGGGCGTCGCGCTCGGGCCCGGGCCAGGGCAGCGCCTGCAGCTGCGCCATCCTTTCCGGCGGCAGCAGGCGGCTGAGGTGGAGCACGCCGCCGCGGTCGGGCAGGGGGCATTCCTCCAGCATCAGGTCGGTCAGCAGGTCGCGCAGCAGGCCGACGCCCTTGACCATGGTGACATACTCGCCGCGGCCGATACCCACCGTCATCAGCCCGAGCACGCGGATGAACTCGTCGATCGACCGGCGCACCCGCTCCGGGTCCGGCTGCGCCGGCGGCAGCGTCGCCGGCAGTGCGTCGTAGACGCCGGCGCGGTCGAACAGCGGACGCAGCGTGGCGCGGCAGCGGCCGGCGAGGTCGTCGCGGGCGACGATATGCAGGTCGCAGCGCAGCCAGTCCTCGCTGATCGCGTTCAGGAGTATGCCGCGCCCCCGGCGCTCGTTCCAGAACACGACCGGGTGCAGGCTCTCCAACACCTCCCGCCACAGCGCGGCGACCGGGCCATGGTGGCCTGCGTCGGCGACGGCGACGAGGTCGATGTCGCTGAACCGGTCCGCCGTCCCCGCCCCGTGGCTGCCGGCGAGGAACAGCGCCGCCAGACCTGGCTCGGGGCGCAGGCGGTCGGCGATCGCGCGGAACAGCGGCTCATGATCCATGCCCCGCTTATCGCCCGCGCCGCCCGCCGCCACAAGGGCGCGAGGCCGCCCCCATTGCCCGCCTGCGGCCGGGCTTGGCGCACCTCCCGGGCCGGACGCGCCCGCACCGGGCGCGGTTGTCGCTTGACACGCCTATCGATGTTGCCTTTATGTTCTCGAACAATCCCCGGACCGTCAACTGCGGATGCACAGCGCCACCATCCTCCATGCCGATCTCGACGCGTTCTACGCCTCGGTCGAGCAGCTGCTGGACCCGTCGCTGCGGGGGAAGCCGGTCGCGGTCGGCGGCGGGGTGGTGCTGGCGGCGTCCTACGAGGCGAAGGCGTTCGGGGTGCACGGCGGGATGCCGGGGCGGCAGGCGAGGGCGCTGTGTCCGCAGCTGATCTTCGTCGGCGGACATTTCCGGGAGTATCAGCGGCTGGGCGACGCGGCGATCGGGGTGCTGGGGGACTTCACGCCGCTGGTCGAGCGGGTCTCGATCGACGAGGCCTTTGCCGACGTCGCCGGCTGCACCCATCTGTTCGGCTCGCCGGCCGAGATCGCGGCGGCGGTACGACGCAGGGTGCGGGACGAGCTGGGGCTGGCGATCTCCGTCGGGGTCGCGCGCACCAAGCACCTGGCGAAGATCGCATCGCAGGTCGCCAAGCCCGACGGGCTGGTCGTCGTCGAGCCGGCGTGCGAGCTCGCGTTCCTGCACGCGCTGCCGGTCGGGCTGATGTGGGGGGTGGGGCCGGTCACCCAGGCGAAGCTCGCCGAGGCCGGTATCGCCACCATCGGCGCGCTGGCGGCGCGCGGGCGCGCGTCGCTGGAGCGGCTGCTCGGGCCGGCGGCGGGCGAGACGCTGACCGCGCTGGCGTGGAACCGCGACCCGCGCGAGATCCGCACCCGGCATCGGGCGCGGTCGGCCGGGGCGCAGTCGGCGCTGGGCCGCAAGCCGGCCACGGCGCGCGTGGTGCGGCCGACGCTGCGGCACCTGGCCGACCGGATCGGCTCGCGGCTGAGGCGGAAAGCGCTGGCGGGCCGGACGGTGACGGTGCGGGTGCGCTTCGCCGACCTGCGCTCGGTCACCCGCGCGGTCACGCTGGCCATGCCGGTCTCGGCGACCGCGATCCTGGCCGAGGTCGCCGAGGAGCTGGTGCTGGGCGTGCTGGCCGACCACCCGCGGGAGACCACGATCTCGCTGCTGGCGATCGCCGTGTCGCAGCTGGAGAAGGATCCGGCGGTCCAGCTCGAGCTGCCGCTGGGGCTGGGCGACGAGGCGCGCCGGCCGGGCAGCCGGCGCGGCCTGGCGCGCGGCCGGGCGGACAGCGCCGTCGACCGGATCCGCGACCGCTTCGGCTGGGAGGCGGTCGGCTACGGCTCGGTCGCGCTGGACCCCGCCCGGTCCGTGCCCGACGCGTTCCGCGAACTCGCCGAGAAGGAGCTGTAGGCAGGGCCGCGTTAACCTCGTTGGCCGCGTTAACCTCGTTGGCCCCGTTAACCTCGTTGTACGAGACTTAATGCCCGCGCGCGGGGCGGACGTGTAGGGTTCGGCGCCATGTCAGTCAGTGAGTCTGTCCTAGTTACCGGCGGCGCCGGCTATATCGGCAGCCATGTCGTCCACGCGCTCCGCGACCGCGGCCAGGCCTGCGTCGTGATCGACGACCTCAGCTTCGGCCATCGCGAGGTGCTGCCGGAGGGAGTCCCCCTGGTCGTCGGCGACGTCGGCGACCGGGGGCTACTCGATGGCCTGTTGCGGGCACACAGGGTCGACGCGGTGGTGCATCTCGCCGGCGCGATCCTGGTGGCGGAATCGGTGGTCGACCCGTTGAAATACTACCAGCGCAACACCGCGGCCGCTGCCACCCTGCTGCAGGCCTGCCACGCCCACGGCGTCGACCGCGTGGTCTTCTCGTCGACCGCCGCCGTCTACGGCGCCCCGGACACCGTGCCGATCCCCGAGTCCGCGCCGCTGGCGCCGATCAACCCCTACGGCCGCAGCAAGCTGGCGGTGGAGTGGATGCTGCAGGACGCGGCACAGGCCGGCCTGCTGCGCTACCTGGCGCTGCGCTACTTCAATGTCGCCGGCGCCGACGCGCGCTTGCGCACCGGCGAGTGGCGGCCGCAGGCGAGCCACCTGATCAACGTCGCCTGCGAGGCCGCGCTGGGCGTGCGCGCCGGCATGACGGTCAACGGCACCGACTTCCCGACCCGCGACGGCACCTGCATCCGCGACTATGTCCATGTCGCCGACCTCGCGGCCGCCCATCTGGCGGCGCTGGACCATCTGGACCGGGGCGGCGAATCGACCGCGGTCAATTGCGGCGACGGCCGCGGCACCAGCGTCAGCGAGGTGGTGGAGACGGTGCGGCGGGTCAGCGGCGTCGCCTTCGCCGCCGATGCCGCCCCGCGCCGCCCGGGCGATCCGCCCGCCCTGGTCGCCGATCCGACGCGCGCCGACACGCTGCTCGACTGGCGGGCGCGGCACGGCCTGGAGGACATGATCGCCACCGCGCTGGCCTGGGAGCGCAAGCGCCGGGGATAGCTGCCGGGTTGCCGGCCCGGCCGGAAGCGGGCATGTATACCGGCAGGCGGGTCAGTCCCGCGTGGTTCAGCGCGATTGGGAGCGTTCGCATGGTGGAATTCGCCCTGCCGAAGAATTCTCGGATCAAGCCCGGCAAATTCTGGCCGCGGCCCGAGGGGGCGAAGGAGGTCCGGACCTTCAAGGTCTATCGCTGGAATCCGGACGATGACGAGAATCCGCGCATCGACACCTACCAGGTCGACGTCGACAAGTGCGGCCCGATGGTGCTGGACGCGCTGATCTACATCAAGAACGAGATCGACTCGACGCTGACCTTCCGCCGGTCCTGCCGGGAGGGTGTCTGCGGCTCGTGCTCGATGAACATCGACGGCGCCAACACGCTCGCCTGCACCAAGGCCAGCGACGACGTGAAGGGCGACGTCAAGGTCTACCCGCTGCCGCACATGGCGGTGGTCAAGGACCTGGTGCCCGACCTGTCCCAGGCCTATGCCCAATATGCCGCGGTGAAGCCCTGGCTGACCAACTCGACGCCGGAGCCCGAGCGGGAGCGGCTGCAGTCGCACGAGGATCGCGCCAAGCTCGACGGGCTCTACGAGTGCATCCTGTGCTTCTGCTGCACCACCTCCTGCCCCAGCTACTGGTGGAACAGCGATCGCTACCTGGGGCCGGCCGTACTGCTGCAGTCGTACCGCTTCCTCGCCGACAGCCGCGACGACGCCAAGGGCGAGCGGCTCGACGAGCTGGAAGACCCGTTCCGCCTCTACCGCTGCCACACGATCATGAACTGCACCAAGACCTGCCCGAAGGGGCTGAATCCCGCCAAGGCGATCGGCGAGATCAAGCAGTTGCTGGTCGAACGCAGGGGCTGACCGGTTCCGCGCAGGCAGGCAGCCGGTGGGATGACTCCAGCCGACTGTCGCTGCCTGCCGGCAATCAGCAGACGTTGCCGCCGATCAGGTTGCCGCTGGCCACCGGCTGGCCGCCCGGCGTGAAGAAGGAGGCGCGCTGGCCCTCGAAGAGCACGTTCTGGCAGTTGTTGACCTGGCCGCTCTGCGGGGAATTGTAGCAGATCTGGTTGCCGTTGACCTGCCAGGTGCCCTGGTAGGGCTGGGCCGCCCGGCCCTGCAGCTGGCCGCTGGGCGCATGATACTCGCAATAGGACGTCCCGTTGGCCATCGCCCCGACGACCGAGAAGTTGGTCAGCGTGTTGTAGATCTGCTGGCCGGAGGCATATTGCGGCCCCTGGAAGAAGCCGCCGCCGCCGCCGCCCGCGCCAGGCATGCAACTGCCGACGCCGATGGCCAGGGCAACCGTCAAAAAGACTTGTCTGCGCATCGCTTGTTACTCCGGATCTGAAACGTCTTCAGCGGACCATCCGACGTTGCCTTCATGCGGTCGAATTCTGTTCGGATAAAGGCGTGGGCTGCGGTGGCAACGGGATAGCGTATCGGTGTATTCGTCGCCATTATACTGGTGGCGGGCACGACATTTTGGATGGGGGACAACTGATGGAATACCTGAACCAGGTTCGCAAGTCTGTTCGCGAGGCGATCGGCGCCACGCCTGCGGTCAAGGCTGTTCTGGAGGGAAATGCCAGCCCGGCCGTGTATCGGCACTACCTGAGCAACGTGTGGCACTACGCCCAGCACAGCGGCACCGTGATTGCGATCGCGGGCGCGCGCTGCGTGCTGACCCATCCGCCGCTGGCAGCCTACCTGCTGCATCATGCCCAGGAAGAACTGGGCCACGACGTCTGGGCTCTGCAGGATCTCGAGGTGATGGGCGTCGACGAGGCGGACGTCCGCAAGTCGCGCCCGTTGCCGGCCTGCGCGGCCATGGTCGGCTATGAATATTACCTCGCGGCGCATGCCAATCCGGTCTCGCTGTTCGGCTGGCTGTTCGTGCTCGAGGCGATGGGAGACGACCTGGGTCATGTTGTCGCCCGCCGCGTTCGCGAAGCGTTGAACGTGGACCAGGGCGTTAAGTTCCTGGCCGGGCATGGCGAGGCCGACGAGGAGCACACCCGCGAGATTATCGAGCAGATCGAGACCAACATCGGGCCAGCCGACATGGCCGACGTCCACCATGTCGCCGACGTCGTCGGCGCGCTCTACATCCGCCTGTTCGAGGAGATCGGAGAGGCGGCGGCTTGACCACGGTCACGGTCCGGCGCGTCGAGACCGAAGAGGAACGGGCGGCGCTCTATCGGTTCCGCTACGACGTCTATGTCGAGGAATTCGGCATGACGACGGAAGCCGACCATGAGCGCCGCTGGCTGCGCGACGCCTATGACGACGATGCCGTATCATACGGGCTGTTCGGCGATGGCGGCATCGTCGGCTCGCTGCGCTGCACCTATCTGAGCGACCTGCCCGATCCCGCACCGCTGATCGACAAGTTCATCATGCAACCGTCGATCGACCGGTTCGGGATCGCGGCCGCACTGACCACCAGCCGGTTCATCCTGGCGCCGCACCTGCGCCACGGCCGGGCGATCTTCCGGCTGATGCAGGCCGCCCACGAGGACGCGGTCGTCCGCGGCGCGCGGCTGAACTACGGCGACTGCAGCCCGCACCTGCTACCGTTCTACGAACAGATGGGCTATCGCCGCTATTCCTCCGGCTTCAACGACACCGCATTCGGCTACAAGCTGCCGATCCTGATGCTGGTGCGCGACCGCGCCCACATGCAGTCGGTCCGCTCGCCCCTTGCGCGCCTGATCGCCGAGGACCACGACGACGCCGAGGCTCGGGGCTGGTTCGCCGAGACTTACCCGGACTTCGTGGCGCCCATGTCGACGACCTTCCTCGACAACGAGGCCTATCTGGAGTTGCTCGCCGAGCGGGTGTCGGGCGAGCCCGCCCACCACATCGCGCTGATGCGCGGACTGACGCGGGAGGAGGCGAACCGGTTCGTCGCCGCCTCCAGCGTGATCGCGCTGCAGCCGGGGGACCACGTAATTCGGTCCGGCGACCGCGAGAACACCGTCTTCGCCATGCTTTCCGGGCTTGCCGAGGTGCGGACGGTACCGCCGCCGGCGCCGCCGATCAGGATCCTGGGCGCCGGCGACACCTTCGGCGAGATCGGGTTCCTGAACGGGGTGGCGCGCACCGCCGACGTCACCGCCAGCACGCCCGGGGAGGTGCTGGTGCTGTCGGGAGACAGCTTCGACCGGCTCCTGCGCCAGGAGCCGGTGATCGCCGCCAAGGTGCTGCGCAACCTGGCCAGCGAACTCGCCTTGCGACTGACCGAGACCACCCGGCAAGTGGGCCGGTAGCACCGCTCAGGGTAATGGGCCATCGCCGGGCGCGGCGGGGACGGTGATGAACTCCCGGGTCCGGGGATCGATCCATTCCAGCCGGCCCTCGCCGATCGAGAACCACGCTCCATGCAGCCGCAGCCGGCGGTTGCCGACCGCCGAGACGACAGGCTGGTAGCCCGCGAGGTTGGTCAGGGAGCGATAGATGGCGGCATGCTCGAGCGCGCGTTGCAGCTCGACGGATGAGCCGGCGGGCAGATCGCGTTCGACCTCGGCCCGGGCCGGCAGGGCTTCGCGCACCCAGTCGGCAACCGGGTCGTGGGAGTGATCGCGGCTGTAGTCGAGCCCGAGGCAGGCGGCAATGCCGCCGCAGCCGCCATGGCCGAGGACGACGATGTCGCTGACCTCCAGCTGGTTGACGGCGAAGGCGAGCGCGGCGGCGAGCTCGCGGCTTGCCCGTGCCTCCGCAGCCGGGATCAGATTTGCCACGTTGCGCACGACGAAGAGCTCGCCTGGCGCCACGGCGAAGATCGTGGCCGGGTCGACACGGCTGTCGGCACAGGCGATCACCATCTGCCTGGGCCGCTGCTGCGATTCCAGCCGCCGGTAGAGCGCCTCCTGCCGGGGAAACAGCTCGGCGCGAAATCGCTGATATCCCGACAGCAGGGCCGGCGGGATACCAGCGATTCCCGGCTGATCCGGTCCGTCGCTCACGCTTCCGAGCTCCGTTCGGCCGGCCGGACCTGGAGCGGCCGGCTCGCCAGCCGCAGGATCGAATAGCCGGCCAGGGCGGCAATGACCGAGCCGCCGAGCACGCCGAGACGGACTCCGGCTGCGGCATCCGCTCCGGGGAAGCTCAGACTGCCGATGAACAGGCTCATGGTGAACCCGATGCCGGCGAGGAACGACACGCCGACGATCTTGGCCCAGTCCACCTCGTTCGGCAGCTTCGCGATGCCAAACCGTACCGCCAGCCAGACCGCGCCGACGATGCCGATGGGCTTGCCGATCAGCAAGCCGGCAGCGATTCCCAGTGGCAGCGGATCGAACAAGGTCTCGAGCGTCACGTCGCTCAGGGGCACGCCGGCGTTGGCGAAGGCGAAGATCGGCATCACGCCGAAGGCGACGTAGGGATGCAGTGCGTGCTCCAGCGACTCGAGCGGCGATCCGCCCTTGCGGTTCTGCATCGGGATGGTCAATGCGACGACCACGCCTGCGAGCGTCGCATGCACGCCGGATTTCAGCACGAACACCCAGAGCACGATCCCGATCAGGATATAGGGGGCGATGCGCCCCACCTTGAGCCGATTGAGCGCCAGCAGCGCTACCACCGCGACCGCGGCAAGCCCGAGCGAGGTCCACGACAGGTCGGCGGTGTAGAAGAAGGCGATGATCAGGATGGCGCCCAGGTCGTCCATGATCGCGAGCGCCAGCAGGAACACCTTCAGCGCCAGCGGCACCCGCGGCCCCAGCAGGGCGAGCACGCCGAGCGCGAACGCGATGTCCGTCGCCGCCGGAATCGCCCAGCCCCGCAGATTCTCCGGGGCCCCCAGGTTGATCAGGATGTAGATCAGCGCCGGCACCGCCATCCCGCCCAGCGCGGCCAGCCCTGGAAGGGCGATCTGCGCCGTCGAGGATAGCTCCCCCTGGACGACCTCGCGCTTGATCTCCAGCCCGACCAGCAGGAAGAAGATGGCCATCAGCCCGTCGTTGACCCACAGCAGCAGCGGCTTGTCGATCGCGAAGGTCCCCATCTCTACGACGAGATGAGTGCCCAGCATGCCGAAATACCCGTCGGCCAGTCCGGAATTGCTGATCGCCAGCGCTGCGATGGCGGTAGCGAGCAGGAAGATTCCGCCCGCCGCTTCATGCTGGATGAAATCCTTCAGCACTTGCAGCGGCATGCACGTTCTCCCTCGGTTGCGACGCCATTCACGGATACGCCGTGCGCATGGTCGGTTCAAACCCTACTTGCCGCAGCGCCGGAGCACAAACGCCCGCAACGCCGCGCGCCTCCGGCTAAAGGCCGGCGTTCGATTCAGTTCCCGAGCGCCTGCTCCAGGTCGGCGACCAGGTCGTGGGCGTGCTCGATGCCGACGGACAGTCGCAGCAGGTTGGCAGGCACCGGGCTGTCCGGCCCCTCGATCGTCTGGCGGTGCTCGATCAGGCTTTCGACCCCGCCGAGCGATGTGGCCGGAATGAACACCCGGGTGCGCCTGGCGACGCGCAGGGCAGCCTCGGCGTCGCCATCGACCAGGATGGAGAGCATGCCGCCGAAACCGCCTTGCATCTGACGTGCCGCAATGGCGTGCCCGGGATGGCCGGGGAGCCCAGGATAGAGCACTCCGGCAAGCCTCGGATGGGCTTCGAAGTGCCGTGCGATGGCCAGCGCGCTCGCCGACGCCTGGTCGTATCGGATGAACAGTGTCCGCAGTCCGCGCAACAGCAGCCAGGCGTCGAACGGCGACAACGCGCCGCCCATCATGCTGCGGACCGCGCGCACCTCCGCCCAGCGCGGCGTCTCCTCGGCGGTGGCCAGCACGCCGGCGAGCACGTCGCTGTGGCCGTTGAGGTACTTGGTCGCGGAATGGAACACGATATCGGCGCCATGGTCGAGCGCGCGGGTGGTGCAGGGCGGCGCGGCGGTCCCGTCAACGGCCAGGATCGCGCCCGCCGCGTGGGCCGCCTCGGCGGCGGCGGCGATGTCGGTCACCGCCCAGGTCGGGTTGGCGGGCGTCTCCACCCAGACCAGCGCCGTTTCACCGGGGCGGATGGCGGCGGCAAGCGACCCCGGCACCTCCTGGTCGAACAGGGTGAGGCCGATGCCGCGGCGGCGCTCGACACGCCGCATCCAGGATCGCGCCCCGTAGTACATGACCCGGGGTGCGACGATGTGCTGCCCTGCGTCCAGCGTCTCGACCAGCGCCGAGACGGCCGCGAGCCCGGACGCGAACAGCAGGGCATCGGTCGCGCCGTCCAGGTCGGCAAGCACCTGCTCGACGAGGTCGACGGTGGGGCTGGCGTCCCGGATATAGTTGTTGGCGCGGCCGCGGAGCGCATAGGCCTCGTCGCGAGCGAAGGTCGTCGCCAGGTGCAGCGGCGGGGCCACTGCACCGGTCGCCCGGTCGATGCTGTGCAGGGCGTGGGCGAGGCGGGTGCGGGGGTCGGTCATCTGCTCCATCCGGCGGGTATCTAGTCGGGATCGGCTCCCGCCGGACTGTGTGCGCGATGCAGGCGTCAGTCGCAAGAGCCGTAGTACAGCCGCCCGATCAGGTTCCGTGCCGCCGGGCAGCGAGCAGGTCCCATCCAGCTCGTCCAGGGGCTCTGACACCGTCTCGACCATGTTGATCTCGCCGCCGAGCCAGGCGCAGTAGCGTGCACCTTCGGTCATGAAGCCGGTGGTCCTGCGGCCGAACTCCGGACAGTCGCCGGACTGGCGGGCTTCCAGGGTGCAGGCCCGGGCGTCCTCGAACCAGCACAGGTTGACGCTCGCGCCACTGCCGATAGTGACGATCGTGCCGCTCTCGGCGCCGAGCTTCATGCACGCGGCGTTGACGTCCTCCTCGGCCTGTGCGGCCGGGGCAACAGCGAACAAGGCGGCAAGGGCAATTGCCGTCCAGGTCAGTCGAGACATGGATCTTCCCTTCGTTGGCTTGACGGGGTCACTCAATCGCCGAGCAGGATATCGAGCTGGTGCCGGTTGAGGATGCCGGTCTGCTCGCCGGCCAGCGACGCCTGGTAGGCGGAGATCGCGGCCCGCGTGCCCGGCCCGAACATGCCGTCGATCTCGTCGGCGTAGAAGCCGCGGGCCTGCAGCGCCCGCTGGATCGCCTCGCGGGTCTCCTGGTCGAGGACCTGCGGCGGGACCAGCGGGGGCTCGCGCTGCAAATCCTCGATCGCGTAAACGCCGTCGCCGAAGGCGACCGCCAGCAGCCGGCTCGGCGCGACCAGCACGTAGTTCACCGCGCCGCCGATCTCGGAGGCGCCATAGCAATAGGTGTCGAGCACGGTGAGCATGCCGTCGGGCAGTCGGCCTTCGAGGCCAGTCGCGATCGGCACGTCCTCGTTGCTGTAGAAATCGTCCTGGGTCAGCTCCGCGTAGAGCACCGCACTATCGACGGTTCTCAGCGTGTGCTCGAACCCCGCCGTGCAGGTCGCCGCGGTCTGCGGCCATTCGGCGTCGCCAGTGAAATTGACCACGCCGTCTGCTTTCAGGCGCACGCCGCCCGGGCGGTCGGCGCGGTACCAGGTGCCCATCAGGGCGTCGCCGTCGGCCTGGGCCAACTGGAGGCTCCCTTGCGCGACGGCCGGAGCGGCAAGGGCGGCCGTGAGCAATGCTGCGGCCAGGCCGCTCCTGGCGAGTACGAGACCGGTCATCACATCCTCCCCGTTCGCCTGCCGACCGCGACGCCGCCGGGTCAGGCGCAAACATTCCCTTCGGCCAGGCGACCCTGGCCGATCACCAGCTCGGCGAACAGGAAGGCGATCCTGTCGTCCCGGAGCACCGCCTGCCGGCAGTCGCTCTGGTCCGGACCCTGGACATAGGCATAACACAGACGGTCGTCCTCGACCGTCCAGCGTCCGCTGACCAGGCCGCCAGAGCGGCCGATGAAGCGTCCGTCGGCCGCATGATAGACGCAGACCGATGAACCGTCCGGCATCGTGCCGACGAAGGAATGGCCGCTGATCGCGTCGCCGAGCTGCGGTCCTGCAGCCAGAACAGGGGCCGGCGCTTCGGGCACGCAACCCTGGAGGGTGCCGGCCATGACAGCCAGGGCCGTCACCACCGCCCTCGTGGACCGCGTCCCTCGATGCATCGCCGAGTCTCTGATGTTCCCGCCCCCGATACGATCACGCCGATCCCGGCCTCTGCTTCAACCCTGGCACGGGAATTGGGCACCTGCAAGGCAGCCCCGTGGGGTGGAGGTGGGGTGGGTCCTGCCGGCGTGGCTGCGCCGCAGTGCAGGCAGCAAAAAGCACCCTGGACCTGGGCCCGCGAGGCCACAGGGGGTGCTGAAGCAGAAGGTCGAAGGGCGTCCCGGCGGCACCCGGGACGCCCCCGGATCTTGGAGGCGACCTACAGGGCCTGCAGGTTGCCGGCCGAGACGCGGCCCTTTTTCGGGTCGTGCTCGAGCTCGTAGCTCACCTTCTGGCCTTCCTGAGGCGTACCCATGCCGGACCGCTCGACGGCGCTGATGTGGACGAACACGTCGTTGCCGCCATCATCGGGCTGAATGAAGCCGTAGCCCTTCATCGAGTTGAACCATTTCACTGTTCCAGTCGGCATCTCAATGACTCCTTGAGTGTGTGGCCGTTGTGGGATGGTGAAGCAACTGGCTGCCTGACCGGCCCCCGGGCCCCCGCTCGCGCGGGGCGTTGCGCGCCCGGGGCTCGCCCGCGATCAGGCCGCCGCCTGAAAACTCCTCCGCTGGCCCGGCTTGCCGCGCCGATTCCTGGGACCACCCTGGGGACCGCCCTGGCTGCCCTGGTTGTTGCCGTTGCGCGACAGACCCTTGCCGAAGCGGCCGCGCTGACCGGAGCCCTGACCGGACTGGCTGCCCTGGGTCCGGACCGGCGCGGTGCCGCCGGCAACCGCAAGGGCGCAGCCGGTATGGCGCTCGATCTGACGCAGCATGCCCGCCTCGTTGGCGTCGCAGAAGGTGATCGCGACACCCGATGCGCCGGCGCGCGCGGTGCGGCCGATGCGGTGGACGTAGCTTTCAGCGACGTCGGGCAGGTCGAAGTTGATGACGTGGCTGACGTTGGTCACGTCGATGCCGCGGGCGGCGATGTCGGTCGCGACCAGCACCCGCGCGCGCCCGGTCTTGAACCGGTCGAGCGACTTCTGGCGCGCCGCCTGGCTCTTGTTGCCGTGCAGCGCTTCGGCCTGGGTGCCGTCCTGGGCAAGATGCTCGGCGACCCGGTTGGCGCCGTGCTTGGTCCGGGTGAACACGATCACCCGCGACGCAGCTTCGTCCGCCAGGATCCGGTTCAGCAGGTCGCGCTTGTCGCGGCCCGGGACGTAGTAGACCTGCTGCTCGATCTTGAGCGGCGCAACCTCCTTCAGCGAGACCTCGACCCGCACCGGATCGTTGAGCAGGCCCTCGGCCAGATGCACGACGTCGTCCGGCATGGTCGCCGAGAACAGCAGCGACGTGCGCTTGCGCGGCAACGCATTGGCGATGCGCCGGATATCCTTCGAGAAGCCGAGGTCGAGCATGCGGTCGGCCTCGTCGAGGATGAAGTGGCTGACCATGTCGAGCTTGAGCTCGCCCGTCGACATCAGGTCGACGATGCGGCCCGGGGTGCCGACCAGAATGTCGACGCCGCCGGAGACCTTGAGCACCTGCGGCCGGCGTGCGACGCCGCCGACGATCGCGCAGATCCGCAGCCGCTGATCGCGGCCCCAGCCGCGCAGGGCGGCCTCGATCTGCAGCGCGAGCTCACGCGTCGGCGCCAGAATCAGCGCACGGGTGCAGCGGCCGGCAGCGCGCCGGTTCTCGGCGTCCAGCAGCTGCAGCAGCGGCAGGCCGAACGCAGCGGTCTTGCCGGTGCCGGTCTGGGCGATGCCCATCACGTCCTGCCCGCTGAGGATGTAGGGTATGGTCTGGGTTTGAATGGGGGTGGGTGTAACGAGCTTTTGCGCGTCCAATGCGCGCAGGAGGGGCTCGGCCAAGCCGAGGTCCCGGAACGAACAGTCGGTCAAGTCGGGATGATCCTTATGCGCCGAAGAGGGCCCACAATGTGGGCGCAGCGTCTTGGCGCAGATGATCGCCTACCATGCGCGATGGTGGAGCGGCGAAAGGGTGGAAACGATGTTTCATGGATTTACTCGGGACGGCAGCGACTCTACTCCAAATGCTGCCGATCGCGCGTTCGCGAGTCAATGAACGCCGCTTGTCTCACATCTTCGTTAATCGGTCAAGCGCCGTGTGAAATGGCGGTGACATGGCCGGCGTGGCCGGCGTCGCCCGAACGCCGTGGCCGCGGCGGCGGTGCAGCGCTATATTGACCGAGCCAGGAGCATGTCCAGGGGAGCATCATGCGGAAGATCGTGATCGGCGCCGACCATCTGGGGCTGCAGCTGAAGAATGCCTTGGCCGCGCACATGCGCGAACGGGGATTGGACGTCACCGACATCGGCGTCGACAGCGAGGATCCGGTGGACTATCCGGATGT
>JBHJOG010000224.1:0-2103 GCA_050329975.1 Alphaproteobacteria bacterium | reverse complement strand
CCTGGACGCCGCCCTGCTGCTGATGGGCGATGTCGGCTTCCTCGAACCCGAGGACCCGCGGTTCCGGGGCACGGTGGAGGCGATCGAGGCGGAGCTGGTCGAGGACGGCCTGGTCCGCCGCTACCGGGTGGAGCAGACCGACGACGGCCTTCCCGGTGGCGAGGGCACCTTCCTGATCTGCAGCTTCTGGCTGGTCGACGCCTATGCGCTGCTGGGGCGCAGCGACGATGCGTGCGCCCTGTTCGAGCGGCTGCTCAGCCTGCGCAACGACCTCGGGCTGCTGGCGGAGGAATACGACCCGCAGGCGCGCCGCCTGCTCGGCAACTTCCCGCAGGCCTTCTCCCATGTCGGGCTGGTCAACGCGGCACACAACCTGCTGTCGGGCGCAGGGCCGAGCAGCCAGCGCGCGAGCCGCGGCGAGCCGCCGCACTCGACCGAGGAGCCGGAACCCGAGGACCGGGGACAGATGGACCGGGACTAGGCGATGCGCGGCGCGGTGCGGACGGCGGAGGCGGGAGTGGGCACCTTCGTGACACATGGATATGGCCACCGTTTTCAGGAGGCCACGCCACCGTAACGTGTCACCGCAACCTCGTTCAGAGGCTGCTCAGGCGTTGATAAAGGCGAGCAGATCGGCATTGATGGTTTCTGCGTTCACGGTCGCCATGCCGTGCGAGAAGCCCGGATAGATCTTGAGCTCGCCCTTCTTCAGCAGCTTGACGGCAAGCCTGGCGCTGTTGTCGATCGGCACGATCTGATCGTCATCCCCGTGCATGACCAATGTCGGCACATCGATTGCCTTGAGGTCGTCGGTGAAGTCCGTCTCGGAAAAGGCCTTGATCCCGTCGTAATGGGCCTTGGCGCCGCCCATCATTCCCTGCCGCCACCAGTTGTCGACCACCGCCGGCATTGTCTCGACGCCCGGGCGGTTGAAGCCATAGAAGGGCCCGGACGCGACGCTGCGGTAGAAGCTCGACCGGTCAGCGGCGAGCGACCGGCGAAAGCCGTCGAACACCTCAATCGGCAACCCGTCGGGATAGTTCGCCGTCTTCAGCATGATCGGCGGCACGGCACCGATCAGCACCGCCTTCGCGACGCGACCGGGCTCGGCCCTCGCCGCGTAATGCGCCACCTCACCGCCGCCGGTCGAGTGGCCGATATGGACGACCTTTCTCAGGTCGAGCGCCTCGACCACAGCCGCGACATCCGCCGCGTAGCGGTCCATGTCGTGGCCATCCCAGACTTGAGCGGAACGGCCATGGCCGCGGCGATCGTGGGCGATGACGCGATAGTTCTGGCTCACGAAGAAGAGAAGCTGCGCATCCCAATCGTCGGAACTGAGCGGCCAGCCGTGATGGAACATGATCGGCTGGGCATCCTTAGGCCCCCAGTCCTTGTAGAAGATTTCGACACCATCCTTGGTCGTGACACAGGCCATATTGTCTCTCCTGATAAAAAAGTGGCGGGATGATCGCGGTTCAGTTGCGCAGCTCAGCCGGTTGCGAAACGCTGCGCGCGGCGCCGTCGATCACGTCGGCGACTTCCAGCGGGCGGGTCATGAAGACCGCGTGGCTCGCCGGCACTTCGGTGACCGTCGCGCCGATGCGCGCCGCCATCGCCTGCAGCATCGCCTGATCGAACGCCTTGTCCTCGGTGGCGACGACGGCCCAGCTCGGCTTGGTCCGCCAGGCGGCGTTCTCGAGCCTTGTTTCGAAGGCCGACAGCGCGATGGGCACCTGGGAATCGCGCAGGAACGCGGCGTCCGCATCGCTGGTGTCGGCGGCGAAGCCGGCCTTGAACAGCTCCAGGCTCAGGAAGCCGAAGCCGTCGCCGTGGGCGTCGATGACGAACTCCGGCGGCGTGGTGAAGCCCTCGTACTGCTGGGCCGTTGTCTCGCCGGCGTCGGGCGACAACGCCGAGACATAGACCAGACCGGCGACATTCGCGTGGACGCCAGCTTCCGTGATGACGGTTCCGCCCCAGCTGTGGCCGACCAGGATTGTCGGGCCGTCCTGCCGGTCCAGCACCCGGATCGTCGCCGAAACATCGTCTGCAAGAGACGTGAGCGGGTTCTGCACGATGGTGACACTGTAGCCGCGCGAC
>JBHJOG010000223.1:0-5354 GCA_050329975.1 Alphaproteobacteria bacterium | reverse complement strand
GTTCGGCCTGGTCGGACAGACCATGCACAAGGTGGACGAGCAGGTCGCGGTCGAGGACATCCGGACCCTGAGCCGGGTCTACCGCCGCATGCTCGACGGCTTCTTCGCGCCGTCATGATTTCCAACGAAGAGCTCAGCCGGTCCCTGCACGGCACGATCCGGCTGGCAAAAGGCGACCCGAGCGGGATCCAGGCCTTCAACGCCACCCTGGAGGGCTTCTGGAACTCGGTGACGGCGGCCGCGATCGTGCTGCCGGGCTTCGCCTTCATGACCTGGCTCGGCTACCTGGTGGTGCCGGCCGAGGCGTCGTCCGAGCGGATCATCGTGGTCGAGGGTATCGGCTTCGTGGTGCAGTGGACGGCGTTCCAGCTCGCCCTGTTCTACTACTGCCAGGCCGTCGGCAAGGCGGACCGGTTCTTCCACGCGGCGGTCAGTCTGAACTGGATCGACGTTCCGATCATCGCGGCCCATGTAGGGCTCGCGCTGCTGGTGCTGGCCGGTCTTCCCGGCAGCATCGGCGGGCTACTGAACCTGATTCTGATGATCCTGGTCGTCGCCTACGCCACCTTCGTCGCCAAGGCCGCGCTGCGCTGCACGATCCCGGTCGCGATCGGACCGGTAGCGATCGGTTTCGTCCTCGCCGGCATCGTCGACTTCGCCACCGCCAGGATGACGGGCCAGGGCTGATTCGCCAGGGCTGATCTGCTGGGGCGAATGACGGAGCCGATCGACGTGGTTGGTGGCCTCAGGCCCGCCGATCCGCCGTGCGTCCGGGGACGACGAGAACCTGGACGCCCACCGCGGTCAGCGCAGCCGCCAGGATCACGGCCCCGGTGGCGGCGGCCGATCCGTCGTGCAGCAGGCTGACCGCGAGGCTGGAGGCGGCGCCGCCGAGCATCTCCAGGGTGGTCAGCATCGCGGAGGCAGAGCCGGAGAGCGCCGGGTAGATCGCCAACGCGCGCGCAGGCGCGGTAGCGAACACGACGCCGAGGCCGACCAGGAAAAGCCCGAACGGCAGGCAGAACATGAAGGCCGAAGGATAGGGCTGGACGATGATCAGCACCTGCCCGGCCCCGCCGAGCGCCAGCAGGAAGACCCCGGCCATGTGCACCCGCTCGAAGCCGAGCCGACCGATGCCCAGGCTGGCGCCCAGCGCGCCAACGATGTAGCAGACCACCAGACCGGCCTGGATCAGTCCGTAACCGACCTCCGAGACCCCCGCGGTGGCGATGATATAGAACGGCCCGCCTGTGACGAACGCGGTCATGCCGGCGAAGCCGAGGGTCGGCAGCAGGGCGTAGCCGACATAGTCGCGGCTGCGCAGCAGCTGGCAGTAGCGGGCGGTGACCTTCGCAAGCGACAACGCCTGCAGGTCGCGGCTGGCCAGGGTTTCCGGCAGCCGGAGCGCCAGCAGCAGCACCACCAGCAGGCCGGCGACCGCCAGGGCGGCATAATTGGCCTGCCAGCCGGCGAGGCTGTGGATATAGCCGCCGATCACCGGGCCGATGGCGGGCACGAGGGCGATCGCCATGCTGATCAGGGCGATCACCCGGACGCTGCCCTTCTCGTCGTGCAGGTCGCGGACGATCGCCATCCCGACCACCGGGGCCGCGGCGCCGGCAAGCCCCTGGCCCATGCGGGCAAGGGTGAACACCTCGACCGACGACGCGATGGACGCCAGGGCGCTGGCGCAGGCGAACAGGGTGAGTGCGACCAGCAGCACCGGCCGGCGGCCGAACCGGTCGGAGAGCGGCCCGAGCAAGGGCGGCGCCACCGCGTAGCCGAGCAGGTTCAGCGCCACGCTGACCTGCACCGCCCGGTCGGTGGTCAGGAAGAACTCGGACAGCGACGGATTGCTCGGCACGGTGAGTTCGGTCGCCAGCATGGTCACCGCGACCGCCGCGACCAGCAGGCATGATATCAGGCCCGTATCGGCGCCCGTCTCGTTGCCGGTGGGGTTGCGCCGAACGGTCAAGACCTGCTCCATGTCGAAGAACCCCAAGGAATCACGTCACTATGGCGCCGTCAAGGCGTCTCCGGTTCAATCTCCCTCACCTGATAGTCGACACTCATCAGATAGAGGCCCTCCGGAGGAGCGGTCGGCCCGGCGGCCGCGCGGTCCCGCGCGGCGAGCGCGGCCGAGACATCGGCAGGTTCCCACCGCCCGAGCCCGACCTGCACCAGCGTCCCCACGATGTTGCGGACCTGATGGTGCAGGAACGAGCGGGCGACCGCATCGACATGCACCTCCTCGCCCGCGCGCACCACCTCCAGGTGGTCGAGGGTCTTCACCGGCGACCTGGACTGGCAGTGCAAGGCCCGGAAGCTGGTGAAGTCGTGGTGCCCGACCAGCAGCCGAGCGGCCTCGCCCATCGCCGCGACGTCGAGCGGACGGGCAAGGTGCCAGACCCGGCCTCGCTCCAGCGCCGGCGGGGCGCGCCGGTTGAGGATCCGGTAGCGATAGCTGCGGCCGGTGGCATCGAACCGCGCGCTGAAGTCGGCAGCGACCCGCTCGGCGACCAGCACCGCGACCGGATGCGGCCGCAGCAGCGCGTTGAGCGCGTCCTGCACCTTCAACGGCGGATCGGGTCGCGGGATGTCGGCATGCACGACCTGGCCGAGCGCGTGGACGCCGGAATCGGTGCGGCCGGCGGCCTGGACCGGGACCGGCGCGCCGCAGTAGCGCTCGAGCGCGGCCTCGAGCGCGGCCTGCACCGACGGGCCGTGGTCCTGCCGCTGCCAGCCCATGAACGGGCCGCCGTCATAGGCGAGAATCAGCTTGTAGCGGGGCATGGCAGGTGGGCGCCCGGCAGCAGCCGCAGGCCGTTGACGAACGCCGCGGCGTCGACCGGCGCGCGGCCGGGACGCTGGACCCGCACGATATCGAGCGCGCCGGTCCCGCAGGCGACGACCAGCGGCGCGCCGATCACCACGCCGGGCTCGCCCTCGCCGGCTACCGGCCGCGCGGCGATCAGCTTGATCTCCTCGCTCCCCAGCCGGAAGCGGGTGCCGGGCCAGGGGTTGAGCGCGCGGACCGCCCGGTCGAGGATCGCCGCCGGACGGCGCCAGTCGATGGCGCCCTCGTCGCGGCGCAGCTTCTCAGCATAGGTAACGCCCGCCTCCGGCTGACGAACGGCCGGCAGCGACCCGGCTGCGAGCCCGGGCAGCGCGTCGCGCAGGCAGGCGGCGCCTAATGCCGCCAGCCTGTCGTGCAGGGCCGTCGCGGTCGTTTCCGGACCGATCCCGATCCGGCGCTGGGCCAGCATCGGCCCGGTGTCGAGGCCTGCATCCATCTGCATCAAAGTCACGCCGGTCTCGGTGTCGCCGGCGAGGATCGCGCGCTGGATCGGGGCCGCACCGCGCCAGCGCGGCAGCAACGAGGCATGCACGTTGACGCAGCCGAGCCGCGGCGCCTGCAGGATCGCCGGCGGCAGGATCAGGCCATAGGCGACGACGACCGCGAGATCGAGCGCCAGCGCCGCGAACGCGGCCGCCGCGTCGGCCGGCTTCAGGCTCGCCGGCGTGGCGACGGGGATGCTGTTCTCCTCGGCGTAGAGCTGGACCGGCGAGGGCCGCGGCGCCTGCCCCCGGCCAGCCGGCCGCGGCGGCTGGCTGTAGGCCCGGACAACGTGGTGCGGGCCTTCCAGCAGCATTGCCAGCGTCGGCACGGCAAAGTCCGGCGTCCCCATGAAGGCGATGCGCAGCGAAGCGGTCATCGGCTCGGTCCGCCCTCCATCCGATCGGCTCTGGTCGGGCCGACGCGCGCCGGCCCCGGTGGATCGCCGGCGTCAGGCAACCCGGCGGGACGCGCTCTCGGAATAGTCGGGCAGGTCGCCGGTGCGCTTGGCCTTGATCAGCTTGCGCAGGATGATGCCACGCTTCAGGGCCGACATGCGGTCGACGAACAGGATACCCTCGAGATGGTCCATCTCGTGCTGGATGCAGGTGGCGAGCAGGCCCGAGGCATCGAGCTCCCGCACGGTGCTCGTCTCGTCGAGGTAGCGGACCCGGATCCGTTGCGGACGCTCGACGAAGCCGAACTGGTTCGGCAGCGACAGGCAGCCCTCGTCGTGGGAGGACAGCTGGTCGCTGATTTCGATCAGCTCGGGATTGGCCATCCGCAGCGGGCCGATGTCCTCGTCGTCGCCGCGGGCGTCGACCACGATCACCCGCCGCGGCACGCCGACCTGCGGCGCGGCCAGGCCGATGCCTGGCGCGTCGTACATCGTCTCCAGCATGTCGTCCATGAGCTGGCGCATCCGCGCGTCGACGCTCTCGACGGGCTTGCATCTGACTTTCAGGCGCGGATCGGGAGCCGCGATGATCGGTAGCTTGGCCATGGCGAGTCAGAGGTATGAATTCGGGCGGCGGCCGTCAATATGGTCTGCATCCGGACGGGCTCAGGATCGGTCGATTTCCGGCCCGGCGAGGGGTAAGATAGAACGAATCGCGAATCGGGAGAGCGCCGGTGGACCCCTTCCTCACCCTCTATGGCCCCTGGATCGCCATCGCCGCGGCGATCGTCGTCGGCCTGCTGATCGCGGTCGCGGTGCGCCGGCAGGCGGTGGCGCAGCGGATGCTGGTCGAGCAGTCGGTGCAGCTGATGGCGGCGACGCGGCGGCTCGACGAGAACCAGCAGATGCTGGCCGGCCGGGTCGCCCAGCAGGCCGACCACGGAGTCAACGCCCAGGCGCAGATGGCCGAGCGGCTGCAAGCCCAGGAGCGCACCCTGGCGACCACGGTGGAGCAGCGGCTGGCCGAGCTGACCCGGCGGGTCGGCGAGACCCTGGACAAGTCCAGCGCACGGACCTCCGACTCGCTGAGCAGGCTGCAGGAGCGGCTGGCGGTGATCGACGCGGCGCAGCAGAAGATCAGCGACCTGTCGAGCAAGGTGGTGAGCCTGCAGGACATCCTGTCGAACAAGCAGGCGCGCGGGGCGTTCGGCGAGGTGCAGCTGCGCGACCTGATCGCCGGCGCGCTGCCGGCCGACGCCTACGCCTTCCAGGCGCGAGTCGGCGACGGCCGGATCGCCGACTGCCTGCTGACCCTGCCCAATCCGCCGGGGAACCTGGCGATCGACGCCAAGTTCCCGCTGGAAGGCTATTACGCGTTCCGCGAGGCTGGCGACGACGCGGCGCGCAAGCTGGCGCTGACCGCGCTGCGGCAGGCGGTGCGCAAGCACCTGGCCGATATCGGCGACCGCTACATCGTCGCCGGCGAGACCGCGGACGCCGCGCTGATGTTCGTGCCAAGCGAGGCGGTCTACGCCGAGATCCACGCCAGCCTGCCCGACGTTGTGCAGGAGTCGTACCGGCGCCGGGTGTTCATCACTTCGCCGACGACCCTGTGGGCGA
>JBHJOG010000222.1:0-6876 GCA_050329975.1 Alphaproteobacteria bacterium | reverse complement strand
GGAGACGGATGTGTCTTTCGAGGTGAGTGCAAACCATACCATCGACTTCGCCGGTGTGGTTTCGATGCGCCTGCAGCAGCGGGGCTCGAAGCTGCGGCGGGCGGTGATGGAATCCAAGTTCGAGGGCAAGGCGGCGAAGGTGGTCGACCAGGTCGGGCCGGTGACCGCGCAGAAGCGGGTGAGCCGGCACGCCGACACGCCGCTGATCTCGACGCCGCATTCGGCGCGGTGGATCTATCCCACCGATTACGAGTGGGCCGACCTGATCGACCACCAGGACAAGCTGCGGACGATCAACGAGCCGACCAACGCCTATGTCGAGAACGGCTCCAACGCGCTGGGCCGCGCGATCGACGACGAGGCGATCGCCGCCTTCTTCGGCATCGCCCGGACCGGCGAGAACGGCGACGAGGCGACGGCGTTCGACGCGGCCGGCCAGACGGTGGCGGTCAATGTCGGCGCCGGCGGGGCGACCGGGCTGAACGTCGCCAAGCTGCGGGCGGCGAAGCGCATCCTGATGGCCAACGAAGTCGACGTCGACTACGACCCGCTGTTCTGCGCCATCACCGCCAGGCAGCACGACGACCTCTTGTCGGAAACCCAGGCGGTGAGCCTGGACTACAACACCCGCCCGGTGCTGGTCGACGGCAAGATCTCGGCCTTCATGGGCTTCAACTTCATCCACATCGAGCGGATCGGCGTCGACGGCTCGAGCTACCGGCGGCTGCCGGTGTGGGCGAAGTCGGGGATGCACCTGGGGCTCTGGGACGACATCGAGGGCAAGGTCACCGAACGCGACGACAAGTCCTACGCCACGCAGGTCTACGTGCGCGGCACCTTCGGCGCGACCCGCACCGAAGAGGGCAAGGTCGTCGAGATCAAGTGCGACGAGAGCTAGGAGGGCTGACAGATGGCGGTGACCACGCAACAAAGCGCGCAGCTGGCGCTGATCGGGGGCGAGCCCTCGCGGCCGAACCCGGTGCACGACTGGGCCGGCCGGCTCAGGCTCGCGCTGTTCGACTTCACCCAGGCGGGGGCCGGCGACGCCGGCTCGCTGGCCGAACTGGTGAAGCTGCCGGCCGGGCACGTACGGCTGATCCTGCCGCTGTCGCGGATCGGCTTCTCGGCCATGGGCGCCTCGCGCACCATGCATGTGGGCTGGGCAGCCCATGCCGGGCATGACGGGACGCCGGTGGCAGCGGACCCGGACGGGCTCGACGCCGCGGTCGACGTGGCGTCGGCCGGCAGCGTCAACCCGTCGGGCACCGTCGGTGGCGGCGAGACGGTGCTGTTCGAGGCCCAGGAGGGCCTGGTGCTGACCGCGCAGGTCAATGGCGGGACGATCCCGAACGGCGCGACGCTGAAGGGGTATTTCGTCTACGTCGTCGACTAACGACGGTTCCGGGACGGCGGTCCGGCCAATGTCGGCAGCGGCTGGGCCGGGCCGCCGTTCGAACAGAATCTAAAAGGAACAAAAAGGGAGTATAGAATTGACAACCGGCAGGTTGGCTGCTATCGTTGTTCCATAGTCGATGGCTTCGCCCGGCGCCGATGGCCGCTACCAGCCATCCCGCGGCGATCCGGCTTTCCCGATCTCCTTGTAGTCGCCCTGGTTGGCCAGATGTCGGCCGCCATGGCGCGACGCGCCTGCGGCCCATTCGGGTGCGGGCCTGGCCACCCTCAGATCCATCAGACCCGCAATCGTGGAGGACCGAAATGGCTTCGGTGGTGGAGATCTGCAACCGCGCGCTCGACAAGCTGGGCGAGGCGCCGATCGTCTCGCTGGCCGACGACGTCAAGGCGAGCCGGGCCTGTGCGCGGGCCTTCGCGCCGGTGCGCGACGCGGTGCTGCGCGACCATCCGTGGAACTGCGCCATCCGGCGCACCGTGCTCGCCGCCGAGGCGGAGGCCCCGGCCTGGGGATTCGCGCGCCGGTTCCCGCTGCCGGCCGACTGCCTGCGCGTGCTGGCGGTGGCGGCGGAGGCCGAGGGCGCGCGCTGGGTGGTCGAGGGACGGGCGGTGCTGACCGATGCGGCGGCGCCGCTGCGGATCCGCTACGTCCGCCGGCTGGTCGACACGGCGCTGTTCGATCCGCTGCTCGCCGAGGCGCTGGCGGCACGGCTGGCGATCGAACTGTGCGAAGCGCTGACCCAGTCGAACACCAAGCGGCAGCTGCTGCTCGAGGACTACGCCGAGATCGTCGGCCGGGCGCGATCGGCGGACGGCCAGGAGGGCGTGCCGGCGCCGCTGGCGGAATCGCCCTGGGTGCTGGCGCGGCGGTAGGCGGCAACGACGAACGAAGGAACAAGCCATGCCGAAAGCCAGCCCGATCCAGACCAACTTCACCGGCGGCGAGTTCGCGCCGACATTGGAGGGGCGGGTCGATCTGAGGAAATATGCCAACGCTTGCCGGCAGATGCGCAACATGTATCCGCTGATGCACGGCCCGGCGGTGCGGCGGGGAGGGACGCGGTTCGTCGCGGCGGCGAAGTCGGCGGCGAGCCGCAGCCGGCTGGTGCCGTTCGAGTTCTCGGTCGCCCAGGCCTATGTGCTGGAGTTCGCCGACGGCGCGATCCGGGTGTTCAAGGACCACGGGCAGGTCGAGGCGAGCCCGGGGGTGCCGGTCGAGATCGCGGCGCCCTATGCGGCGGCGGAGCTGGCCGGGCTGCGCTGGGCGCAGTCGGCGGACGTGCTCTACCTCACCCATCCGGGCCACCGGCCGCGGACGCTGACCCGGACCAGCCACGCCAGCTGGACTCTGGCCGACTACGCGTTCAGCGACGGGCCCTATCTGGCGGTCAACCGCGGGGCAACGACGATCACGCCCTCGGCGGTGAGCGGCAGCGGGGTGACGCTGACCGCGAGCGCGGCGCTGTTCGCGGCCGGCGACGTCGGCCGGCTGCTGCGCTGGCGGACGGCGGCCGGCGGCGCCTGGGGCTGGGGCCGGATCACCGGCTTCACCAGCGCGACCCAGGTCACGTTCAACTGGCAGGCGGCGGCCGGCGGCACGGCCGGCGCCTCGGCGCAGTGGCGGCTGGGCGCCTGGTCGGACACGACCGGCTGGCCGGCGGTGTGCACCTTCTTCCAGGACCGGCTGTGCTTTGCCGGCACGCCGGGGACGCCGCAACGGATCGACCTGTCGCGCACCGGCGACTATGGCAGCTTCACGCCCAGCGACCCGGACGGGACGGTGGTTGACGACCATGCGGTGGCGGTGACCCTCAACGCCAACGACGTCAACGTGGTGCGCTGGCTCGCCGACGACGAGAAGGGGCTGATCGCCGGCACGGTCGGCGGCGAGTGGCTGGTGCGGCCGTCGTCGCTGGGCGAGGCGATCACGCCGGCCAACATCCAGGCCAGCCGCTCGACCAATTTCGGTAGCGCCGACGCTGCGCCGGTGCGGATCGGCAAGGCGATCCTCTACCTGCAGCGGGCGCGGCGGCGGTTGCGCGAACATGCCTTCGTGTTCGAGGACGACGGCTTCCGTTCGCCGGACGTAAGCCTGCTCGCCACCCACCTGCCGCGGCCGGGCATCGCCGAGATGGCGTTTCAGCAGGAGCCGGACAGCCTGCTGTGGCTGGTGCGGACCGACGGCCGGCTGCTGGGGCTGAGCTATGCCCGCGACCAGGAGGTGATTGGCTGGCACCTGCACGAACTGGGCGGCTGGGCGGATGCGGGACGGACGGCGCCGGCGGCGGTCGAGAGCGTCGCCTGCATCCCGGCGCCGGACGGCGACCGCGACGAGCTGTGGCTGGTGGTGCGCCGGCACATCGACGGCGGCGAGGCGCGCACCATCGAGGTGATGGCAGCGCCGCTGGCCGACGACATGCCGGCGGCCGACGCGTTCTATGTCGATTGCGGCGCCAGCTACCAGGGCGCGCCGGCGACGGTGGTGAGCGGGCTCGACCATCTGGAGGGCGAGCCGGTGGCGGTGCTGGCGGACGGGGCGACCCATCCGCAGCGGGTGGTCGCCGATGGCGCGATCGGGCTGGAGCGGCCGGCGTCGGTGGTCCATGTCGGGCTGGCCTATGTCTCGACCCTGGAGACGATGAACCTGGAGGCGGGCTCGGCCACCGGCACCGCCCAGGGCAAGACCAAGCGGCTGCACCGCTGCACGATCCGCCTGCACCGCTCGCTCGGCCTGTTCGCCGGGCCGGGAGAGGGCGCCCTGGACGCGGTGCCGCAGACCCTGTTCCGGCCGCCGTCGACGCCGATGGACAGCCCGCCGGGGCTGTTCTCGGGCGACGCCGACCTGGCCTGGCCCGGCGGCTACGAGAGCGCCGGCCGGGTGACGATCCAGTGCCGCGATCCGCTGCCGGCGACGGTGGTGGCGGTGATGCCGCAGGTGGTGACGCAGGACCGATGAGGATCGTTCCGCTGGAAGAAGCGCACCTGGCCGCGTTGCGGCTGCAGGCGGCGCAGGCGGTGCTGGCGCCGCTGCTGGACGCCCCGGGCTATGGGGAGATGCTGGCGGCGGCCGGGCCGGCCTTTGCCGGGCTGGCCGACGGCGCGGTGGTCGGGTGCGCGGGCGTGGTGATGCTGTCGGCCCAGCGCGGCCATGCCTGGGCCCTGCTGGCAGCGCCGGCGCCGGTCGGGTTCGTGCCCATCCACCGGGCGGTGGCGGCGTTCCTCGACCGGCAGGCGGTGCGGCGGATCGAGACCGCGGTCGACAGCGACTTCGCCGCCGGCCACCGCTGGGCGCGGATGCTGGGCTTCGCCCGCGAGGGCCGGATGCGGGCCTACGGGCTGGATGGGCGCGACGCGGATTTGTACGCAAGGGTGAGGATCTGACCGATGGGTGGAGCGGAATATCTGATCGCGGCCGGCCTTGGCGCGCTGCAGACGGTGCAAGGCATCGCCAGCAGCCGGCAGGACGCGTCGTGGAGCCGGCAGCAGGCGGACCATGCGCGGGCGCAGGCGGCGGCCGATGCGGTGGACCGGCGCCGGGAGACCCAGCGCGCGCTGGGCAAGCGCCGGGCGTCGCTGGGCGCGGCCGGGATCACCGTCGAAGGCTCGCCGGTGGAGGTGCTGGCCGATCTGGCGGGCGAGGGCGAACTGGCGGCGCGGCGGATCGAGGCCGAGGGCAAAGCGGCGGCGAGCGGGCACCGCTATCAGGCGCGGCGCTCCGAGCGCGCAGCCGGGCGGGAGCTGCTGCAGGGCGCCGGCGACGTCGTCGGCCAGGTCGCCCGGGCCGGCAAGGAAGAGGACTGGTGGTAGCCGGGCGATAGGCGCGGGGCGGAACTCGCTCCCACGGAACGCTGCGGTCCGCCCACGTCGCCGCTTCGGGCTCGATTGAGCCCTCCCTCGGCACGGGGGAGGGAGTGCTCGGACGGCATTGAGATGGGTGACAACCCTCTTCCGCGCGGGAAGAGGCTGTTTTGAACGGAGGATGCGGATGTACGACCTGTCGATGGCGCAGCTCGATCCGGCGGTGCCGCTGGAGGACCACCGGTCGGCGCTGAATGTGGTGCAGGGATGGTTCCGGCAGGCGGGGCTGGCGCCGGAGGAGGCGCGGTTGCTGGTCGACCGGTTCAACGCGGCGATCGACCCCTACAGCCGGCCGGCAGCCGCGACCGACCGGGTTTCCGAGGAGGGCGACCAGTACCTGCGCGCCCGCTGGGGCGCAGACTATGCGGGCAACATGGCGCTGGTGGAGGCGGCCATCGCGGAACTGGGCGGTGCGCCGCTGGAGCATTTCCTGCGCGAGAGCGGACTGCGCTTCGACCCGTTCGTGCTGCGCACGCTGGCCGAGG
The DNA here is from genome assembly GCA_050329975.1 of Alphaproteobacteria bacterium. Lineage (GTDB taxonomy): Bacteria > Pseudomonadota > Alphaproteobacteria > CALKHQ01 > CALKHQ01 > CALKHQ01. Next base: position 1,123 of record JBHJOG010000222.1, on the reverse strand, counting down.
CGGCGCGGCGCAACGGCTGGGGCGATGGGAACGAACAGGCAACAGATGCGCCGGACGCGGCCCTTGCAGGCGCAGCATGACGGCGGCGGCTACCAGCGCCAACGCGCTCGATCCGCGCGACCAGGCTTTTGCCGAGCTGGTGACGCTGGAGGTGCAGCGATCCGCCCTGCAGGCCGCGGCCCGGGACGGCGACCCCGCTGCCGGTCGCGCGCTCGCGGCGCTGCGCCGGCAGCTCGCCAGGCAGGCGGTGCTTGCCGCCGACCTGGACGCGATGGCGGACCTGGGCGACGCGGCCGGCGCGCAAGCTGGACCAGCCGTCGCCGGGCGGGAGGAGCGGCTGGCGGCGCTTTGCGCCGAACGGCTGGCGCTCGCCCGCCGGATCGAGGCGCATGTCGAGGCGGTCGTTGCGGCCTGCCTCGCGATCGCGGAGAATGCGGAGGAGTTTGCCCGCGCCGGCCTGAACCCGACTCCGATCCAGGCGGAACTGGGACGGTTCGGCGACCGGTTCTGCTTCTACCTCGACTCGATGCTGGACTTCGTGACCGGCGCCAGGGGCCTGGCCGGCCACCCGGCCTACCGCAAGCTCTCGGAGGTTCTGCTTGACGGTGAGGCGTTTTTGAAGTTGTACCGGCGGGCGGCGGGCCCATGCGAGGGCAGGCCGCCCGGGAGATGACAGGCCGGCGACGCAACGGTTTGGAGTTCGGTGATCGTGCAGGAGTTTCTGAAGGAGGTCATCGTCACGTTCGGCGATCTCCTGGCGTCGTTAGGCTACATCGTTATCGGGCTGCTGGCCCGCCGGCTGTGGCTGGTGATCGTGATGGCGCTGATCTGGGCCTGCGTCGCCTATGCGGTGCGGCTGCAGGATCGGCTGGGCGTGCCATATGCCGAACTGCCCGAGCATATCGACTGGGCGCAGGCGCAGGCCGAGATGCCGCTGCGGTTCGGGATCGCGGTGGCTATCAGCTTCATGGCCTGGGCCTGCATGGGCCTGATCATCGGCAGCTTCCGGCCGACCCGGAAGACGGTGGCGGTCGCCCGGACGCCCGACCCGGCGACGGAGCCGGCCGCCCCGCCGCGCGGCCGCCAGGCCCGGCGCGAGCCGATGGTCGGCCCGGTCGCCGCC
>JBHJOG010000221.1:0-6512 GCA_050329975.1 Alphaproteobacteria bacterium | reverse complement strand
AGCGCCGGTTGGCGCCTCGCCCGCCAGCAGGGCAGCCAGCGCGCCCGGATCGGGCAGGTCCCGGACATAGGCCAGCCGGATCAGGATCATGTCCAGCGCCATCCGGGCATTGGGGGCGGCCTGGATCTCGGCGATGCCCTTGAGCAGGATCTGCCAGGCCCGGGTCAGCTTGGGAACGGACAGCCGATCCGCCAGCGCTTGGCCGCGCGCCCGCATCTCCTCGGTGACCGAGTCGCCGCGCGCCGCGTCGGGCGCGACCGCCAGCCGACTCAGCCAGTGGACGACCTCGAGCAGATCCTGGTTGACCGCCAGCGGATCGGCTCCGTCCCGGTACATGTCGGCGAACAGGGCCAGGGCCCCCGGCGCGTTGCCGTCCATCAGGGCGGCGAACAGGTCTGCCACCTGGCTGCGGTCGGCGAGACCGAGCATGGCGCGAACGGCCTGACCGTCGAGCAGAGCGTCGCCGGTGGTTGCCAGTCCCTGGTCGAGGAGCGACAGGGCGTCGCGCATCGAGCCGTCGCCGGCACGCGCGAGCAGCGCCAGGGCCTCCTCGTCGGCTTCCCGGCCCTCGGCGGCGCAGATCCTTGCGAGGTGCGCGGCGATCACGCGTTCGTCGATGCGGCGCAGGTCGAAGCGCATGCAGCGGGAGACGACGGTGATCGGGACTTTGCGGAACTCGGTGGTGGCGAAGACGAAGACGACGTGCTCGGGCGGCTCTTCCAGCGTTTTCAGCAACGCGTTGAACGCGTTCTTCGAGAGCATGTGGACTTCATCGATGATGTAGACCCTGGTCCGCGCCGTCACCGGTCGGTAGCGAACGCCGTCCAGGATCTCGCGGATGTTATCGACGCCGGTGTTCGACGCCGCGTCCATCTCCATCACGTCGACATGGCGGTCCTCGGCGATGGCGACGCAATGCTCGCAGGTGCCGCAGGGGCTGGGGGTCGGCCCGCCGGTGCCGTCCACCCCGATGCAGTTGAGCGCGCGCGCGATGACGCGGGCGGTCGTAGTCTTGCCCACGCCTCGCACGCCGGTCAGCATGTAGGCATGGTGGACGCGGCCGGCTGAGATCGCGTTGGTCAGCGTGCGGACCAGCGCCTCCTGGCCCATCAGCTCGGCGAAGGACTGCGGCCGGTACTTGCGCGCCAGCACGCGGTAGGCGTCACCCTCGCCGGGCGGCGCCGGATCGTCAATCAGGCCCGGTTGAGCGATGCCGCTGTCGATGATGCCGTCGTTCATCGGAACCCGTGCTGCCCTTGGAATCGTCGTCTGAAGCCCAGGCGCCATTACCGCCGGTTCCGGCGCCTGATTCAAGGCCGCCATCCAACGATGCAACGGCCGGCGCGAACGGAGAGCAGGAGACCGGCACGACCCGGAACGAACTCGTTGCGGCTGCTTCCTTCCGGACCTGACCGGGTTGGCGAGGATTCCGTCCGCACCAGCCTCCCGCGCTTCCATATCGTCATTTCGGGGCAAAGGGCAAGGGCGGCCGGCCTCCCTTTTGTCACCGCGCCGTTGTCGCGCGGGTTCAGCGGAACAGCCGGCGGATCGCGATCTGGATCGGGCGCGGCGCGCGCATGTACAGCCCCAGCGCTATGGTGCGAAGTGAGCTGCGATGCCAAGTCACCAGCACCTTTCCCCAACCGGTGGCAGCCACGCGCACGTCCCGGACAGGATAGCTCCGGTCAGTCCATTGCCGCTTGTATGGCTCGGGCTCCGGCATCAGGTCGAACAGGTCGTAGCCCTGGGCCCGCGCCCAGGCCAGGGACTCGGTGCAGACGATATGGCCGGGCGCGGCCGGGAGGAACCGCTGGTCATAGGCGTGCAGCCATCCGACGGCGCGCCTGCCGCCGGTAAGCACCGTGTCGATTGCCACCATGTGTTCCCCCGCGCAAAGCCGCAGGACCGTCATCTGGCTGGTACGAACGGCGTGGCGCGCGACCTCGCGCAGGAACGGGATATCCCGGGCAAAGGCCGCAGCCTCCGTCTTCTCCCGGCTGCTTCGGGCGAGGGAGCCGAGGCGCTCGTGCTTCCGTGCCAGCATCCACTCGATCAGGTCGGTTGCCATGGCCGGGTCGTCGATGGCCTCGTAGCGGATTTCGCCGAAGCGCGACAGCCAGTTCCGGCCGCGCCGCCACGACTTGCGCGTGGCCTTGTTGATGGTCCGGAAATAGCTGTCCCAACTCATTTCGCCGCGGAAGTCCACGTAGAGCGAGATCGAGGGCCGTTGCCAGGCCGTGCGCCCTTCGGGGATCACGCGGTCCAGGCCTGAGCCCGCGGCGATGCGGCGGAACATCATCATGTCGGGCCGGAACGTCGCCATCGCGAAGTCCCAGGCCGCCCGGCGCCAGCGGTCTGCTTCGGCGGCCTCGGCCACCAGGATGTCGTCATAGTCGGCCAGGTTCTCGGACAGGCCGCGGGTGACGCGCCACAGCCGGCTGCGGAAGGTGACGAGCGGCCAGATCAGCCGGATGCGGCCTTCGACGCACCCGACGACGACCGCCGGCCGGCGCCCGGGCGTCGCTTCCAGGCGGTCCCAAATCCGCAAACACCAATAGGGATCCTGGCAGAAGCGGCGTGGCTCGCTGTCGAGGTGGAGGTCCAGCCATGCGCCGGCGATCTGCTCGAGATCCGCCCGGATGGTGACCGCCCGCAACGCAATATCCGACGCGGTCACCGGAAGGTCCGGCCGTTGCCGCCCATGGATGATGATCCTAGCTCGACAGCCGCCGGATCAGCGACTGGGCCGGTGCGGGCAGCCGCATATAGAGCGGCACGAGCAGATCGCGCACCGGACTCCGATACCATGCCACCAGCAGCTTGCCCCAAAGGGTGACCGCGACCCGCACGTCGCGCACCGGATAGCTGTCTTGGGTCCATTCGGCCTTGTACGGTTCGGGATCCGGCATGAAGTCGACGAAGTCGAGATTGGATCGCTTGGCCCAGGCCAGACCTTCGAGAAACATCATGCGACCGGGGGCGCCAGACATGAACTTGGGACTGTAGGCGTAGAGCCAGCCGATCATGGAGTTGCCTGTGATCAGGCCCGTCATGACGGCGACGGTGGCACCGCCTGCAGACAGGCGCAGCACCCTCATTCGGCCCTCGAGGAACGCCTGCCGGGTCACGTCGGCGAGAAACGGGATGTCCTGGGCGAAGTGCGCGCAGGTGGTTTTCTCGCGCTTGCTGTGGGCGCGGGTGCCAAGCCGCTTGTGCTTCTGCTCGAACATCCAGTCGATCAGGTTCGCGCCGGCCTGCGGGTTGGTGACTTCCTCGATGCGAACCTCGCCGAAGCGGGAGAGGCGGTTGCGGCGGTTCCGGATCGTGCTGCGGGTCTTCTTGCTAAGCGAGTGGTAGTAGTCGTCCCAATCGGGGTGCTTGCGAAAATCGATGAAGGGAGACGCTGACCGCTTCTCCCAGCGCCAGCGATCGTCGCCGATCAGCCGGTCGAGGCCGGAGTGGGCGGGCACACGCCTGCACAGCACGACGTCTGGCCGCGTCTCCTGGATCATGAACTCCCAGGCCAAGTGTCGCCACCGGTCGGCATCCGGCGCCGGTGCGACCAGGATGTCGTCGAAGTCGGACAGATCTTCGGACATCGGCTGGGAGAACCGCCAAAATTTCTGTCGATAGGTCACCAGCGGCCAGATCAAACGGCAACGGCCGTCGACTCTGCCGACGACGAGGACCGGGCTACGCCCAGGGTGGCGCACCAGCCGCTCCCACATCCGGCGGCACCAGTACGGGTGGTTCGAGAACTTGCGGTCCGGGCACTCGGCGTGCAGTGCAGCCCAGTCCGCATCGATCGCGATCATGTCCGCGCCGGATCGCAGGATCTCCAGCGAGAGACCCGGAGCTGCATCGCCGCGCGCGTTCGATTGTCGGGCGTCGGCCGCCGAAAGCTCGCCGGTCGGCCATCTGCCTCTTGCTGGTGCGGTACTGATTACTGTCACGGGTCAGAAGGTCAGGACACGGCGATGGATGGAGGTCGCTGACTGCCATGATGCTGCCAGCGGCTGCACGACCGACCCTAGGTTCCGCTGGTTACCAGAACCTTAACCGGGAACGGCCCGAATAAGCGAATCGACTATCCACGGTAGCAGACGCGGATCGCTTCTGCATCCTAAAGCGCAAGCTCCGCCTGGTCGCCGCCGGACAGGGCCTCGGCGATCAGCGCATCGGCGGACGCCTCGTGCAGCAGGTCGTCGGTGGCCGTGCCGCCATAGACCGACTCCCGGCCGACCTCGAGAAGCACCGGCACGGCCAAAGGTGAGACCCGGTCCAACCTGCGATACCTGATCCTCCCCTTAACCCGGCGCAGCATCGCGCCCAGCCGGGTGACATCCGTATATCCCCTGGCCGCGTCGGCGCGGGTTGCGCGCAACAGGATGTGGTCGGGCTCGTGCTTGCGCAGCACGTCATAGATCAGGTCGGCGCTGAAGGTGACCTGGCGGCCGGTTTTCTCCGCCCCCGGCACCTTGCGCTCGATCAGGCCGGCGATGACGGCCGTGTTGCGGAAAGTGCGCTTCAGCAGCGAGGACTCCGCCATCCACGCCTCCAGGTCGTCGCCAAGCATATCCTCGTCGAACAGCGCGTCGATGTCGGTGGCCTGGCGCAGGCTCCAGACGGCTATCACGTAATCCGTGCCGACGAAGCCGAGCGGCGCGAGGCCGGCCCGCTCCATGCGCCGGGTGAGCAGGAAGCCAAGGGTCTGGTGGGCATTGCGGCCTTCAAAGGTGTAGGCCACCAGATACTCGCGGTCGCCGCGGGGAAAGCTCTCGACGAGGAGGCCCCTGGACGGCGGCATCTCCGAGCGCCATTGCTGAATCCGCAGCCATTCGGCGACATTGGCCGGCAGATCGCCCCAGCGCCGCGCGTCCTCCAGCAGCGCCCGCACCCGGTCGGCCAGGTTGGTGGTCAGCGGCACACGGCCGCCGGCATAGGCTGGTACCTTCGGCGAATCGCCACCAATGGCGGGGGAGGCGATCACGCCGTTCTCGCGGATTCCCTGGAAGGTCAGGAGCCGGCCAGCGAACATGAAAGTGTCGCCGGCGACCAGCCCGTTGACGAAATAGTCCTCGATCTCCCCCAGCGCCTTGCCGGCCATCAGTGCGCGCTTGCCGCTGCCCTTCACCAGCCGCACCATCATCACCGGCGCCTCGACGATGGTGCCGATGTTCATCCGCAGCCGCTGGGCATAGCGCGGGGAGGCGATCCGCCAGCGCCCCTCCGGCGTACGGCGCAGCCGCTGCCACTGTTCATAGCTGCCCAATGCGTAGCCGCCATGGGCGCAGAAGGCGACCACGTCGTCGAAGTCCTTGCGCGCCAGCGTGGCATAGGGAGTTGCGGTCAGGACCTCATGGTACAGCTGGTCGGCATCGAACGGCGCCTGGCAGGCGAGGCAGAGCACGTGCTGGGCCAGCACGTCGAGCGACCCTGCGCCCGGCGGGTCGCCATCGAGCTCGCTGTCGCGGATCGCCTCCAGTGCCGCCCGGCATTCCAGCACCTCGAACCGGTTCGCCGGCACCAGCAGCGCCCGCGACGGCGTATCGAGCCGATGACCGGCGCGGCCGATCCGCTGGATCATCCGGCTGGCGCCCTTAGGCGCCCCGATCTGGATCACCAGGTCGACGTCCGCCCAGTCGATGCCCAGGTCGAGGGAAGCGGTCGCCACCACGGCGCGCAGAAGACCGGCGGCCATCGCGGCCTCGACCTTGCGCCGCTGGTCGACGGCCAGGCTGCCGTGATGCAGGGCGATCGCGAGATTGGCGTCGTTGACCCGCCAGAGCGCCGCGAAGAAGAGCTCCGCCTGGGCTCGGGCGTTGGCGAAGACCAGCGCCGTCCGGACCGCCAGGATCCGCGCATAGACGGCCTCCGCCGCATAGAGCGCGATGTGCCCCGACCAGGGCATGCGGCCGCCTGGCAGCTCGATCTCGATCGCGGGATCGGCACCGGGATCGGCTTTGACGATCCGGGATCGCTCGGCTCTCGGAGTCAAGAAGCGCAGCAGCTGCGGGGGATCGGCGACCGTTGCCGACAATCCCACGAAACGCGCCCCGGGTGCGAGGCCGCGTAGCCGCGCCATGCCGAGGGACAGGAGTGCCCCGCGCTTGCTCTCGGCGATACTGTGCAGCTCGTCGAGAATGACCGAGCGCAGGCCAGCGAAATAATCCCTCGCATCCGCGTAGCTGAGCAGGAGCGCCAGCGATTCCGGGGTGGTCAGGAGGATGTGCGGCGGATGAGTGCGCTGGCGCTTGCGGCGATTGGCCGGGGTGTCGCCGGTGCGCACGGCAAAGCTCACCGGCAGCGCCATCTCCTCGATCGGTGTCGCCAGATTGCGCGCGATGTCGGTGGTGAGCGCCTTCAGCGGCGAGACGTAGAGCGTGTGCAGCCTGGGCGTCGGGTCCCGGGCGAGATCGATCAGGCTCGGCAGAAAGCCGGCCAGGGTCTTGCCGCCACCGGTGGGCGCGATGAGCAGCGTATCGATCCCGCGCGCGGCGGCCTCCAGCATG
>JBHJOG010000220.1:0-6267 GCA_050329975.1 Alphaproteobacteria bacterium | reverse complement strand
ATCTTGTCGTTGCCGGCGTCGCCATGGATGATGTCGTTGCCAAAGCCGCCGTCGATGGTGTCGTTGCCGTCGCCGCCGCTGATGCCGTCGTTGCCGGGACCGGCCATGATGATGTCCTTTCCCGCGCCGCCCTTGATCACGTCGTCCCCGTCGCCGCCGAAGATCATGTCGTCGCCGTCGCCGCCGTCCATGGTGTCGTTACCGGCGCCGCCGTCGAGATAGTCGTTGCCACGCTCGCCGTAGAGCTTGTCGTTGCCGATGCCACCGCGCAGCGTGTCGTCCCCGTCTCCGCCCCAGAGCATGTCGTTGCCGGCCTCGCCTTCGAGGATGTCGTTGCCGTCACCGCCATAGAGGGTGTCGTGCCCGGAGCCGCCGTACAGCAGATCGTTGTCGCCGCCGCCGTCGAGGAGGTCGTCCCCGTCCTCGCCGTAGAGCGTGTCGTTGCCATGCCCACCGTAGAGCCGGTCATTGCCGAGGCCACCGAACAGCCTGTCATTGCCGAGGCCGCCGAAGAGCTTGTCGTCGCCGCTCAGCCCGTAGATGTAGTCGTCACCTGCGTCTCCGAAGATGATGTCGTTGGTCGACCTGCCGAACAACGTGGCCATGATGTGCTCCAGTCAAGATTGCGTGCCGGACCCTTGTCCTTGGCCAGCAAGATGGGAGCGCCCCGTTTCAGCCGGATGTCTTGGCGCGACGGTAGAGTGTTTCAGTTGTTGCTAAGCGCGTTCGGCCAGTTTGGCTGCCACCCAGCGTCGCTCCATCTCCTCGAGGTCGACATCGGCAAAGTCGAGCCCTTCAGCGGTTAGGCCGGCCTCGATCGCACGGAATCGGCGCGCGAACTTGTCGTTGGTGCGCCGGAGGGCGACCTCCGGATCGACCTTCAGGAAGCGCGCGAGATTGGCCACGGTGAACAGCACATCGCCGAGTTCGTCCTCCAGGCGGTCCCGGTCGCCGCCGGCCTCGAACTCGGTGCGCAGCTCTGCGACCTCTTCCAGGATCTTTCCGAACACCGGCTCCGGCTCGGTCCAGTCGAAGCCGACCCGGGCGGCGCGCTTCTGCAGCTTCTCGGCGCGCATCAGGGCGGGGAGGGAGAGGGCGACATCCGCCAGCACCGAGGCGGGCGGGCCGCCGGCTGCCCGCGCTCGCGCCGCACGCTCCTCGGCCTTCTGCGCCTCCCAGGACCGGGTCTGCGCCGCCGCGTCGCGCTTGTCCTCAGCGCCGAACACGTGGGGGTGGCGACTGACCATCTTGTCGGCGATGGCGCCCGCGACTGCGTCGAAATCGAACAGCCCGGCCTCCTCGGCCATTCGCGCATGGAACACCACCTGCAAGAGCAGGTCGCCGAGCTCGCCCTTCAGATCCGCATGGTCCTCCCGCGCGATGGCGTCGGCGACCTCATAAGCTTCCTCGATGGTGTAGGGCGCGATGGTCGCGAAGCTCTGCTTTACGTCCCACGGACAGCCGGTGTCGGGATCGCGCAGCTGCGCCATGATCGTCAGCAGCCGCTCGATGTTGGTCGCCATCGGGGAACTCCTCAGCTGCCGGTTTCTTCCTGATGTGCACTCACAAGATCGGCCATACTGTTGAAAACAAAATCAGAGTGGGGCATGGCCTCGGGCTGCATCGTCGCACCGAAACCCTGCTGACCGTGGCGCCGGTAGATCCGGCACGAGGCCAGCCCGCAGGCGTTGGCCGGCGCGTGGTCATGGAACATGCTCTCGGCGGTGTGCAGGATCACGTTCTTGGTCAGCCCGAGCCGGGACAGGTTCTCGAGCATGTAGTCGAAGTTTCGCGGCGAAGGCTTATAGGAGCCGATGTCCTCGGCCGTATAGACCGCATCGAAGGCGACCTGAAGCTTGGCATTGCTGGCGGCGAAGCTCTCGTTGTCGACGTTGGAGAGGATCACCAGCCGGTAGTGGCGCTTCAGATAGCCGAGTGCGTCGGCGCTGTCGGGAAAAGCCGGCCAGTCGGCGATGGTCCGCCCGTAAGCGAGACAGTCGGCCCAACTGACGCCTAGACTCCATTCCTCGGCCAGACGTTTGTAGACCACTGCCAGAAGGTGGCTGTAGGGCTTGGCCGGCGTGCAGCGCTGGGCGGCAGATTCGTGATACGCGTGCGCCTCCAGCACCTGGTCGCGGGTGAGCGCGGGCGACAGCCGGTCGGTCAGCGGTTTCAGGCCGGCGATCATGCCGCTTTCCCAGTCGATCAGCGTCCCGTAGCAGTCGAAGCTCAGAACCTTGAAGTCGGTGAGGTGCATGGCCGGAGTCTCCTTGAGGCGCCATCGCGGGACATGACTCAGCCAGCAGGCTCTGTCCAGTGGGGAAGGCCGGGCGTCGCGGCGCCAAGCCGCTCAGCTCGCTGAATCCGGCCAACGCAGCAGTCGCATAATTTATATTATGGAAAAATAATAATGGTGTGGAAGCGTTACCCTAGCGCAATCAGGTTCTCGCTCACGACCATCCGGGCCACCCGGCTGACGTGCCTTCCGGTGTCGGCGTTGATATCGGCCATGCCCGGAGCGCCCTGGGCGGCGTTGAAGTCGGCCTCGGTCTCGAACCATTGTTCGGCGGCGCCATCCCAGTCGAAGTCGTCGGCGGGCCTGCCGACCAGAGGATCGTCGATCCGCCGGAGATTCACGGTGTACCGCCTCAGGTACGCACCCTGGGCTGCAGCGATCTGCGGCGCGTGGATGTGCGCCCACCAGTGCTGGAACTCATCAAGCTCCAGGGTCTCTGCTCGCTTCAGAAACCAGATGACCTTGATCACGGGTTCGCCCCCACCGCCTCGGTCCGCGAGCTTAATCGATCCAGCAATGCGGCGCGAGGTTCGCGTCGAGAAACGAGGCGCGGGTCAGGCGTGGACCCGCTCACGCTGCTCCACGAGCCTGGCTCGCCGATTCCCTACGCCATGAGGGCTCTCGGCGTGGACCACCAATCCGTCGAAACCCGGCTCGACCCCCGGCGGGCACAGCGAGGCGATCACGTCGTAGTCCAGCGACTGGTTCATATGGGTCAGGATCGCGCGTCGTGGCTTCACCCGGTCGATCCAGCCGAGCGTCTGGGCGAAATGGGAATGGGTCGGGTGCGGCTCCATGCGCAGGCAATCGACGATCCAGACGTCCACCCCCTCCAGGGCTCTGAAGGCGGTTTCATCGAGTGCGTTGACGTCGGTCGAATATGCCACCGGGCCGAATCTGTAGCCCAGGGTGTGCTTCGGGCCATGACTTTGCCTGAACGCGCTGATCTCGATGTCGCCGATGCAGAACGGGCCCGCGATCTCGGCACCACTGAGGCGTGGGCCGTAGGCGTCGAGGCCGGCGACCTCGATGAACCCGTAGCCGAAGCGGTGGCGCAGGACCCTCATCGTCTCTGCATCGCCGATCGCCGCCATCGGCATCCCGCCGTAGGTCAGCGCCCGGAGGTCGTCGATGCCGTGGCAGTGGTCGGCGTGGGCATGGGTAAACAGCACGGCGTCGAGGTGTCCGACCCCGCCGACCGAGAGCAACTGTTCACGCAGGTCCGGCGAGGCATCGACCAGAACCCTGGTGCCGCCGGGCGATTCAAGCAGGATCGAGACACGGCGCCGCCGATTGCGCGGGTTGCGCGGATCACAGGCGCCCCAGTCGCCGGTTGCCATCGGCACTCCGCTCGACCCGCCGCAGCCAAGGAGGGTGACCTGCATCAGCGCGCCGCAGCCATGACGGCCGCGAATGGCGCCCGCGCGAACAACGCCGCGGCATTACGCGAGGTTATCGCCATAACTTCCTCTATTGGCAGATTTTTCAGATCGGCGACGGCGGCCGCTACATTGGGAACGAATGCCGGTTCGTTGCGCTTGCCCCGATGCGGGACCGGCGCCAGGTAAGGAGAATCGGTCTCGACCAGCATCCGGCCCAGCGGAACGACGTCGCGGATCACCGCGCGCAGCTCATCCGCCCTCTTGAAGGTCACGATACCGGATATGGAGATCGCAAAGCCGATTTCCATCGCCGATTCTGCCAGTTGACGGCCGCTGCTGAAGCAATGAATGACGCCCTCGAACGGCACGTCGGCGTGGTGTTCGGCGAGAATGCGCGCGGTGTCGTCGTCGGCGTCGCGGGTATGAACGATCAGCGGCAGCCCTGTCCGCTGCGCCGCCGCGATATGACACCGGAAGGCCGAGATCTGGTCGGCCCGCGCGCTGTGTTCATAGAAGTAGTCGAGCCCGGTCTCGCCAATACCGACCACGTTGGGATCGCCGGCGAGCGCGACCAGACGGTCCACGGTCGCCTCGGCCCCCTCCTCTCCCGCCTCGTGCGGATGAACGCCCACCGTGCAGACCACGTCGGCATGGCGCGCCGCGATATCGCGCACCTTGGCAAACTCACGAAGCCGGGTGCCGATCGTGACCATGCCGGTGACACCGGCGGCTCGCGCCCGCGCGACCACCGCGTCGGCTTCGTCGCCGAAATAGTCGAGGTGGCAATGGCTGTCGATCAGCATCCCTTGTCCGTCTATTGCGCCGCGTCCTCCACCACATAGCGCGGGAAGATCGGCACGGGCGCCGGCAGGGCGACGCCGGGTTCGAGCCGGCCGTTGGCGCCGCAGCGGCTGAAGTCTCGATCGTCCATTGATATAGTTAGCAAATCGAGAATCCGGCGTGCCGAATCCGGCATCACCGGCTGGCAAAGCAGCGCGATGTTTCGGATCGTTTCTGCCAGGACGTAGAGCACGGTCGCCATCCGGTCCGGATCGGTCCTTCGCAGCGCCCAGGGCGCCTGGGCGTCCACATAGCGGTTGGCTTCGCCGACCACCTCGAAGATGAGTTCGAGCGCCCGGTGGAACGCCTGTACCTCGAAAGCGGCGCGCACTCTTGACAAGAGGTCGTCGCAGCGGATCAGAAGCGCGTCGTCCTCAGCGGTGAAGGCGCCGTGGGTCGGCAGCACGCCGTTGCAGTTCTTGGCGATCATCGACAGCACCCGCTGCGCCAGGTTGCCCAGGTCATTGGCAAGATCGCTGTTCATCCGGCCGATCATCGCCCGCTGCGAGAAGTCGCCGTCATTGCCGAACGGCACCTCCCGCAGCAGAAAATAGCGCACCGGGTCGAGCCCGAACTCCTCGACCAGGGTCACCGGATCGACGACGTTGCCAAGCGACTTCGACATCTTCTGACCCTCGATGGTCCACCAGCCGTGGGCGAAGACGCGCCGTGGCAGCTCCAGGCCAGCGGCCATCAGGAACGCCGGCCAGTAGACGGCATGGAAGCGCAGGATGTCCTTGCCGACCATGTGCAGGTCGGCCGGCCAGAATGTCCGGTAGCTCTCCGCCGCCCTATCCGGATAGCCGGCGGCGGTGATGTAGTTGGTGAGCGCATCCAGCCACACGTACATCACGTGGTCGTCGTCGCCCGGCACCGGCACGCCCCATTTGAAGCTGGTCCGCGACACCGAGAGATCCTTCAGCCCGCTGCGGACGAAGCTGATCACTTCGTTGCGGCGGGCGTCCGGCGCGATGAAGTCGGGGTTGGCCTCGTAAAAGGCCAGCAGCCGGTCCTGCCAGGCGGACAGGCGGAAGAAATAGGTCGGCTCCTCGACCCACTCCACCTCGGCCCCGCTCGGTGCCCGGCGGGTGTCGTCGGGGCCGACGAGGGTCTCGCTCTCTGCATAAAAGGCCTCGTCGCGCACCGCATACCAGCCGGCATAGGTATCGAGGTAGATGTCGCCATTGGCTTCCAACGCCCGCCAGATCGCCTGGCAGCTCGCCAGATGCCGCGGCTCGGTCGTGCGGATGAAGTCATCGTTGCTCACATTCAGGATCGCGGCCAGATCCTTGAAGTTCTTCGATACACGGTCGGTGAAGGCCTGAGGTGCGATGCCAGCCGCCTGCGCCGACTTCTCGATTTTCTGGCCATGCTCGTCGGTGCCGGTCAGGAACATGACGGTATAGCCGTCCAGCCGCTTGAATCGTGCCAACGCATCGCAGGCGAGCGTGGTGTAGGCGTGCCCGATGTGCGGCACGTCGTTGACGTAGTAGATCGGGGTCGTGACGTAGTATCGGCGTGGCTCTGCGGCCATGTCAGTCTCCATCGATCGCGCCGGTCCGCCCGGGACGCGACGCGATCCGCATATGTCCATGTTCAGGCGCGGGCGCCGACGGGACCCGGCCTGGCGGCCGACCTGCGTGCGGCCGCCGCACAGGCCTCGATCACGGCCAGTACCGCCTGCTTGCGGTCGAGGTTCAGGCCCTCGGTTTCGGCGAACCAAGTCCGGGCCTTGTCCCACACCTCAAA
>JBHJOG010000219.1:0-11678 GCA_050329975.1 Alphaproteobacteria bacterium | reverse complement strand
CTGCTGATCGAGGAGCCGGCGTTCACCGCCGTTTCCGCCAACATCACGCCTGACGTGGAGACCGGCATCGGCGGCTGGACCGACGCGGAGCTGGTGGTGGGGATCCGCGAAGGCCTGCGCCCCGACGGCTCGCTGATCGGCCCGCCGATGCCGTTCGAGGTCTATCACGGGCTCTCCGACAGCGACGTGGCCGCGATCATCGCCTATCTGCGGTCGCTGGAGCCGGTGGACAATGCGGTGCCGCGGTCGGACTACCCGTTCCCGCTGCCGCCGGCCTATGGGCCGCCGCTCGGCTCCGTCCCGGACGTGGACCGCTCGGACCAGGTCGCCTACGGGGAATATCTCGCCGGGCCGATGGGCCACTGCATCTCCTGCCACTCGACGCCCGGCGAGACCGGCGCCCCCGACGTGGTGAACGCGCTGGGCGCCGGCGGCCTCAACTTCCACGGGCCCTGGGGCGTCAGCGTCGCCCCCAACATCACCCCGACCGGCATCGGCCACTACAGCGACGCTGAGCTGAAGACGATCATCGTCACGGGGGTTCGCCCCGACGGCAGCCATGTGATGCCGCCGATGCCGATCAGCTACTACGCCAGGATGACCGACGCCGACGTGGACGCGATCGTCGCCTACCTGCGCACCCTGCCGCCGCTGTAGCGGCGGAGGCAGGGTGGCGCTGGGGAGCGGCCTGCCGGCTTGTGCCGGCGCGGCATGCGATCCAAGGTGCGGGACTGGCGATCCCGGCAGACAGGCTGTCCCCATGTCCACTTTGCGAATCCGCCTCGCCGGCGGCGATGATGCGGCGACCGTTACCGACCTGTTCCATGCTACCGATGCGCACTACTGGGGCGCTGCGGCGCCCTCGTACGCGGCCACCGCAGCGCATGTCCGCGACCATGTTCTCGCCCCGGGGTCCGGCTGCGAGATCGCGCTGGCGGAACGCGACGGCGTCGGGCTCGGCTATGCGACCTTCGCCGTGCTCTACCCCGCCCCGGACCTGGGCGGGGCATTGTTCATGAAGGACCTCTTCGTCACCGGCGAGGCCCGCTCCTCGGGCATCGGCGAGGCCATGATCCGCTTCCTGGCGGCCGAGGCGCTGCGCCGCGGCTGCGTCCGCTTCGACTGGTCGGCGGAGACGGAGAACCAGGGTGCGCTGCGCCTGTACGACCGGCTCGGCGCACAGCGGGTGCCGAACAAGGTCTACTACCGGCTCCAGGCCGACGCGCTGCACCGGCTGTGCGCCGGCGCGCCGGGCGACGGCGGCCCCGACGGCGGCATCCACGCCGGGGGATGACGGCACGCGCATCCGCCGGTAGAACCACGTCATGACCCTGCTCCTGCACAACACGCTCACCCGGGCCAAGGCACCGTTCGAGCCGATCGACCCGACCAATGTCCGCATCTATGTCTGCGGGCCGACCGTCTACGACTACGCCCATATCGGCAACGCCCGCCCGGCGGTGGTGTTCGACGTGCTGAACCGGTTGCTGCGCCACCTCTACGGGGCCGAACACGTCACCTATGTCAGCAACATCACCGACATCGACGACAAGATCATCGCGCGGGCGGCCGAGAGCGGCGAGCCGATCGACCAGCTCACCAGCCGCACCGAGGCACAGTATTTCGCCGACATGGCGGCCCTGGGCGTGCTGCGGCCGGACGTGACGCCGCGGGCGACCGAGCACCTGCCCGAGATGCTGGCGATGATCGAGACCCTGATCGCCCGCGGCCATGCCTATGCGGCGCAGGGCCATGTGCTGTTCTCGGTGCCGAGCATGGCCGACTATGGACGGTTGTCCGGACGCAACCGCGACGAGTTGATCGCCGGCGCCCGGGTCGAAGTGGCGCCCTACAAGCGCGACCCGGCCGATTTCGTGCTGTGGAAGCCGTCGAGCGACGAGCAGCCCGGCTGGCCGAGCCCCTGGGGCCGCGGCCGGCCCGGCTGGCACCTGGAATGCTCGGCGATGAGCGAGAGATATCTGGGCAAGAGCTTCGACATCCACGGCGGCGGCCAGGACCTGATCTTCCCCCACCACGAGAACGAGATCGCCCAGAGCCGCTGCGCCCATCCCGATGCCGCGTTCGCCCGGGTCTGGCTGCACAACGGCTTCCTGCTCGCCGAGGGCGAGAAGATGGCCAAGTCGGCAGGCAACTTCTACACCGTGCACGACCTGCTGCAGGAATTTCCCGGCGAGGCGCTGCGGCTTACCCTGCTCGCCAGCCACTACCGCCAGCCGCTGGATTTCACCCGCGACGGCATCGGGGCGGCGACCGCCCGCCTGGACCGCTGGTACCGGGCGCTAGAGCATTGCGGCGCGGGCGACGAGCAGGATGGCGCGATCCTCGGCCTCGGCGAGGAAACGGCGTTCCGCGACGCGATGCTGGACGACCTGAACACGCCGCTGGCGCTGAGCGTGCTCGACCAGCAGGCGTCGCGCATCCTGGGCACCACCGCCTATGAGGCGATGGAACTCGGGCTGGCGTTCCGCGCCAATGCCGGCCTGCTTGGCTTCCTCGCCGGCGGCCCGGCGCGCTGGTTCCAGCGCGGCACCGCCGGCGACGAGGCCGCCGGCATCGAGGCCCGGATCGCCGCCCGCACCGCGGCCCGCAAGGCGCGGGACTTCGCCGAGGCCGACCGCATCCGGGACGCGCTCGCCGCCGATGGGATCGCGCTCGAGGACGGCCCCGCCGGCACCACTTGGCGCCGGGAGGGCTGAGCCCGCAGCTCAGCGGATGCCGGGCAGCCGTGGCTGCCCGATCAGGTCATAGGGATCGGCCGGCAGCTTCCGCTCGCGCACCGACTCGCGAAGCTGCCGCAGATGGTCGGTGGCACGATAGAAGCGGCCGCGCTTCGCGCCCACCGGCACAAGCAGCCCTGCCTCGCACAGCCGCTTCAGGTCCCGGCCGGCGGCCGCGTCCGAAATCCCATGCTCGCGACGGTATGGCTGGTTGCGGACGCTGAATCCGAAGGCGGCCGCGACGATGGCCGTCTCGGTTCGTTCTGGCAGCTTCTGCTTCGCGATCAGCTCATGGGCCAGATCCCACATCTCGCCCATCTCGCGGTTACGCTGAAGGTGGAGCGCAGCCTGCTGGTAATGCGCCTTCAGGCAGAACCGCATCCAGGGAGACGCATCGCGGGACGGGGCCCAGGCGCCGCCGCCGACGGCGGCCAGGACCTCGTAATAGGCGCCGGTATTGCGCCCAAGCCATTCCTCGATGCTGCAGAGAACCGGCGCGAGCAAGCCCACCCGCGCCAGGACGACGGTTTGCAGGACACGGGCCATGCGACCGTTGCCATCCCGGAACGGATGGATCATCGCCAGATTGAGATGCGCCATCGCGCCCCGCACGATCGGATGGATCATGCCTGACTCCTCGACTTGGCTGACCAACAGCTCCATGAGGGGAGGTACCAGCTCCGAGTCAGGCCCTTCGTACACAACCTCGCCCGTCTGCTCGTGCACGACGAGCACCCGGGCGGGCCGCCACTGCCCGGGCAGCTTGGCCAGGTCATGGCCCATGATCATGAAGTGCAGGCTCTTGATGAACTGCGTGTTCAGGTCGAAACGGGGATCGTCGTGAATCTGGAGGACATAGGTCATCGCATTGCGATAGCCGACGATGGCCCGAAACGCCTCCTCCGCCAGACTATCCGGACGGTCGTCATCGATCACCGCTGCCGCTTCGTCGACCGTCGCGTTGATGCCCTCGATGCTGTTGGAGCCCTGGATGGCCCTCGCGAAGGCGTTCCGGCGCAAGAGGCCGCTCCATCTCAGGGGCGCGTGGCCGACCTGATGACCGAGCTGTCGCTGCTGCTGATCGATGAGATCGAGCACCAGGTGGTCTGCCTCCGAAAGCGTCGGAATGCCGAATATCATGACGACGGTCCACATATTCCGGAACGAAGATTGTTATACCTCGTTCTGGCGATAAGTATCCGGATATCGCTCAGGCCCGGTCGTCGACATTGACTCGCGGCGGCCGAAGCCGTTACTCATGCGACCATGAGCCTCGTTCTGGACCTGCTGCTGCGACTTACCCGCCCGGTGGACTGACTCCGCCGGACCAGGCGCGCGCATGCGGGCCGCACCTCATCCAGACCGCTCACTGCACCTCCGAGACATCCCGTGGTCCAGATCGTCCAGGCGACACTCGTGCAACGGCACAGCGCCATGCCGCATGCATGCGGCATCCTTCGCGAACGACTGCCCGGCGGTCGCCGGCCCTGACACGCCGGCGGCCGTATTTCCGGGTCCGTTAACCGAATATTGTGTATAAAGCGCGCGGATTTCCGCGAGCCCTCGGGCCAAGTCCCGCGCGCCAGCGAAGGATCAAGACCATGCCGACTCCATTTCAGGACAGCGTGCGAAAATACCGGCAGTTTCCGCCGATCGAGCTTCCCGACCGGACCTGGCCGAACGCCACCATCGCCAGCCCGCCGGTGTGGTGCTCGGTCGACTTGCGCGACGGCAACCAGGCGCTGATCGAGCCGATGGGGCCGGAGCGCAAGCGGCGGATGTTCCGCACCCTGGTCCAGATGGGATTCAAGGAGATCGAGATCGGCTTCCCGGCCGCCTCGCAGACCGATTTCGACTTCGCCCGCGAACTGATCGAGCAGGACATGATCCCGGACGACGTCACCGTCCAGGTGCTGACCCAGGCGCGCGAGCCGCTGATCCGCCGTACCTACGAGGCGCTGAAGGGCGCGAAGCGGGCGATCGTCCACCTCTACAACTCCACCTCCACCGTCCAGCGCCGGGTGGTGTTCGGGCTCGACGAAGCCGGCATCATCGACATCGCGGTCAAGGGTGCGCAATGGGTGCTGGAGGAGGCGGAGGCCGCGCCGGAAACCCAGTGGCGCTTCCAGTATTCCCCGGAGAGCTTCACCGGCACCGAGCTGCCGTTCGCCGTCGAGATCTGCGAGGCCGTCTGCGACGTCTGGCAGGCCAGCGCCGCCAACCGGACGATCATCAACCTGCCGGCGACCGTCGAGATGTCGACGCCGAACATCTACGCCGACCAGATCGAGTGGTTCCTGCGCAACTTCCGCGACCGCGCGCGGATCATCATGAGCCTGCACCCGCACAACGACCGCGGCACCGGGGTCGCCGCCTGCGAGCTGGGCCTGATGGCCGGCGCCGAGCGGGTGGAGGCCACCCTGTTCGGCAACGGCGAGCGCACCGGCAATGTCGACGTGGTGACCTTGGCGCTCAACATGCTGACCCAGGGCGTCGACCCGAAGCTCGACATGTCGGATATCAACGCCTTGGTCCGCACCGCCGAGCATTGCAACCGGCTGCCGGTGCATCCGCGCCATCCCTATGGCGGCGAGCTGGTGTTCACCGCCTTTTCCGGGTCGCACCAGGACGCGATCAAGAAGGGGTTCGCCGCGCAGGAGAAATCCAACACCGGCATCTGGGAGGTTCCCTACCTGCCGATCGATCCGAAAGACATCGGGCGCTCCTACGAGGCGGTGATCCGGATCAACAGCCAGTCCGGCAAGGGCGGCATCGCCTATATCCTGGAGACCGACTACGGGCTGACCCTGCCGCGGCGGCTGCAGGTCGAGTTCAGCCAGGTGATCCAGCGGATCGCCGACGAGACCGAGGAGGAGCAGCCGGCCGAGGCGATCTACCAGGCCTTCCGCGACGAGTACCTTGCCGAGAACGGCCCGCTGCAGTTCGTCGAATACCGCACCGTCCCCGAGGGCAGCGGCGGCGACAAGCGGCGGCTGGAGGCGAGCGTGCGCATCGACGGCGAGTTGCGGCCGATCACGGGCCACGGGACCGGGCCGGTCGACGCCTTCGTCGACGCGCTGAACCGGGCCTTCGGGCTCAGCCTGAAGGTCGCCGACTACCGCGAGCACGCGGTCGGCGCCGGAGCCGATGCCGAGGCGGTGGCTTATGTCGAGCTCAACCTCGGCCGCGAGAACAGCCTGTTCGGCGTCGGCCGCGACAAGAGCATCGTCGCCGCGACCCTGCGCGCGGTGATCAGCGCCGCCAACCGCGCCATCCGCTACCAGGCCGCCGACCTGTCGGCTGCCTGAACCTCCCGTCATGGCCGGCCCCCTGTTGCTACCCCGCCGGCCATGACGGTCCCCCTTCTGCCGCGACCCACCCGAGCCAAGGATCCGCGATGACCCAACCGGACGTGCTGAACCTGTTGCAGGACCTGATCGCGGCGGCGCAGCAGGCAGGCGCGGACTCGGCCGATGCGGTGGCGATGGACGGCGCCTCGGTCAGCCATGCCTGGCGGCTCGGCAAGACCGAGCGGCTGGAGCGGTCGGAGGATGCCGACATCGGGCTCAGGGTCTTCGTCGGCCGCCGCCAGGCGATGGTGTCGACCACCGACCGCAAGCCGCAGGCGCTGCGCGACCTCGCCGAGCGGGCGGTGGCGATGGCGCGCGTGGTGCCGGAGGACCCGCACAGCGGGCTCGCCGACCCGGACATGATCGCGACCGCCTTTCCCGACCTCGCCATCGACGATCCGATGGAGCCGGGCCCCGACGCCCTGATCGCGCGCGCCCAGGCGGCCGAGGAAGCGGCGCTGGCAGTCGCCGGGGTCACCAATTCCGAAGGCGCGGAGGCCGGCTGGAGCCGGTCGGCGATCGCGCTCGCCGCCAGCAACGGCTTCGCCGGCAGCTATGCGCGGACCTATCATTCGATCAGCGTCTCGGTGCTGGCCGGCGAGGGCACCGGCATGGAGCGCGACTACGACTACAGCGTCGCCGTCTTCGCCGAGGACCTGGCCGACCCGGCCGAACTTGGCCGGCAGGCAGGCGCGAAGGCGGTCCGGCGGCTCGGGCCGCGCAAGGTGAAATCGTGCCAGGTGCCGGTGGTGTTCGACCCGCGGGTGTCCGGCGGCCTGATCGGCCATCTGTCCGGCGCCATTTCCGGCGCCGCCATCACCCGCGGGACGAGCTTCCTGAAGGACCGGCTCGACACGATGGTGTTCGCCGAGGGCGTCACCATCGTCGAGGATCCGCACCGCGTCCGCGGACAGGCGTCCCGGCCGTTCGACGGCGAGGGCTTGCCGACCCGGCGCAAGGCGATCGTCGACAGGGGCCGGCTGAC
Source organism: Alphaproteobacteria bacterium (assembly GCA_050329975.1). Taxonomy (GTDB): domain Bacteria; phylum Pseudomonadota; class Alphaproteobacteria; order CALKHQ01; family CALKHQ01; genus CALKHQ01. The sequence goes on along the minus strand of JBHJOG010000219.1, from coordinate 4,605 downwards.
CACCTGGCTGCTCGACCTGCGTTCCGCCCGCCAATTGGGTCTGAAGTCCACCGGCAACGCCGGTCGCGGCGTCTCGTCGCCACCTTCGCCGACGGCGACCAACCTGTGGATGGAGCCGGGGCAGATCAGCCGCGACGCGCTGATCGGCGGCATCGAGCGCGGACTCTACATCACCGAGCTGATCGGCATGGGCGTCAACGGCGTCACCGGCGACTACAGCCGGGGCGCCGCCGGCTTCTGGATCGAGAACGGGGAGCTGGCCTATCCGGTGAGCGAGATCACCGTCGCCGGCAACTTGAAGCAGATGTTCGCCAACCTGACCCCGGCCGACGACCTGGTGTTCCGCTACGCCACCAACGCGCCGACGCTGCGCATCGACGGCATGACCATCGCGGGGGACTGACGCCGTCCATATCCGCGGCTGCAACCCGCCCTCTCCGGCCGTTCCCGGGTGACATGGACTATCCCGCTGACCCCATGCCGGTCGTGCACGCGCTTGCACCGGGCCTTGGTTGGTTTGCCGAGGTCTGCTCAGGGCCTCAGAAGGAGACGTTGACAGGCCGCATGTTCACGCATTGGTGGCCCTTGCATTCCGGTGCCTCCTGGGCAACGGTCTCATTGGCGACGGCGTCAAGTTCGGCGGGGGTTCGTTTCTCCTCCGAGGCCGGGGTTACCCCGGCGCGATCTAAGCCTGAGCGTTGCACGGCAAGGTGGCCGGTCGCCTTTGGCGACGTCTCGCCTCGCGTCACAGAGAGTGGGTTGGCGCCGTCGCCAGCATCGCGCGACCGGTGCGACCAGACATGGCGTTGGTGACAGTGGCGGATAGTCGAGAGCCCGACACGGAGGAGGATTCGCCCGACCCGATTGTCACACTGCCCTACGTTCCAGCACCCTATCTGAGAACTGTGGCCAGACATATCGCGGCGGCCATTGAAGGAACGCCGGTCGAGGCGAACGCGATGCGGCGCGCCATCGTCGCTTATCTTGGCCCGGGAGCGGATCACGTGGCCTGGAGGCTCGGCGAGCATGTCGGCGCCCGTTGGCCAATGCGCTATTCGCCGCCGAAGGAAGCGCTCGACGAGATTCTCAGGAACGACGTTGGTTTCGTAGCGCTCGTCGGGTCGGCGTGGCTGCGCGGTGATGCGCCGCCGGAGGTTGTTGTTGGCGACCCACCGATGATGGCGCCGACTCCCGCTTTCGCCGGCCTTGATCTGCCCGATTGGCCGACGCCGCGCGCGATGGCCGAGAGCCTCTCTCTCACCTTGCCCGAACTGATCTGGCTTGCCGACACCGACGGCCGCGTTGCGCGCCGGCGCGAGGCAACGCGTCGGCATTACCATGTTGCCTCGATCGGGAAGGCTGGCGGAGGCTGTCGGTTGATCGAGGCGCCGAAGCGCCGCTTGCGGGCAATCCAGCGTGAGATCCTGACCGAGATCCTCGATCGGGTTGCGCCACACGCCGCTGCCACCGCCTATGCGAAAGGCCGCTCGGTGATCGACGGGGCGGCGAGGCACGCCGGCGAGGAGGTCGTGCTCACTATGGACCTTCGCCGGTTCTTCCAGTCGATCCCGGCCCGACGGGTCCATGCCCTGTTCCGGTGCCTCGGCTATCCGCCAGCCGTCGCGCGTCTCTTGACCGGCCTTACCACAACGCGGACTTTCGTCACCGGTGTGGCGCCGGAAGATCGCATGCGGCTCCGCGTTCCGCATTTGCCGCAGGGCGCTCCGACCTCGCCGGCGCTGGCCAATTTGTGCACCGGACGGTTGGACCGACGCCTGGCCGGGTTGTCGCGGCGTCTCGACGTGACCTATACGCGTTACGCCGACGATCTCGCGTTCTCGGGCGAGGATGTGCTCAGGAAAGATTGGGTGCGCCGGCAGATCGCCGGGATCGTTGCCGATGAGGGTTTCGCGGTCGCCGCTGAAAAAACCCGCTGTATGCGCGCTTCACAACGCCAAGCGGTCACCGGGATTGTCGTCAATCGCGGCGTGAACATGCGACGCACCGAGTATGATCGGCTGAAGGCGATGCTGACCAACTGCGCGCGCCACGGGCCAACGACCCAGAACCTCGCTGGTCATCCCGCCTTTCGTCAGCATCTGGACGGACGGATAACGTGGGTCGAACAGCTGAACCCACGCCGTGGCGCGAAGCTGCGCGCGATCTTCGATCGCATTGCCTGGTAGCCTCCGCACGTGACGCGCCTGATCAGCCGTAGCAGAGGGACATGGCGTTCAATCGGTCAAGGTCCCCCCGCGTGCGGCGGCGCGCCGGGGACGGCGGACGGCCCTTACCGTCCCGCTCGGCCCGCCGCCGCAGAAGAACCGGTCGGCGCCGTCGGACTCGAGCCCGGACACGTCGACGCCCTTCGGCATCTGCAGCTGCTCCAGCACTGCGCCTGTCTGCGGATCGACCCGCCGCAGCTCACTCTCCCCGCCCTCCAGGGTCGCGTGCCAGAGCCCGCCATCCACCCAGGTGACGCCGGTGACGAAGCGGTCGGACTCGATGGTGCGGAGGACCGCGCCGGTCGCCGGGTCGACCTGATGGATCCTGCGGCTCCGATACTGTCCCACCCAGAGCGTCCCTTCGGCCCAGGCCAGGCCCGAATCGCCGCCACCGCCCGGCGCCGGGATGGTGGCGACCACCCGGCCGGTCTCCGGCTCGATCTTCTGGATGCGGTCCTCGGCAAGCTGGTACAGGTGCGCGCCGTCGAAGGCGGTCCCGGCATGGGCGGGCACCTCGATCGTGCGCACCGCCTGCCCGCTCTCCGGATCGACGGCGTTCAGCCTGTCGCCGGAGGCGAACCAGAGCTGGCGGCCGTCGAAGGTGACCCCATGCACCGCATCGACTCCGGCGAAGGGCCCGTATTCCCGGACGATCTCGGCTTGGGTCGGCTTCATTGCCCCAGTCTAGCCGCCGGTCAGGGGCGCAGGGAGTAACAAGCTTGTCGTGAAACCCGCCACCGGCGGTGTCATCCATCGGCGGGCGGGACCGCGGCCGACGGACTGGACCTTGCCGGCGGCGGCCAGCGCGTCGAGCGCCCGCTGGACGGTGCGCTGGCTGGCGCCAAGCGCGAGCGCGAGCCCCGAGCTCGACCAGGATTCACCGTCGGCAAGGAAAGCGAGCACGCCTGCATGCGCGCCCTCGACCGGACGCGCCAGCACCGCTACCTCGGCCGCACGGTTCGGCACCAGCACGAAGCCGCGCCGGGTGGCGCTGACCCCGGCCAGCGGCCGCAGCGCCGCACGCAGCCGCCCGATCTCGACCCGCAGCCGGGCGCGATGCGACTCGTCGGCATCCCGGCCGCGGAACGCGCGCGCCACCAGCACCTCCCTCGGCGCGTCCCCGGGCCAGGCTTCGCCGAGCGCGCGGGCGAGCGCGAACAGGACCGGGCGGCTGGCGAGCGAGACCACGGCGCCGGCCTCGCACACCGCATGCCGGCAGGCGTCGACGACAAGCGCCGGCGAGGCCAGCAGGGCCTCGACCTGCCCCAGCAGCAGGGGCCGCTCCTCGCCGCGGGCGAGCAGGCGCGCCGCGGGCGCATGCAGGACGCAGGCGGCGTTTTCGACCTCCGCCGTCAGCGCGGCACCCCGGCCTGGCCGGCGGCGCGCGCGGCGCGTGCAAGGGCCGCGCGCGCCGGCTCCGTGCGCAGACGGCGCAGCGCGATGCCGGCAACGACCAGTTCGTGGGCCGCCCGCCATGCCGGCGGAAAGGGCGCCGGATCGAGCGTCGCGAGCGCCTGCTCGGCCTCGTCCAGGCGCCCGATCAGCAGCAGGCGCCTGGCCGCGAGATGGCGCGCATGGGCGGCGTTCAGCCGATCGCCGTGCCGCTCGAGCGTCGCCCGCGCCCCGTCGAGCGCCCTGGCCGGCCAGCCAAGGTCGCGCGAGACCAGCGCGATCTCGGCCTCGGCGACGACACAGCGCGCACGCGCGACCGCTTCCCGGGGGCCGAAGGCGCGCGCCGCCCGTCGCAGCAAGGCCTTGGCGCGATCCAGGTCACCGAGCTGCGCCATCGCGATGCCGCGCAGCGCCAGCGCCGGCGCATCCTCGCGCAGCGCGACCCGGTTCAGCGCGCCGAGCGGATCGCCCGCCGCCAGCGCCAGCGCCGCCGCAGCGATCAGCGAGTCCATTCGAATCCCGCCAAACTTGTCACTCCCGCTCCCGCCGCCGGCGGCCCCAGGTTCAGCCCATCGCTACCACGAGCGACCGGCTATCGCGCATCATCCGATGGCCGGGGACTCGGCAGCCATGGAGACGGAACCATGACCAGTCTACCCGAGAGCGACCGGAATGCCGGACGGCTCGACATCCATTTGCCGCCGATCGTGTCGGCGGAGGCGTGGGAGGCCGCGCGCCAAGCCCTGCTGGCGAAGGAGAAGGCGCACACCCGGGCCCGCGACGCGCTGGCCGCCGAGCGCCGGCGGATGCCGTGGTTGGCGGTGGACAGACCGTACGTATTCGCCGGGCCAAGCGGGGACCTGAGCCTGCTCGACCTGTTCGAGGGCCGGCGCCAGCTGATCGTCTACCGCGCCTTCTTCGAGCCGGGCGTCATGGGCTGGCCGGAGCAGGCTTGCCGCGGCTGCTCGATGGTGGCCGACCAGGTCGC
>JBHJOG010000218.1:0-7469 GCA_050329975.1 Alphaproteobacteria bacterium | reverse complement strand
TAGGGGTCGAGCGTAGCCCAGGTGCGGGCGAGCGCGAGGCCGACATCGTCGCGCGCCCGGGCCAGCGCCGCCTTGAACAGGAACGGGCGGGCGCGAAAGGCCGAGGCGGTGTAGCCGGTGATATGGTCGAGCAGCGGGCCGTCGAAATCCCGGATGTCGAGGTCGAGCAGCCGCTCGTCGGCCAGATCCTCCTGGACCAGGATCGCGTGGAAGCTGTCGACGATGGTGTCGAAGATCGCGCCGGTGAACGGGCGCGACCGGTCGTGGATCTCGCCGGAGATTTCCGACATCCGCCGCGCATTGCTGGCGAGCCGGATCTGCCGCTCGCCGGTCAGCTCGACGATGCGATTCAGCTCGTTCAGGGTCAGCAGGTTGCCCTGGCAGCGCCGCAGCAGCCGGTCGAGCCCGCTGTCGAAATGCAGGAACGAGACCAGGGAGACCAGGTCGGAGCAGGCCTCGTGGAAGGCACCGAAATCGTTGGTGTAGGCACCGTCGTCGGGGATGCCGAGCAGGGAGAACAGGATCGCGTGCCCGACCTCGTGCGCGATGGTGTCGAAGTTGAGCGCGAACGGGTGGGCCCGGCCGTCCTCGCCGCGCTCGACCCCGAGTTCGAGGAAGCCGTAGCCGGACTGGGCATTCTCCCACTCCAGCCAGGGGATGATCTCCAGCCGCTCGTAGGTGTCGGCGAAGTGCCATTCGATGGCGTGGCCGAGATAGCTCTCCCAGATGTCCAGCACCCGCCGCACCGAGGCGAAAGCATGGGCCGAAACGAACGCGCGCGAGCCGGGCTCGAGGTGATCGAAATGGCCGTCCGGGCCAGCGACGGCCGGCGGGTTCACCAACCCGACAAAGGGCGGCAGGTAGGGGTATTCGTAGGGCGCCTTGTCGAGGGCGGAGTCGCGGACATAGATGCGGGCATCGGATGGACCTGGCCCGACCGATCCCGGTTCAGTCGAGACCCAGACCACTTCCGGCGTCTCGTAGCCCGGCACATGCGGGGCCTGCGGAAAGACCAGGAACCGCGTCCCCAGGCTCTCAACCTGATCCTGCGTTTCGAGAAGCACGACCGCCCTCCCCCTCGCCAAGTCTTACGATAGTCCGGCTTCTACCGACAAGACAGTGCGGAAGATCACCATCGTATGGCCGTTTCCAGGCCGGCGTGACGCAAGTCCCGCAGGAAGGCGGTCGTCCAGGTGAACGGGAAGCCCGGCCCCGCCACCAGGCCGCCTCCCTGGTGCAGGCCGCGCACCACGCAAAGGGCATGCAGCGCGTCCCGCCGCTTCTGGTCGACGAGGCGCGCCGCCAGGGCGCCGGCAAGCGCCGTGCGCGCCGCCCGGTCCAGCTCGCTCGCGAACGCGTGCTCGACCGCGGCGGCCAGCGTCCGCTCCCGAAAGTTCAGCGACGCGGCGGCCCGCTCCAGCCGGGTGCGGGCGGCATGGCCGATCGCCCCTTCACGCGCCGCAGCCCGCAGGGTCATCCGCAGGTCGACCAGGGCCTGCGTCAGCGGGCGGGATCCCATCTCGGGCGGGCCATGGAGCACGGCGACCGCGTCGTCGGGCAGCAGCGGGAACCGCCGGTACCAGCGGTAGACTAGGCCGACCCCGACCATGCCGTGCCGGTGCAGCTCGGCGGCGCGCAACGCACCCATGCTGGCCGCGCCGAACACGGGAATCCCGCGCGAAAGAGCCCAGAGAATTTCCTTGTGCCGGATTGCCGGCTCGCCCTTGAACACCCCGTCGATCAGCAGGATGGCTGCCGGGCGCCGAGCGCCGGCCGCGGCGACCACCGACCCCTGCGCGGCGGGCGGGCGGTAGTCGGCCGGCAGGATCCGCCCAGCCTCCTCGACGGGAAGGGTCGGGCCGAGGAAGACGATCGGCGGGCCGGCGGCAACCGGTCCCATTTCCGCTCAGCCCTCTGCCAGCGGCGACAGCGCGGGCACGATCACCCGCACCGTGACGATTTCGGCACAGGGCAGCGATTCGATCCGCGTCCACAGCACGCTGGCGATCCCGGCCGCCGCCAGCAGCCCGACGACACGGTCCAGGGCGTCGCCACCGGGCGGCCCTGCCTGCATCTGCAGCGAGGCGAAGCGGACCGGCAGCGGTCCGTCGGCGAGCAGGCGTCGGTGCGACTCGATCGAGTCCCAGTCCGGATGACGGGGGAAGGCCGCGCGCGTGATGTCGTCGCGCGCGCCCGCGATGGCGGCGAGGCGCGACTGCGCCGCCTCGAGCAGGGCGGCTCGCGCGGCTGAGACGGGGTCGGGATCGGCCGCGAAGCCGTCCGCCGCATAGGGCATGATCGGCGGGCGGCTGCCGTCTTCCATCACCTGGCACCAGATCACCGGCACGGCGGCCACCGCCGGCGCGCTCCAGAAGGCGCAGGCGAGCCCTGCCGCGCGCACCCGATCCATCAGTGACTCGAGCGGGCCGTCGCCGATCGTGGCGGGATCGATGCGGAAACGCTGGAAGAAGCCGTGGGTGCGCTGGGCGGCAGCGATGGCATCGCGCTCGATGGATTCGAGCAGGCCGTGGAGGATCGCCTTCCGCACATCGAATCCGCAGGCGAGCCCGGTTGTCGAGGCGCAGAACAGGCCATCGGTCGGCGCCGGCGGATCGACATAGGCGGTGTGGACCAGTTCCAGCGGCAGCCAGCCGGCGTCGGCGGAGAGGAGGTCGCTGGCCTCGACCCAGGCGCCGGGCAGGTCATGCCAGCCGACCGGTGCGTCGGGCAGCAGGTGACGGGCGAAGCGGGCCTGAGGGATGCCCAGCGCGGCAGCGGACGCAGCGACGCTGGAAAACCGCTCGATCCTCTCGGCAAAGGCCTGCTCGGCAGCCTCCATGATGGCGGAAATCGCGGCCGTCGTCACGTCCGGGCCCTTGCCCTGGGTCACGGCATTGGCCAAGCCAAGAGGCCGCACCGCCTGGACCACCGGGATGCCGATCCGGTCCAACCCCGTGATGTCGCCGAGGCGGCTGATACCCAGCAGGTCGAGCCGGCGCATCAGCCATCCCAGCGTGTCCGCCCGATCCGACCCGGTGGGAGCTGGGTCCGGCGGCGCGTTCATCGCGGCGCGGGCAGCCTCTGCGCGATCGACTGCAGCAGCGTCGCCATTTCGCCGTACTGCTCCACGCTGGCCATGGCCGCCGGGATCCGGTCGTGGAGCTCGGGGTCGATCCGGTCGAGCAGGCCGAGGTCCAGCACCGCCTCGCAGGTGCCGAGGAAGAGCCGCATCGCATTCTGGTCCAGCGCCACCTGCAGCGACCGTTCGAGCATGCCGGCGACCTCGCGCCCGTCCAGGCCGAGCTGCGCGCCGACCAGCGCGCGGCGGCGATAGAGCTCCGGCACCCAGTAGAGGTGCCCGGTCACCTCCGCGTCGCGCAGCGCCTCGTCCAGCAGGGCGATGGCTGCGTTGCCGTCCGGCACCCCGGCGAGGATCTCGGCCATCATCTCCGAATAGACCGGGAAATCCTCTCGGGTGCCGATCTCCCGCTGGATCGCGAAGCCCTTGTCCGCCGACTTGCGGCCCCTCCGGGGATGACCGAGATTGGCTGCGCACCAGCCTTCGAAGATCAGGGCCTTGGCGGCAAGCGAGGGCAGGTCGTGCCGGCGCGCCAGCCGCTTCATCCCGGACGTCGTCTTGCGCAGCGCTGGATAGTCGCGCCGGTAGCGGTGGAACATGGCCTCGATGTCGAGCGCGTGCGCGATGCTGCCGACGTGCCGGATCTCCTGAGCCCAGCGCACCGCCTCCTCCACCGAGGCGCGCGCCTGCATCGGCAAACCCTTGAACCAGAGCGACAGCCCCTTCTGCCCGAGGCCGCAGGCGCGCGAGTCGTGGCCGCCGTAGAGCGAGACGCTCTCGCGCCCGCGCCCGGCCTCGTAGAGCGCGAGCCCGGCATCGACGGCGCGGATGCAGGTGTCGTGCCGACCCATGTTGAAGTCGATCGCCCAGACGCAGTGCTGGACCTGCAGCTGAATCTCCGCGTCCTGGACGTCCCGCAGGTCCGACATCACGGTCTCGGCACGCTCGCGCTGGATGCCGAAATCGGCTCCGGTGTACCACCAGCCCCAGTAGATCGGGAACCATTCGGCCTGTTCGTGAGGCGGCCGGCGCCGGGCGATCTCGAGCGCGCGCTCGTAGAGGCTGCAGGCCTCGGCGGACTTGGTCCCCTGGGTGCTGGTGATGATCGGACCCAGCGCGGCGAGCCCGGACAGCTCCAGCCGCTCGCGCTCGTCGTCCGGCTTCAGGGCATCGACGAGGTGGAGGGCGCGTTCCAGCAGATGCCGGGACTCGACGACGGCCGAGCGGGCGAAGCTCTCCTTGGCCGCCGCGATGTACAGCCGCGCCGCGTCGCCCGGCAGATTCGCCCGTTCCGCGTGCTCGGCCAGGACGATTCCGGGCATTGGCAGTGAATCGCCGGCGCCGCCGGTCGCGGCCAGGTATATCTTTCGGTGAAGGGCGATCCGCGCCTTGCGCAGCAGCGTGCCGTACAGCGCCTCCTGGATCATCGCGTGGCGGAACGCGTAGCCGTGGGACGCGCCGCGCCCCCTCCGCACCAGGATCTTGGCCTCGCCGAGCTGGACGAGCGCTGCGGCGAGGTCATCCTCGCCGACATCGGGCAGAGCAGCCCGCAGGTGCGCCAGCGCGAACTCCTGGCCGACGACCGATGCCGCCTGCGCCACGCTCTTGGTCACGGCGAGCGTACCCAGCCTGGCCGAGAGCAAGGTCTCGAAGGTGGAGATGCGCGCGCTCGACAGGGCGTCCACCCAGGCGGTCCCGTCCGCATCCTTCGTACCCGCCAGCCACTGCGACAGCTCTTCCAGATACAACGGGACGCCGTTGGTGCGACGGTGGATCAGCGACGACACCTCGGGCGGCAGGGCCTCAACCGCCTCGCCGGGCAGCAGGCTCGAGATCATGGTGCTCGCCTCGGCGGGCGACAGCTGGCTGAGAGCGATACGCACCGGATGCGCCTCGGGGTCAAGCCACCGCGGCGGTTCGCGGGAGGTAAGCACCAGGAGCACGGGCTTGTCGCGGATCCAGCCGACGAGCTCCTGCAGCAGGTCCCGCGAGCTGGGATCGATCCAGTGCGCATCCTCGACGGCGATGACGATCGGTCCCGCCACGACCATCTGCTCGATGCAGTACCGGACGGCGCGGACGATGCGCTCGCGCAGGCGCTGCGGGCCCAATTGGGCGATCATCTGCCCCGAGCGGACCTCCGCGCCGGCTGCAAAAGCAATGGTCTCGACAGTCACCGAATCGGCGATGCCTTCGCGCCGCATGAGAGCCGCGACCTGGTCGACGCTCGGATCGACCGCCTCGCTGTCGGTGCCGATGGCGGAGCGGAAGAAGGTGACGATGGGCGACAGTGCCGAGTTCGTACCGCGTGGCGAGCACTGGAAAACGAACAACCGCGCGCGGGCTGCGCGCGTGCTGCGGAACAGCTCATGGGCGAGCCGGGACTTCCCGATCCCGGCCTCGCCGACGACCACCAGCGTCTGGCCCTGGCCTGCGACCACCTGCCGCCAGCTGTCAAGGGCCAGGGCAAGCTCGTCCGCGCGTCCGATCATGCGCGAGCTGGTCCGGCCCGAAGCCAGGAAGCGGGTGACGCCGTGCCGTCGCCGCCGGACACCCCACACCCCCTGCTCGGCGTCGAAACCCTTGAGGGCATGCCGGCCGAGGTTGCGGAAGGCGAAGTGCCTGCGCGCCAAGTGGCGGGTGCGGTCCGAGACCACGACGGTGTCCGGGAGCGCAAGCGACTGCAGCCGCGCCGCGAGAACCGGCGCCAGCCCGGTCACGTCCATGCCGATCGGCCCGTCGGCCGCACTGATCACCACGTCGGACGTGGCGATGCCGATGCGGACGTGCAGGTCGCTCCAGCCGCCTTCTCCGGCCAGCCGCCGACAGGCCTCGACGATGTCGAGGCCGGCGCCGATCGCAGCGGTGGCGCTGTCTTCCAGCGGCTCGGGGTAGCCGAAATAGGCCAGGCCGCCGTCGCCGAGGGTCTCGTTGATCGAGCCGCCCTGGACGCGCACGGCCGCACCGGTCCGCTCCTGGAAGGCGCCGACCAGGTCGTGAAAATCCTCCAGGTCCGAATGGGCGAGCAGCCGGGTCGAATCCACCAGGTCGTAGAACAGAGCGGTGATCTCGCGCCGGTCGCCGAACTGCTGCGCCCCGGATGGCTCACCGCGCGCATTCACATGATCGGGCGTCTTGTCTCGGAGCGGTCGCACGACTTCCCCGGCATGAGGACCTGTCGCGAATCGTCGCGGCGGCCAATCGCTAACAGATCACAATCCTTACCGATAGGAAGGCCATCACACCATGCTTGCGCCATCGGCCCCGTGCCATTGGCGATCATTGGCCGCCTCCGGGTCTCCGAGCCAACTGGCCGGCGCCAGCGAAATACCCGGATTCGTCGCAGGAATGTCTCGCCGCCGCCCCGGCTCTGCCACAGCCGGTTCCTACCTGCCAATCACCGCAGCCGTACGGCGGGATGGGATCGGCCTTCCTCGGCAGGCCGAGTCCGCCAACGGCGGAGGTCTGCAATCGACGGGCGCGCCCTCCGGGGCGCACACCGCCAGCATGGAGCCGCGCAATGAAACTCTCTTTCTCCCTGAAGACTGCCGCACTCGCAACCGCCGCTGCCGTGACCGCCGGCATGTCCGCGACAACCGCGTTCGCCGACGACGCCTTCCAGGGCTGCCAGGAGATCCACTGGAGCACCTTCGGCGAGGCTGTCGCCAGCAGCGACGCTGCCCAGGTGCGCCAGTTCCTCGACATGCACGGCCCGGCCTGCGAGCCGCTGCAGCGCACCGCCGAAGTGCTGCTCTGCAGCCTGGACCCCGCCGTCTGCCTGGCGACGATCGAGCCCGCTGCCGGCGAGCCGGAGGTGCCCGAGGTCTACGAGCCCGAATATGACGTCTTCTACCGGGCGCCGGGCCAGCACCTGGGCCGCGAGAACGACCGCAGCGACAATTCCAGCCCCGGCCCCAGCAGCAGCGCACCCTCGGGCGGCAGCACTCCGTCGTCCTCGGCCCCGAGCGAGTCGCGGTCGACCGACAGCAGCCCCAGCAGCGTCGCCCACTAGTGGTGCGACCCAAGACGGGCGGTACCCACCCGTTTGGGCAAGTCGCCCCACTGGATCAATATGCTGGTGAGCCGATTCAGCCAACGGAAGGGAACCTTCCGTTGGCATCGGACCACTAGCTGCACGACGCTGGCGAGTCGACTGCGATGTCCAGTTCGGCCACAGCGGGACGGCGTTCTCGAACCTTCCGCCAGCGTCGGGCTACCGGATCAGGAGGATCGGCGTCTGCGCCCGTTGAACTTCGCTGAGCTGCCGGCGGCCTTGTCCCTGGCGGCGAAGGCGACATGGATCGGACTGGCCGAAATTCGGTGCTCCGACGTCCAGGACGCCGGCTCGTCGGTGCCGACCCAGATGAACGGGATCGGCTCCTCCGCGCTG
>JBHJOG010000217.1:0-2115 GCA_050329975.1 Alphaproteobacteria bacterium | reverse complement strand
AGCTGGACGAGAGCGCGGAAATAGTTGTTCTCGGCACTGTCCTCGAGCAAGGCGACAGCCTGGGGCAGGTCCTCTTCGAGGAGCCCACCCTCCCAATGCAGCATCGCCAGCCGGTAGAGCGCAGTCCCGTCACCGCGATCGCCTGCGGCGCGCAGCAGCCGCACCGCCCCGGTGGGGTCGTAGACCGGCGAACCCGGCCCGCCGGAGAGCTTGATCTCGGCGAGGCTGACGGCGCTGCTGCGGTTGATGGCCACCCGTGCCTCCAGCGTCGCCATCAGCGCCTCGGCCCCGGCGGTGTCGCCGTCGGCGATGCGCCATGCGATCAGATCGATCGCGGCGGCTGCGTCGCCCAGCGCGGTCGCCCGCTCCAGATGCGCGCGGTAGCCGGCAAAGTCACCGCGCTCCATGGCCAACTCCGCTGCCAGCCGGTAGGCCCGCGGCTCGTCGACCGCAAGCGCCCGATCGAGCCAGGTCCGCGCCACGGTCGGATCGATCGGCATGGCCGGCGCCGCAGCCGGCGCCAGGGCGCCCGCCAGGATCAGGGCGGCATCGACCGAGCCGCTGTTCGCCGCGGCGAGGACAAGCTCTGCGGCACGATCGGGTTCGGGCTGTACCGCCGTGCCCTCGGACAGCATCCGGGCCAGCACCACCATCGCCTTGGGATCGCCGCGCACGACGGCGAATTCGAGCCAGGACCGTGCCTGATCCAGGTCCTGGGCGACCAGCGGGTGATCGAGATAGGCCTGGGCCAGCGCCACGGCATCCGCCGTATTCCCTTCCAGCGCGCTCCGCCGCAGCATCGCCTCGCCCAGCCGCGCCATGCCGCGCGCCTCCTCGAGCTGGCTCTCGTCGCCGTGGACGTAAAGCTGCCGCGCGAGCACCATCGCCGCCTGGTCGACGCCGGCCGTCAGCGCGCGGCGCAGCCACATGATCGAGCTCTCGGTGTCGACGGACCCGAGCGAGCCGTCCTCCAGCCCGAGGCCCAGCCGGAAGGCGGCCTGTCCATAGCCGGCATTCGCGGCGGCTTCCAGCAGCTCGACGGCCTCCGCGAGCTCGATGGAACTTCCCGCGGTCTGGGCCAGCAGGGATGCCAGCTCGTACTGCGTCCGCTGCAGCAGCCGGCGCGCATCGCGGCCGGGCTCGCCCTGCAGCAGCGACAGCGTCTGCCGGAAATAGGCGATCGCCTGCCGATAGTCCGACTGCGGCAGCACATGCACGCTCGGATGCCCGGTGTAGAACCGTGCGAGGGCGAACAGCCGCTCGCCATCCGGCTCGGCAACCACCTCGGCCGCGATGGCCGCGACCTCGTCCGCCGTCCCGACCGCCGCCGCGGCGTTGATCCGCGTCAGCCAGTCCTGACCGAGCGGGTCGCCAGCGACGTCCTGGGCGAACGCCCCGGCCGATCCGCCGACGAAGAGACCGAAACTGAACACCGAGTACTTCAGAAATGCGCGATAGCTCATGGCGAATGCTCCCATGTCAAACCAGTTGTTCAATCCGCCCCGTCGAGCGGGCGCCAATAGAAGCAGGTGGTATTTCCACCGGCGTAGTCGTCGATCAGGGGACGCAGCCCGGCCAGACGGCCACCGGCGAAGGCCCGGAGGCGCGCCGCAGCAGACCCGGCCATTTCTTGCACTGCCGGGGCCTCGGTCCACGCCATGTAGTGGCGTCCGTGGCCGCGCTGCTCGGTGAAGCCGAGGTCCTGCGCGCGATAGGAGGGCGTCGGCCCGGGTATGTAGTTCTCGACCGCATAGGGGAGGACCAGGGCCGGCGTCGCGAGGACGGCGGCGAGGTAGTCGACGACGGCGTCGAACGCGGCGCCGCGCGCGGCTTCCCGCCGCAGGTCGATGCCGTTCAGGCCGGCGACCTGCACCATCATCGCCAGCTCGCCGACTGCCATGTTGCTGTACCACATGGCGCGCGCGCCGCGCCGGGTCTCCAGCGGCAGGCTGCCGTCGGCCCGCGCCTGGCCCATGGCGGCCTCGAACCGGGACACGCCCTTGGCCAGCAGGTCACGATCGCGGACGATCGACCCCCAGGTCATCAGCACCAGGTCGGCCAGGTAGCGGTGGTTGTTCAGGTCGACGTCGCCGCCGAACTCGGTGTCCAGCCGGC
>JBHJOG010000216.1:0-5213 GCA_050329975.1 Alphaproteobacteria bacterium | reverse complement strand
CCACGGTCTCAGGCAGGTTCGGTAGGTAGCCGGCGACCCGGTCGCCGGGCCCGACGCCGTCGGCGCGCAGCGCGGCGGCCAGCGCAGCCACCTCCGCGTTGAGCGCGTCCCAGCTCAGGCCGCGGCGCTGCCCGTCCTCGCCGCGGAAGACGATGGCCTCGTCCGTGCCGACGCGGCGCAGCAGATTCTCGGCGAAGTTCAGCCGCGCCTCGGGGAAGAAGATCGCGCCGGGCATCCGGTCGGGATCGCGCAGCGCGACCGCGCCGGGGCCGTCGCCGATCACGCCCGCCGCGCGCCACAACAACCGCCAGAACGCGCCCGGATCGGTGACGCTCCACCTATGCAGCGCCGCGTAGTCGGCGACGGCGCGTCCGATTTCCGCCGACGCGGCGTCGCGGAAAGCGGTGATCTGCGCCGCGGCAATCCGTCCGGCAGACGGCGTCCACAGCAGCTCGGACATCGCGGCGCGATTCATGCTAGACACGCTCCCATACGATCTTAAGTCAGTCATATCACAAGCCAATCGGGGCGGAGGCGCGCGATTGGCCTGCGATATGATCCCGACCGACCCGCTCCGGGGCCGAGACTGAGCAGACATGAACGGAAAGCGTCTGAACGCGGCGCGGTCGCGTGCCGCGGCGTACTGGCTTGCCATGCCGGCCAACGTGCGCGGCGCGGTGCTGATGATGACGAGCGGGATCCTGTTCACCGCGATGTCGTCGCTGGTCAAGGAGCTCGGCAACCGCCACGACCCGTTCCAGATCGCGTTCTTCCGCTGCCTGTTCGGCTTCCTGGTGCTGTTGCCGCTGATCCTGCCCAACGGGATCAAGGCGTTCCGCACCCGGCGCCCGCTGACCCACCTCTCGCGCGGCCTGCTCGGCGTCGTCGCCATGGGCTGCATGTTCTACGGCCTGACCTCCTTGCCGCTCGCCGACGTGACTGCGATCAGCTTCGGGGTGCCGATGTTCCTGATCATCCTCGCGGTGCTGTTCCTCGGCGAGCGGGTGCGCTGGCGCCGGTCGACCGCCACCGTCGTCGGGTTCATCGGCGTGCTGGTGATGCTGCGCCCGGGCCAGGGCCCGATCGAGCCGGCGGCGCTGATCGTGGTCGGCGGTACCCTGCTGATCGCGATGGCGACCACCGGCGTCAAGCTGCTGTCGCGGACCGAATCGACCCTGACCATGCTGGCCTGGTTCGGCGTGATCTCCACGGTGGCGATGGCGATCCCGGCCGCGCTGGTCTGGCAGACGCCCAGCCTGGAAGACTGGTTCCTGCTGGTCCTGGTCGGCGCCATCGGCGCGCTGGCCCAGAACTTCGTCGTCCGCGCCTACACCGTCGGCGAGGCGACAGCGGTGGCGCCGTTCGACTATGTGCGGATGATCTACGCGGTGGCAATCGGCGTCGCGCTGTTCGACGAATGGCCGGACCTGTGGACGCTGGCCGGCGCATTGATCATTGTCGGCAGTGCGTTGTATATCGCCAGACGGGAAGCGCGCCTGGACGTTTCGCAGCGAGTCGCCACCCCGCGCGAGCCGGACAGCGGGGCCGGCCATCATCCCGGCTGAGCCCAGGCCGAGGGGACGAGCAGCATCGACAGGATGGCCGCGGCCATGAACGACATCGCCACCATGCCCCAGCCGGTCGAGACCGCCAGCCCTGACGCGCTGCTGCGCGGGCTGTGGTATTTCGCGCTGCCGTCGCGGACGCTGAAGGCAGGCAGGCTGGTCGGCAAGACATTGGTCGGCGAGCCGATCGTCTTCGCCCGCCAGGCCGGCGGCGCTGTGTTCGCGCTGCGCGACGTCTGCCCGCACCGCGGAATCCCGCTGCGGCACGGCCGGATGGTCGGGGGCGAGGTCGAATGCCCCTACCACGGCTGGCGGTTCGGCGCCTCGGGCGCCTGCAGCCTGATCCCCTCGCTGGTCGAGGGGCAGCCGCTGGATCCCAGCAGGATCAAGGTGCGGCGCTTCCCGGTGGTCGAGCGGGCGGGTTGCATCTGGGTCTATATCGGGGCGGCGGGCGAGGCGCCGGCGATCGAGCCGCCGCGGCTGCCGGTGCCGGACGATGCGCGGCCGCGAATGATCACCCGCATCCGCTTCCCCTGCCATGTCGACCACGCGGTCATCGGGCTGATGGACCCGGCGCACGGCCCGTTCGTCCACCGCTCCTGGTGGTGGCGATCGAGCCGGTCGATCCACTCCAAGAGCAAGGCGTTCGGGCCGACCGAGCGCGGTTTCGCCATGCTCCGCCACGCGCCGTCGCGCAATTCGGCCGGATACAGGATCCTCGGCGGCGAGATCAGCACCGAGATCAGCTTCGAGCTGCCATCGATCCGGATCGAGCACATGGAGGCGGGCCGGAACGCAGTGGTCGGGCTGACTGCGGTGACGCCGGTCAGCGCCGAGGAGACGGAGCTGCACCAGATCTTCTACTGGTCCAACCCGCTACTCACGGTGCTGCGGCCACTGCTGGGCGTGTACGCGCGCCGGTTCCTGGACCAGGACCTCGGCGTGGTGATCAAGCAGCAGGAGGGGCTGGCGCACAATCCGAGCCTGATGCTGATCGCCGACGCCGACACCCAGGCGAAATGGTACTTTCGGCTGAAGCGCGAATGGCAGACGGCCCTGCTCGAGGGCCGCCCGTTCCGCAATCCGATCGAGCCCGCCACCCTGCGCTGGCGAAGCTGAGGGGTCAGTCGATCGGCTCGGCCACCGGTTCGGCGACCGACACCGGCATCCGGCGGCCGGCCATCGGCCCGGCCAACAGGCGAACCAGGGGACGCACGCCGCCCAGGTGCAGCAGCGCCACCGCGGTCGCGACCATGCCTGCGACCAGCATCATGGTGTCGGGCGCAACGCCGAGGCCGTCGTGGACCAGCCACAGCAGGCTGCAGGCAACCAGCGCGCCGGTCATGTTGAGGAAATTGCTGGCGCAGATGGTGCGGCCCTTCTCCCCCTCGCCCGCCCGATCCTGCAGCAGCGCGTTCAGCGGGACCATGTACAGGCCGCCGAAGACCCCGACGAGCCCGATCAGCAATGCGGTCAACGCGAATGAATGCGCGCTGAGCGACAGTGCGATCAGCGCGGCGGCGACGCCGGCCGAGGCCGGCAGGGTCAGCCCCAGGTTGATGCGGCCGATCGACAGCCGCCCGGCCAGCGCGGCACCGATCCCGATGCCGACCCCGGCGATCGCCAGCAGCAGGCCGGCGCCAAGGTCGTCCTGCCCCATCACGCCCTTGGCCAGCAGCAGGATGTTCATCATCACGAAGGCGGCAAGCGATTCGAAGTAGGTGATGCCGGCGACCGCCTTGCGCAGGGCGGGATCGGCGGCGATCCGGCGGACACCCTGGACCACCGAGGCGAAGGGGTTGGCGCCCATGCGGCCGGACGCGCGCGGTGCCCCCGTCGCCTTGATCCGCAGGCTGACCACACTGCCGAAGACCGCGATCGCCACCAGCACCGCGCCCAGCGCCAGCGGCTCGCCGCCGCAGATGACGAGCAGTGCGCCGGCGCTGACGCTGCCCAGGATGACCGCCCCGTAGCGCGCCATTTCGAGGTAGCCGTTGGCCTGGGCGAGCTGGCCGGAGGGCAGCATTTCGGGCAGAACGCCGAACTTGGCGGGGCTGAAGAAGGTGGACTGCGCCGCCATCAGGAACAGCACCGCCAGCAGCGCGATCATGTCGCCGGCCAGGAAGGCGATCAGCGCCAGCCCCATGATAGCGACCTCGGTCGCCTTGGTCGCCACCAGCACGGCACGCTTGCCGAAGCGGTCCGCCACATGGCCGGCATAGCCGGAGAACAGCAGGTACGGCACGATGAACACGATCCCGGTGAGCGACAGGTAGCCGCTCGACCCGACCGCGCCGGTCGCGGCGTCGACCGCCATCAGCGAGACGAGCATCTTGAACAGGTTGTCGTTGTAGGCACCGAGGAACTGGGTGCCGAGGAGCGCGCGATAGCTGGCGCTGGCGAGCGGCGAGCTGTGGCTGTGCATGATCCGGCCCCGTCCGAAACCGTTGGCAATCGCCACAAGCTAGGGACGGACCGCTTCCATTGTAATGCGCCCACGGTTATTTGGCTTTAAACAGCTTTAGATTTCACGACTCCGGCTATTTGTTGCCATCAACAAGTGTAGCTTGCCGCAACCCGGGCACAGTATCGCCCCTGCCCTGCCTTGCCATTGCCGCATCCGTCACCTCGGTCCGGCCGAGTTGCGCAGGGTGCAGGCGGTTCGCTTGACGTTCGCCCTGGTCCCTCGCTACTTGAACCGCATCAAGACAAACCCGCGCGGTGGAGTGACAGCATGGGCGATTCGAAGGCAGCCCATCGCGCCGTGCTGGCGATCTTCCTGCTCAACGGCGGGCTGTTCGGGGCCTGGGCGTCGCGGGTGCCTGCGATCAAGACGCGCCTCGGCATGGACGAGGCCGAGCTCGGGCTGGTGCTGCTGTGCATGGCGGCCGGCGCGGTGATCTCCTTTCCGCTCTCTGGCCGCTGGACCGACACGATCGGCGCGCCGACGGTCTGCCGGCTGACCGCGATCGGCTACGTGCCGCTGCTGCCGCTGCTCGCGCTGGCACCGACGCCGTGGCTGCTGGCGCCGACCCTGCTGCTGTTCGGCGCCGCCTTCGGCTCGATGGACGTGGCGATGAATGCCTGGGGGGCCGAGGTCGAGCGGGCTCGGGGCAGGCCGATCATGTCCGGCCTGCACGGGTTCTTCAGCCTCGGCGCGGGCATCGGCGCCGGTGCGGGCGCGTTGTTCGCCGGCGCCGGCTTCGATCCGCTGCTGCACTTCGCGATCTTCGCCGCCGGCCTGGCGGCGCTGACCCTTCCCTTCGCCTGGAGCCACTGGCCGGTGGAGCGCCGACCCCGCGGCGCCCGGGCGCCGATCCTCGCCATCCCCCGAGGTGCGCTGCTGGCGGTGGGCCTGATCGCGTTCTGCGCCGCGATCGGCGAAGGCGGCATGGCGGATTGGAGCGCGGTCTACCTCGCCGAGGTGCTGCTGGCGCCGGAAGACATGGCGGCGATCGGCTATGCAGTGTTCTCGGTGACCATGGTCGCGACACGGCTCGCCGGCGACGTCCTGATCGCGCGCCTGGGCCGGATCGCCGTCGCCCGCACCTGCGGCGTGGTCGCGGCCGCCGGCGCGGTGACGGTCGCGCTGGCGCCGTCGGTGGTCGTCGGCTGGATCGGGATGGGGGCGATGGGCTTCGGCTACGC
>JBHJOG010000215.1:0-21058 GCA_050329975.1 Alphaproteobacteria bacterium | reverse complement strand
TGGTGCGCCCCCGGCGCGCTGCTGGCGGTCGAGCACGACGCGCGCAACCCGGTCGAAGCGCCGGCAGGTTTCATCGAGGATGTGAGCCGGACGTACGGGCGTACGTGCGTGACCCTGCTGACCTGGACAGCGGCCGCGGCACCCTGACCCGCGGCTAGCGTAGCGAGCCCACCACCTCGGCGAGCGCGTCCAGGCTGCTGTGGCCGAGCCGGAAGCAGCGTGCGGGGGACCAGCCGTATTCGGGGTCCGGGGCGGCGGCATTGTCCTTGAACGGCATTTCCAGGGTCATCGCCAGGCAGCCGAAGGCCTCGGCCACCGCGTTGGTCGCCATCGACAGGTTCGCCCGGCCCGGCGCTGCCTTGCCGTAGCCGTGCTCGAGCTGGAAGTCCGGGTTCGCCCGCTGGTAGGCGGCGCAGAACCGGTCGTGGAGGTCGTCCAGCCGTGGTTGCCACGACGGGATGCCGTGGGCGCCGGCGATGAAGTTGTAGGGGATCTCCTCGTCGCCATGGACGTCGAGGCAGAAGTCGACCCCGGTTTCGGCCATCCGTCGGCGAACCAGGGTCACCTCCGGCGCCGTCTCCATCGACAGCTCCGTCCAGGCCCGGTTCAGGTTGACGCCGGCGGCGTTGGTGCGCAGGTGGCCGCGCCGGCTGCCGTCCGGGTTCATGTTGGGGACGACGTGGAACCGGCAGCGCTCCAGCAGCGCCCGCGCCAGCGCGTCCGCCGGGTCGGTCAGGCGCTCGAGCAGGCCCTCCATCCACCACTCCGCCATCGATTCGCCCGGGTGCTGGCGGGCGATCAGCCAGCAGGCGCGGGTATCGGGACCAGTGGCGCCGACGGAAAGCAGGTCCATCTCCTGGCCGTCCAGGGTGCGGCCCAGGCTTTCGATCCGAACGCCCGGCCGGGCTGCCATCCGGCCGACCAGCGCGGCATGCCGCTCCATCGAATAGGGGGCGAAATAGCTGAAGGCGACACTGTCGGCCCGGGGCATGTGCCGGATGGTCAACACGCCGTCGTCATAGCTGGTGTCGGTGCGGCGCCAGCTCTGCCAGTCCTCGGTGTAGACGGCGCGGTAGCCGGGCCAGCCCCTGGGATAGGCGCAGGCCCCCGCATTGGTGATGCGCAGCGTCAGCGGCACGGCGCGCACCCCGATCAGCCGGACGTGGAACCACTGCAGAAACTCCGACTGGTTGTCCGGCGCAATTGCGATGCGGATGTCGTTCGGGTCGTCGGCGGCCTCGACGATGCCGTTGCCGCTGTCGAAGGCGGTGGAGACCTGCACCACCGCTCAGAGCCCCATCTTCCGCTGCGCCTTCGGCGTGACGCACTGGTAGCTGTAGAAATAGCCCCAGGCGAACAGCCAGCCGATGATCCAGACGATCCAGAAGATCGGGCCCAGCACCGAACCGAACGCGGCCAGCATGATGATCAGGAACAGGATCTGCAGCCCGGCATAGATCCACCCCATGGTCAGGCTGAAGGTGCGCGCGGTCCGGATGTTCCCGTCCTTGAGCGCCTTGTAGCCGATCAGGAAGGTCAGCAGGCTGACGCCGCCCTGAATGACGAAGCCGACAACGTCGCTGCTGGCAATCGACAGCACCGCGAAGACGGCGAGGATGATGCCGAGGGCGAGCAGCATCGTCTCGGCCCGCTTGACCCCCGCCGGATCCACGTCGCCGAAGGCGGCGCCCGACGCGGCGCTCGACGCGGCGCCCGGGCCGGCCGTATATGTCCCGGGGCGGTCGGGCGCCGGCCCTGCCACCGATGCCTTCTGGCGCTCGATCGTTTCCAGCCGCGCGATGTCGGACTGGATCGCCTGGAATTCCTGGGCCAGCGAATCCAGCCGGGCCCGCTCCTCGTCGTTGAGCGCACGGTCCATGGCCGCCGCGCCTGCCGTGATCGCCTCGGACTTGCGGTTGATCTCGGACAGCTTGGCCCGCAGGGATTCCAGATTGCTCATACAGCCCCCCAATGTCTGGTCGCGACCGCCCACCGGCATACCGTGCCAGCTTCCCACGAATGCCGGCGCCAGCCTACCCGTTCGTGCCAGCCTAACGGGTCGAAGTGATGGCGGAAATCTGCTTCTGCACTAGATTAGGCGTGAAGGAGCCCGGCCATGACCGCCACCCCGCGCCACCAGGCGCCGGTTGTCGTCCCCGACTTCGCGGCGCACGTCGTCGACCAGCCCCGGCACCGCTACACGGCGGCCGACCATCGCACCTGGGCGACGCTGTTCGAGCGCCAGTCCGACCTGCTGCCCGGCCGGGCCTGCCGCGATTTCGTCGACGGCATGCACGGGCTCGGCATGGCGGCGGGCGGCATCCCCGACTTCCGGCAACTCAGCGACCTGATCGAGCCCCGGTCGGGCTGGCGCATCGTCGCGGTCGACGGGCTGGTGCCCGACGATGCGTTCTTCGCCATGCTGGCCAGCCGCCGCTTCCCGGTCACCTGGTGGATCCGCAAGCCCGAGCAGCTGGACTACATCCAGGAGCCGGACGCGTTCCATGACCTGTTCGGGCATGTGCCGATGCTGATGAACCCCGTGTTCGGCAACTATATGGCCGCCTACGGGCGCGGCGGCCTGAAGGCGCTGCGGCTCCGGGCGCTGCCCTATCTGGCGAGGCTTTACTGGTACACGGTCGAGTTCGGCCTGATCCGCGAGGACGGCGCGCTGCGGATCTACGGCTCGGGCATCGTCTCCTCGCACGGCGAGGTGCTCTACAGCCTGGAGAGCCCGAACCCGAACCGGCTCGGATTCGACCTGAAGCGGATCATGCGGACGCGCTACCGCATCGACACCTATCAGAAGACCTATTTCGTCATCGACAGCTTCGACCAGCTGTTCGGCGCCACCGCGCCCGACTTCACCCCGATCTACGCCGAGCTGAAGGACCGGAGCGACATCGGCGCGGGCGACGTGCTGCCCGGCGACCGGGTGCTGCATCGTGGACTTGGCGAGGACTGGCGCGACGACACTGCCGACGCCTGACCCTATGGGACGGGGCACGAGAACTGCGTGCTGCCGTCGGGCAGAATGTCGATCTGGATGAAGCCGCCGGCTTCCACGCAGGCGATGTCGTAGCTGACGAACTCGCAGCCCGCGTCCTGGGCTGTGTTGCAGCACGGGATCAGGCCGTTGCATGAGCCAGGAGCACCAAGGAGGACGGCGTCGAGCACGCCTATCGTCGCGTCCACCGCGGCGTCGTCCCGGGCGGAGAGGTCGCCCGGCAGTTCCGGCGGCGAGAGAAGGCGGAGGTCATGGCCGGTCGGGATGCGCTCAGTCGGGATGCGCCCAGGCAGAGGAAGCGACTGCATGGGCAGATCGGCGGGCAACCGCGCCGATGGCGCGGAGCCGGCCGGATCGGTGGCCAGCGCGGGATCTGCGGTTGCCAGGATCGTTGCGAAAACTAGCGCGAGACTGCGTGATGCGAGGGGCATGTTCGGCTCCCTGGACCTGTCGGCGACACAATGCCGCCGCAATCGCTAGGTCGCCATGTCACCGCGCGCGGTTCATCGCGCCAGCGCCCCCGATGGTGTCGCGGATCGCCGGTGCCCTCTCTCGGCGTTGACGCTCAGGCGGCGGCAGGCGGCGATGCGCGGTGCTGGGCGGCGATCCGGATCGGGGCGTTGGCGGCGCCGAAGCCGCGGTATCCGCCGCGGCGCTGGACGATCTCGAAGAAGAAGCGGTCGGCGAAGGGGGCGGTGTAGAGCTGGAGGTAGTCGCCGCCGGCCTCGTCGCGGTCGTACAGGATGCCGGCGGCGCGCAAGGCTTCGACGAAGCCGGGATCGAGCGCGAGCCGGGCCTCCAGGTCGTCGTAGTAGTTGTCGGGGATGGCGACGAGCCCGACGCCGTTCGCCCGCAGGGTGCGCGCGGTGGCAAAGATGTCGGCGCTGGCCAGCGCGATGTGCTGGACGCCGGAACCGAAGAACTCGGACAGAAAGCGGCCGGCCAGTGTGCGGTGGCTGCGGGCGCCGTTGATTGCGATCCGGACCGCGCCGTCGCCCGCTGGCGGGGTCTCCACCACCTGGCTGCGGACCAGGCCGGCGGGATCGGGGATGTCGGCCTCCGGCGTGCGCTGCATCGCGAAGATCGCGGTGTAGAACAGCAGCCACGACAGCATCTCGTCATAGTCCATCGACTGGGAGACGTGGTCGACGTGGAGCAGCCCGGCGCCCGGCGGCGCAGCGCCTGACGGCGAGGGCTGGTCTGCGTGGGGGTGGAAATCGACCTCCCACAGCCGGGCGAGCGGGCTCGCCGGGTCGGTGAAATAGAGCAGGCTGCCGCCCACCCCGCGAATTGCCGGCAGGTCGAGCTCGCCCGGGCCGACCGGCTGGCGGAACGGCTGGGCGAGCAGCGCGCGGGCGCGGTCCATCGCGCGCTCGGCATCGTCGACCCGCAGCGCGATGGCGCAGACCCCGGGGCCGTGGGTGAGCCAGGAGGCATGCGCGAAACCCTCGCGCTCGGCGTTGACCACGAAGTTGAGCCCGCCCCCCTCGGCACCCCCCTCGGCGCCACCTTGCCGCCACCAGTCGACATCCTTGCTGACATGGCGGCCGGCGCGCTCGAAGCCCATGGCGGCGAACAGCGCACCGAGTGCCGCCGCGCCCTCCTCGTCGACGGCGAACTCGATGAATTCGACGCCGAGCGGGCGGGCACGCGGCGGGAGCGGCAACCCAACCGGGGCGCCGGCCTCGGCGGCGGCGACCATCAGGCCGCGATGGCCGTCCACCGCCACCTGGCGGGCGGAGCCGGCGCGGAACCGGTCGTTGAAGATCTCCAGCGACAGGTAGCCGGCGTAGCCGGTGGCGGCGACGGCGGCGAGGAAGCCCTGCACGTCGAGGTCGCCCTGCCCCGGCATGACCCGGAAATGCCGGCTCCAGGACAGCAGGTCCATCTCCAGTCGCGGGGCGTCGGCGACCTGGACCAGGAAGATGCGGTCGCCGGGGATTGCACGGATGCTGTCCGGGTCGAGCCCGCGCGCAAGCGTGTGGAAGGAGTCGAGGACGAGGCCGACCGCCGGGTGGCCGGCACGGCGGACCACCTCCCAGGCGTCGCGGTGGTCGGAGACGTGGCGGCCCCAGGCCAGCGCCTCATAGCCGATGCGCAGGCCGTGGGCGGCGGCGCGCGCGCCGAGCTCATGAAGGTCGGCGGCGGCGCGGTCGATGCCGCCAAGCGCGTGCGGCGAGACGCTGGAGCAGACCAGCATCAGGTCGGTGCCAAGCGCGCGCATCACCGTGAACTTGCGCTCCGCCCGCTCGAAGGCACGCGCGCGCTGCGGCTCGGGCAGGCCCTCGAAATCGCGGAACGGCTGGAACACCGAGACGCGCAGGCCGGCGTCGCGGACCATGCGCCCAACCTCGGCGGGGCCGGCGGGTTGGGCGAGGAAGTCGTTCTCGAAAATTTCGACCGCGTCGAAGCCGGCAGCCGCGATCGCCTCGAGCTTCTCGCCGAGGTCGCCCGACAGCGAGACGGTGGCAATGCTCGTCGGCGGCATCAGCGGCCTCCCGGTCTTGTGTACGTACTGGTTCGTACATTGTAGGCCGGGCGGCGTGCGGGTCAATCCGCTGGGTTCGCCGAGTCAGTCCCTGGCGACGAAGCGAAGCACCATCTCGACCGACTGTTCGCGCAACCGGGCCAGCGTTGGCTTCGACTTCAGGTCGAGCCCGAAGATCTTGGAGAAGGTCGCGCGGTTGGACACGCTGAAGAAGCAGAGCGCGCTGATGTGCCAGTGCAGGTCGACCGCAGCGATGCCCGGCCGGAACAGGCCGGCGGCGACCCCGCGGTCGTAGACGCGCGCGATGGTGTCGATGGCGGTGACGTTCAGTTGCTGGATCGCCTCCGAGCGGGCGAGATAGGTGCCGTGGTGGATATTCTCGATCATCACCAGCCGGACGAAGGGCTCGTTGGAATTGTGGTGGTCGAAGGTGAACTCGACCAGTCTGCGCAGCGCCGCGGCAGGCTCCAGGTCGTCGAGGTGAAGCGTCGCCTCGACCTGGCGAATCCGGCTGTAGGCCGCCTCCAGCACCTGCAGGTAGAGGCCTTCCTTGTCGCCGAAATAGTAGTAGATCATGCGCTTGCTGGAGCGGGTCTTGGCAGCGATCTCGTCGATGCGCGCGCCTGCCAGCCCGTGCTCGGCGAACTCGCGGGTCGCCACCTCGACGATGTTGCGCCGGGTCCCTTCCGGGTCCTGCGTCCGCACGGATGGCTCCGCCTCCTTGGCACGGCGGGTGTTGACGTTCAGGCTCATCCCCACGGCTCCCCGGGCGGGCCACGGCCGCCGCAGATTGACACAACTAACTAGTTCGTACAGAGTCGTCGCGTCGGCGACTGCTATTGACTAGCGCGATCGGCCCGAAAACAACAGCGCCCGAAAACAACAGCGCCCGAAATCAACGGCGCCCAGGGGGGGACGACGAGCCGCGGATGCCGATGGTGCCTTCCGACCGCCAGAACCCGGGCCGCGTCTCCGCGGTGCCGCCGACATCCGCGGTTCGGGGGGCGGCGTTGCGGGCGGCGCTGATCGGCCGCGGTATCGGCGAGTCGCGGACGCCGCACATGCACGTCGCCGAGGGCCGCCGGCTCGCGATGAGCTACGCCTACTCCCGGATCGATTTCGACGTGTTGGGGCTGCCGGATTCGGCGCTGGGCGGCGTGGTCGCGCAGGCGGCGCGCGAGGGCTTCGCCGGCCTCAACGTCACCTATCCGTTCAAGCAGGCGATCATTCCCCATCTCGACGCCCTCTCGGCCGAGGCGGCCGGGATCGGCGCGGTCAACACAGTGGTGTTCGAGCCCGCCAGCGGCGGCGGAGATCCGCGGGCGACCGGCCACAACACCGACTGCTGGGGCTTCGCCGAGAGCTTCCGGCGCGAGATGGCGGGGGCGGCGCTGGACCGGGTGCTGCTGGTCGGCGCCGGCGGCGCCGGCAAGGCGGTGGGCCGGGCCCTGCTCGAGCTCGGCACCGGGGAGCTGGCGATCGCGGATGCTGAGCCGGCGCGCGCACGCGGCCTGGCGGACGACCTCGCCGTCCAGTTCGGCGCCGGGCGCGCCGTTGCCGCCGGTGACGCCGCAACCGCCGCCGGCGTGGCGCAGGGGCTGGTCAACGCGACGCCGGTCGGCATGGACAAATATCCCGGGATGCCGGTGCCGGGCGACGTGCTGCGGCCCGACCTCTGGGTCGCCGACGTGGTCTATTTCCCGTCCCGGACCGCGCTGCTCAATGCCGCGGCGGCGCAGGGCTGCCGGACCATGGGCGGGCGCGGCATGGCGATCCTGCAGGCGGTGCGCGCCTTCCGCCTGATCACCGGGCAGGTGCCGGACTTCGCGGCGATGGCAGGTCATTTCGCGGACGGCGCGGACAGTTCGTTCCCGGCGTAACGCCGGAAGACCGGCCCGGCGGGGCGGTTGACATGAACGAACTGTTTCGTACACAGTCGGCGCAACACGATAACGAAAGCTGGGGAGGTAAGCATGAGCGTCGAGCTGGATCGCCGTCAGGTTCTGTTGGGGAGCGCCGCGGTGGTCGCCGCAGCGAGCCTTCCCGCCCGGGCGCAGGAGAAACCGACGCTGCGCTTCTCCGCCGTTTTCTCCGAGCAGGACATCCGCGCCCAGACGGTCGAAATGTTCGCCGAGGCGGTCGCCGACGACTTCACCCTCCAGCCCTACTACGGCGGCACCCTGTTCAAGCAGGGCACCGAACTGGTGGCGCTGCAGCGCGGCAACCTGGAGATGGGCAACATCGCCGCCCAGGACATCTCGAACCAGATTCCCGCCTGGTCGATCCTGACCGCCGGCTACATGTTCCGCGACCCCGACCACCTGAACCGCGTGTTCCAGAGCGACGTCGGCCAGGAAATGGTGGCGATGGCCGACGAGCAGCTCGGCATCCACATCCTCGGCCCGACCTATTTCGGCGTGCGGCAGGTCGGGCTGCGGACCGAACAGCGGGTCGAGACGCCGGCCGACCTCGCTGGCGTCAAGCTGCGGATGCCCGGCGGCGAGGCGTGGCAGTTCCTCGGCGAGGCGCTGGGCGCCAACCCGACGCCGATGGCTTATGCGGAGGTCTACACCGGTCTGCAGACCGGGGCGATCGACGGCCAGGACAACCCGCTGCCCAACGTCGAGAACATGAAGTTCTACGAGGTGATGTCGCAGATCGTGCTGACCTCGCACCTGGTGGGCTTCGACCTGCTGACCGTCGCCGGCTCGGTGTGGAACGAGATGGACGCCGGGCGGCAGGCCGCGTTCCAGTCCGCGGCCGACGACGTCCTGGCGTGGAACGCCGAGCAGCACCTGGCGCGCGAGTCGGAACTGGTGCAGGTGTTCAAGGATTTCGGCCTCGAGGTCTACGAGCCCGACGTCGAGGCCTTCCGGGTCCATGTGCAGCAGGTCTACCTGGAGTCCGCACTGGCCGAGAGCTGGCCGGACGGGATGGTCGACCGCATCAACGCGATCTGACGGCGCGCGCCCGGCGCGGCGCCTGCGCGCCGCCCGGGCAATCGCGTGCCGACAGGCATGAGCCGACTCAGCGCCACCGGCGGATGGCTGCGGCGACGGGCGGAGACCGTGTCCGTCCTGCTGCTGGCGACGATGTTCGTGGCGATCCTGACCCAGGTGTTCTTCCGCTATTTCATCAACTTCCCGCTCGGCTGGACCGACGAACTCAGCCTCGCCGCCTGGCTGTGGCTGGTGCTCTGGGGTGCGGCCTTCGTGGTCAGGGACGACGAGGAGATCCGCTTCGAGCTGATCCGGGCCTCGGTGCGGCCGGGTGTCCGCCGCGCGATGGCGGCGACGGCCGCCTTCGCCTTCGTGGTGCTGCTGGGCCTGTCGCTGCCGGCGATCGCCGACTACGTCCTGTTCATGCGGGTGCAGCGGACCGCCTATCTGGGCATCCGGTTCGACTGGCTGTTCGCGGTCTACCTGCTGTTCGCCGCCGCCGCGATCGTCCGCCACCTCTGGCTGGGCTGGCGGGCGGTGCTTGGCCGTGACGCGCCGGAGCCTGAAGCATCGGGGCAGGACGAACGGCAGGACCCGCGGCGGTGAACCTGGCCAGCCCGTTCTCGCTCGCGGTCGTCGCGATCACCGCGCTGGCGCTCATGGGGCTGCCGATCGGCTACGCCATGATCGGTGGCTCGGCGCTCTACCTGCTGGTGACCGGGCAGGACCCGGGCACCGTCGCCGAGCAGATGCTCAACAGCCTGTACACCAGCTGGGTGCTGTTGGCGGTGCCGCTGTTCATCCTCGCCGCCGAGATCATGAACACCGGCACCATGACCGAGCGCCTGCTGCGCTTCTGCCAGATGCTGGTCGGCCGGCTGCGCGGCGGGCTGGCCCAGGTGAACGTGGTGCAAAGCATCATCTTCGCCGGCATGTCGGGTTCGGCGATCGCCGACGCGGCCGGCTCCGGCCGGCTGATGCAGGCGATGATGACCCGGGAGGGCCGCTATCCGCCCGCCTTCGCCGCGGCACTCACCGCCGCCTCGGCGGTGATCGGGCCGATCATCCCGCCGTCGATCCCACTGGTGATCTATGCGGTCGTCGCCGACACCTCGATCGGGCACCTGTTCATCGCCGGCATCGTACCCGGGCTCCTGCTCGGCCTCTCGCTGATGGCGGTGATCGCGGTCACCGCGCGCAGGCGCGGCTTCCCACTGGAGCCGAAGGTCGCGCTGCGCGAGGCGCCGGCAATCACGCTGGCAGCGATTCCGGCCCTGATGATGCCGGTGGTCCTGTTGGGCGGGATGCGCAGCGGGGTGATGACGCCCACCGAGGCCTCGGCGGTGGCGGCCGCCTACGGAATCCTGATCTGCGTCCTGGTCTATCGCAGCCTGACGCTGCGCCAGGCTTATGGCGCCTTCCTGGCCAGCGCGCGCTCCACCGCCTCGATCGGCATGCTGATCGCAGGCGGCTTCGTCTTCAACTACGTGGTGACGCTGGAAAACATACCCGAGACGGTGCGTGCGCTGCTGACGAGCACGGCACTGACGCCGATTGTCTTCCTGCTGATGGTCAACGCGATCCTGCTGGTGCTCGGCTGCCTGCTGGAGGGGACCGCGATCCTGCTGATCGTGGTCCCGGTGTTCATTCCGACCGCCGAGGCACTGGGCATCGACATGGTGCATTTCGGCGTGGTCGTGGTGCTGAACGTGATGCTCGGGCTGATCACCCCGCCCTACGGGCTGCTGCTGTTCATCATGACCAACATCGCCCGGGTGCCGCTGCGCGACCTGGTCCGCGAGGTGGCGCCGTTCCTGCTGGTGATGCTGGCGGTGCTGCTCCTGATCACCTACCTGCCGGGCATCGCGCTGTGGCTGCCGCGGCAGCTCGGCTACCTGGGATAAGGAGTGCCTTCCGATGCCGCGTCCGATCCACGTGCTGAACGGCCCCAACCTGAACCGGCTGGGCAAGCGCGAGCCGGAGATCTACGGCACCACGACGCTGGCCGAGATCGAGGCGGCCTGCCGCGCGGTCGCGCCGGACATCCTGTTCCGGCAGACCAACAGCGAGAGCGAGCTGATCGGCTGGGTGCACGAGGCGATCGACGAGGCCTCGGCAATCGTGATCAACCCGGCTGCGTTCTCCTTCACCTCGCTGGCGCTGCTCGATGCGCTGAAGATGTTCCGCGGCCCGATCGTGGAGGTGCACATCTCCAACATCCACCGCCGGGAGAAGCTCTACCAGCGGTCGCTGGTCTCGCGCGCGGCGACCGCGGTGATCGCCGGGCTGGGGGCGAGAGGCTATCCGGTCGCGGTGGGCGCGGCGGGCGAGATGCTGGCCCAGGCGATTCCCTGAGCGACTATTGGTCGAGGATCGACCGGACAGCCGCGCCAGACGGCGCTACAACCCGAGCACGTCGTTCATGGTGTAGAGGCCGGGCTTCTGGCCCGCCGCCCATTTGGCGGCCCTGAGCGCGCCGGCGGCGAAAATGGCGCGGTCGGTTGCGATGTGGGCGAGTTCGATCCGCTCGTCGGCGCCGGCGAAGATCACCCGGTGCTCGCCGACGACGCTGCCGCCGCGCAGGGTGGCGAAGCCGATCTCGCCCTCGGGGCGCGGGCCGGTATGGCCGTCGCGCACCGTCTGGCGGACGGCGGCGAGGTCGACGTTGCGGCCGTCGGCGGCGGCGCGCCCGAGCGCGAGCGCGGTGCCGGAGGGGGCGTCGACCTTGCGCCGGTGGTGCATCTCCAGGACCTCGATGTCCCAGTCGGTGCCGAGCGTGGCAGCGACCTGACGGGTGATGGCGGCGAGCAGGGTGACGCCGACGCTCATGTTGGCGGTGTAGACCAGCGCGGTGTGGCGGGCGGCGCGCTCCAGGGCGGCCTCCTGCTCGGCGTCGAGGCCGGTGGTGCCGATGACGTGGGCGCAGCGGGCCTGGGCGGCGAGCGCGGCATGGGCGACGGTGGCTGCCGGCACCGAGAACTCGATCACCGCGTCGGCCTGGGCGAACAGGGGCGCGACGTCGCTGGTCGCCAATACGCCGGTGGATCCGATGCCGGCGAGCGCACCGAGGTCGCTGCCCTCCTCCGGCGCACCGGGCTCGACCGAGCCGCCGACCAGCCGGCAGCCGGGGTCGGCGGCGACCGCGCGGACCAGCATCCGGCCCATCCGGCCGGCGCAGCCGATCACGACGACTCGGATGCCGGTCCCGCGGCCGGGGGAGGAATCTGGCATCGCGCTCTCCGAATTCGGTCTACCGCCTGCCGGCGAAAGGTGACAAAGTTCGCCCGCGATGACCAGCCGTATCCAACAGTCCCGGCCCCGCAGGTCGTAGCCGATGACCATCCTGGTCTCGATCGGCGCGCTGCTGCTGAGCCTGTCGCTGCTCGTCGCCGGCAACGGCCTGGTCGGGATCCTGCTGGCGGTGCGGATGAACGGCGGGGGGACCGACCCGCAGCTGATCGGCCTGGTGCTGTCGTGCTATTCGGTCGGCTTCGTCGCCGGGGCGTTCACCGCCGGGCACATCGTCTCGCGGGTCGGCCACATCCGCAGCTTCGCCGCCTTCGCCGCCTTCGCCTGCACCGCGATCCTGATCCACAGCCTGGACGACAGCCTGGTCATGTGGGCCGCCTTGCGCGTGGTGACCGGCTTCTCGGTGGCGGCGATGTTCATGGTCACCGAGAGCTGGCTGAACGAGCGCGCGACCAACGCGGTGCGCGGGCTGATGCTCAGCGTCTACATGGTGACCAACTACACTGCGGCCGGCGCCGGGCAGTTCCTGCTCAACACCGGGCCGATCGACGGGGTGGTGCTGTTCGTCTACGCGGCGGTGCTGACCGTGCTGTCGCTGGTGCCGCTGGCGCTGACCACCAGCGCCCAGCCGCAGATCCCGGAGCGGCGACGGTTCGGGCTGGTCAGGCTCTACCGGATCTCGCCGCTGGGACTGGTTGCCGCCGGCACCATCGGCATTGCCACCGGGTCGTTCGGGTCGATGGGACCGGTGTTCGCCGAGGCGGTGGGGCTGGACGTGGAGCAGGTCGCGCTGTTCATGGGCTTCGGCGTGATCTCCGGCCTGCTGCTGCAGTTCCCGATCGGCCTGCTGTCGGACCGGATGGACCGGCGCATCGTGATCCTGGGCTGCAATGTGGCCGGCGCGGCGCTGGCCACCGCGATCTTCCTGCTGTCGTGGCTGAACGACGACCGGCCGCCCTTCCTCTGGCTGCTGGTGATCACCAGCGCCTGCATGTCGGTGCTGTTCGTCCTCTACCCGCTGTGCGTGGCGCATGCCAACGATTTCGCCAGGCCCGGCGAATCCACCGGGGTCGCCGGCGGGCTGCTGATGGTGTGGGGCGCCGGCACGATCTTCGGGCCGATCATCGGGGCGGCGATGATGAGCCATTTCGGGCCGGCCAGCCTGTGGCTCACCACCACGGTGCTGATGTCGCTGACCGCGGGCTATGCGGGATGGCGGATGAGCCGGCGGCCGCCGGCGGAGGACACGGTGCCGTTCGTCGCCGCACCCTCGGTGGCGACGCCGGTCTCGGTCCAGCTCGACCCGCGCACCGAGCCGATGGACGAGGACGTCGGGCCGCCGTCGATCGAGCCGGTGGGAGCCAAATGAGGCGGGGCGAAGTGAGGTGGCGCGCCGCGCTGTTGGCCGCTGCGGCGGTGGGCTTTGCCTGGACGACGGCGCGTGCCGACTTCGCCGCCGGCTTCGCCGCCTTTCAGGCCGGCGACTTCGCCGGCGCCTGGACCCTGCTGGAGCCGGAGGCCGAGGCCGACGACCGGCGGGCGCAGTTCCTGCTCGGCGAGATGCTGTTGAAGGGCCTGGGCCGGGAACAGGACCAGTTCGCTGCCGCCGGCTGGTTCCAGCGTGCGGTGCGCGAGCCCGACCCGGACCGCTACGCGCTCTATGCCCTGGCGTCGCAGTATTTCAACGGCGATGGCGTGCCCCAGGACGTGCCGAACGCGATCGCCCTCTACGAACGGGCGGCGAGCCTGGGCGACCTGGATGCGATGCGGTCGCTGGCGGCGATCCATGCCCGCGGCGAAGCGGTTCCGCAGGACCTGAACGCGGCCCTGCGCTGGCTTTTCGCCGCAGTCCAGGCCAGCGAGGGCCAGGATGACCATGCCGCCGCGGTCGAGCGGTTCAATCGGCTGGCCAACGCCGCCGGCCGCACCCCGCCTTTCGCCGGGCGCTGGATCGCCATCGCCTATGTTGCGCCGGCCGATCATCCCAGCTGGCCGGCGAGCCCCGACTTCCTCCCCGGACTGGTCGGCGGCCGGCTGCAGTTGGACCAGGGGAGCTTCGCCATGCCCGGCGCCACCTGCGGCCGCCCCGCCTTCATCGCCGGCAGCACCACCGCGGCAGACCTGTCGCAGAGCCTGGCCGGGGCGATGCCCTATGGCGGCCTGGCCCTGGACGACCCGACGCCCCTGGCCACGCTGATGGTGGTGTGCGACGGCGCGCTGGCCGCGACCGCGGTCCGGCTGAACGAGGAGCGGCTGCTGGTCTCGGCGCTCGGCGGCGCGTTGGTGTTCGAGACCAGCCCGTCGCCGACGGTGCGGACCGCGCAGCGCCTGCTGCGCGCGATCGGCTACGACCCGGGGCCGATCGACGGCCTGTTCGGGCCGCGAACCGGGGCGGCGCTGCAGGCGTTCCAGACCGGCGAAGGGCTGCTGCCGACCGGCGCCTTCGATGGAGCGACCATGTTCGCGCTGGAGAGTGCGGCGGCGGAGGAGGACGAGGCCACCGGGACCGAGGGCGCGCAAGACTGAGCCGCCAAGTAGTGGCCTCACGGCCACGGTCGAGGCACGCCGGGCCGAGTTCGCATCCGAATCAAGGCTTTAGACTGTTGCTCAGCGGCCACATAGGTGAGCCTGCTTGCCTCGTTTGCAATTGACATATTGCGCGAACATCTCCCAAGTAACTTAAAGTTTAAGGGTGTCGCCCCGCTGGTCGTAAGCGGCACGACGGACGACGGGCGGGGAATCCGTCGCTATCCGGGGAACGAGGGCTGTTCGAGACATGATCCATCGCTGGCTTCTTGCGTCCGCTGCTGGTGCACTGGTCGTCGGTCTGACTGCAGCTGCGGCCCTGGCCCAGCAGATCCACACCCTGCCCGGCGCCGCCGACCCGGGACGGATCGACGAGCAGTTCCTGCCCGGCGTGCCCGAACCCCTGTCGCAGCCCACGGCGGAGCCCCCGGCCGAGGAGCAGATCGCTCCGGAAGGGGCGGAACTGCAGACCTTCGTGCTGAACGGGGTCGTCGTCGAGGGCTCGACCGTGTTCGAGTCCAGCGACTTCCAGCCGCTGTTCGCTGGCCGGATCGGACAGCCGGTTTCGCTTGCCGACATCTTCACCATCGCCAACCAGGCCACCGCGCTCTATCGCGACAACGGCTACATCCTGTCGCGGGTGGTCGTGCCGCCGCAGGACATCGTCGACGGCACCGTCACCCTGCAGGCGATCGAGGGCTATTTCGACCAGGTGACCGTCCAGGGAGACCCGGGTGGCGACATCGGGCTGATCCAGGCCTATGGCGAAAAGATTCGCGCCGCGCGCCCGGTGAACGCGGCCGACCTCGAGCGCTACCTGTTGCTGGCCGGCGACCTGGCCGGCCTCGACGCCCGGGCGGTGATCCAGCCATCGGCGGCCACGCCGGGCGCCTCGGACCTGACCATCGTGCTCGAAGAGCACAGCTATGTCGACGGCTTCGCCGCCATCGACAACCGCGGCTCGCGCTTCGTCGGCGAGTGGATCGCCACCGCGGGCATCGGGTTGAACTCGCTGCTGGGCTTCTACGAGGAATTCAACCTCACCGTCGCGACGTCGACGGACTTCTCGGAGCTCGCCTTTGCCGAGTTCGCCGCGATCATGCCGGTGGGCACCGAGGGCACCACCATTGGGCTCCGCGCCTCGACCTCCTTCTCCGAGCCGGGCGACATCCTGGCGGAATTCGACGTCGACAGCCGTTCGCACCGCTTCTCGCTGGAGGCCGACCATCCGCTGATCCGGTCCCGGACCGAGAACCTGTTCGTCGCCGGCCGATTCGAGTGGAACCACTTCAAGTCGACCACCCAGGGCGCGCCGCTCAGCAACGACGACCTGCGGGTGGTGCGGGTCTCCGGCACCTACGACTTTGTCGACGAGATGCTGGGCGTCAACCTGATCCGGGGCACCCTGAGCCAGGGCCTGCCATGGCTGGGCGCCAGCGACTCGGACGACGAGAACCTCTCGCGCCCGGAGGGCAGCGGCACCTTCACCAAGCTGCAGATCGACCTGCAGCGGCTGCAGCGGCTCGCGCCCGGCCTCAACATCCTGGTCGTCGCCCAGGGCCAGCTCGCCAGCGGCGCGCTGCTCGCCAGCGAGGAGTTCGGCGTCGGCGGCACCAACGTCGGCCGCGGCTACAACAACTCGGAGATCATCGGCGACCACGGGCTGGCCGGGAAGCTGGAGCTGCAATACGGCGAGTCGCTCGAGAATTTCCTCGGCTTCGTCAACAGCTACCAAGTCTACGGCTTCTACGATGCCGGCATCGTCTGGAACATCGAACAGCCTGACGAGGCAACCGGCGCTGCCCAGGACACGCTGCATTCGGTGGGCGCGGGCGTGCGCATGAACCTGCTGGATGATCTGTCGCTCAACCTCGAGATCGCCCACCGCCTTGGTGGCAACGACAACAACATCGAGAATCTCGGGCTCGCCAACACCCGCGGCTACCTCAGCCTCATCGCCCGCTTCTAGGACACCGATGCAAAGCGGCCGGACCGGACCCGGGGTGCGCGCGGCAACGCTAGCGCTTGTCCTGCTGCTCGGCTTTCCGGTCGCCGCTTCAGGCATATCGCCGGCGGACGGTCTTGCTTCTGATGATCCTGTCGCGGGCGACGCTGCGTTCGGGGAGCAGGGACCCGCGATCGAAGGCTTCCGCAGCGCTCGCTTCGGCATGGACGAAAGCGCCGTCCGGCGGGCGATCTTCGAAGATTTCGCGCAGTCGGGTGCGGCAGTCGAGCGTCTGCGCAACGACCTGGAGCAGACCACGGTGCTGACCCTGGAGGTCGACGCGCTGCTGCCCGACGCCGGACCGGCGGCCCTCGCCTATGTCCTGGGCCGCAGCGGCAGGCTGATCCAGGTGACGGTGATCTGGGGGCTCGCGCGCGACCCGGCTGTGCGGGCGGACGACCTGGAGGCGACTGCCGCCCTGCTGATCGCCTACTTCAACGAGCAGGGATTCGCCTCGGCCAGCGGCCCGGAGCCGGTGGTGTTCACCGACGGCAGCAATCTGCTGTTCTACGCTCGCGACTCCGGCGGCGCCGGGGTGGCCTTGAGCGCGCTGCCCCGCCGCGACCCCGCGGCGCCGGCCGGCGCCCCGCCGTTCCTGCGGCTGGCCTATGCCGCCGACCCGGACAACCCGGATGTGTACCGGACCCCGGCGATCGTGCCGTGATGCGGAGTCGAAGCGCGACGACCGTCAGCCGTGGCGCCACCACAAGGTCTCGTTGAGACTGTAGTAGGGGCGGTAGTGCCGCACCGAATCGACCCGCACTACCTGGTCGATCTGGTTGTCGAGCAGATAGGCGACATCCTCGTAGTAGACCACCAGCACGGCATGGACCAGGTTCAGGTTCGTATCCTGGACCACCGCGATCCGCATCTGGTCGTTGCTGAAGCCGAGTTCGCGCAGCGTCAGGAACTTCGCGATCGCATAGTCCTCGCAATCGCCGCTGCGATCGAAGAACTCGGCGGGGGTCGCCCAGTAGTCGTTGATGCCGTAGTTGTCGATGTCCTCGATATATGGCGCGCTGTTCATCCGGCGGTGGACCTCCGCGATCTGGGTCCAGCGGTCGTGCCCGCGCAGGCTGTCGATGAATGTCGCCCATTGCTGCAGCTTGCAGCTCTCGCCGGGCCGGCAGCCCTGGCGCATCGCCGCGCGCTCGGCGGGGAAGTCCCTCAGCACCCGGGTCCACTTGACGAAGGGCGCAAGGTCGGCGTTGGCAACGCTCGGCGCGCCGAACAGCGGCGGCGCCTGGCGCGACAGGTCTACGGCGCCCGCGGCGCCCGATGAGAGCAGCATCGCCAGCGCCAGCGCGCCGCCCACGCCGCGATGCCAGACCGGACGAGCCGCCGGGGCATTGCCCGACATGGCGGGAACTCGATCGAGCAGCCGACGCCGGATCGCGTTCTTTGCTTTCTGCAACGTAGTCATCATGCGCCAAATTTGACGCGCAGGACTTAACAGAGGATAAATGTCGAGCAATGTTGGAGTGTTGCAAGACCGAATATGTAATTTTTTGCATCGATGGACAGTATAGTTGCCAGGAATTACGTATGAATACGTAAAGATTTTATCTGGCATTTTAGATGAATGCGTGGCGGCCGCTCCGGCAGGCCGCCACGCCAGCGTGACTACCGCACCCGCAGGGGACCGTTGCCGATCCCGGGGTCGATCAACGGCTGGATGGTGGCCGGCGCGGTTATCATGAGCGTCGCCGGCATCGCGGCGTGGGCACAGGTGCTGCCGGTGGGCACCATGCCGACCATCATCGTCACCTCGCGGCTTGCCGGATCGAGCGCCACGTCGCGGATCGCGGTGGCGACGCCATGGCCGCCAACGAAGGCTTCCGCGACCGGCATGCCGTCCAGCAGGACCACGTCCGGAGCGACGTCGACCGCGGTAAGCAGGTTGTCCGGCGCGGCCTCGGAGGGAACCCAGATCAGCCGGAAGTGGCCGGTCGCCGGCCAGTCGGCCTGCCGGGCGAGGGTGAAGCTGTGGGGCGCGGTCTGCACCATCGGGATGGTGGCGACGCCCTCAGGCCCCTGTACTGCCACATAGGCTTCGGCGAGCACCAGGTCCTGACAGAACCCGGCGCCGATCGTCATCGGAAATTGCGGTTCGTCGAGGTTCGGCATGACGTCGACGTCGGCATCCGCCAAGGCGGTGCCGGAGAGGAGCGCGACAGCGAGGCCGGCGGCGATGATTGCGTTCATGAAAAGATCCTGGACTGATTGGGCGGAGGGCGCGGAAAGCGCCGGATGCGGTTGTGTCGCAGTGAGCCTGGGATCGGTTCATTCGGTCCGCCTGCCCGCGAGCCGGATCGCCAACCCACCGGATATCACGGCAATATCACGGCCGAGCGGCATTTGATTCGGCGACCCCGGCGGTCTAGGGTCAGGGTTGCATTCGGAGCCGATCCATCGGATCGTTGCTGCAATGCCGCACCGGCTGTTCGCCCGGCACCGCGGCCCTATCATCACAGCGCATGCGCTCGACGCCAACGAAGGAGGCCTGACGGTGAAATTCGGTGTTGGACAGACGGTGGAACGCAAGGAGGACCAGCGCTTTCTCACGGGCGCCGGACGCTATCTCGACGATATCAGGCTAGACAACGAGGCCCATGCAGTCTTCCTGCGCTCGCCGCACGCCAGCGCCAAGATCAACGGCATCGACACCAGTGCCGCCGCGGCGGCACCGGGGGTCATCGCGGTGCTGACCGCCGCCGACGCGGATGCGGACGGCGTGCCGCCGATCCCCTGCATGGCGGAGATCCCGGTGAAGCCGGGCACCACCCAAAAGATGCCGCCGCGCCCGATCATGGAGGGCGACCATGTCCGCAACGTCGGGGTCGCGGTGGCGATGGTGATCGCCGAAACGGTCGACCAGGCGCGGGACGCCGCCGAGCTGATCCTGGTCGACTATGACCAGCAGCCGTCGGTGACCGGGTCGCGCGAGGCGCTGCAGCCGGGTGCCCCGGAAGTCTGGCCCGGCGTGGCGCCGGGCAACGTCGCCTTCGAATGGATCGACGGCGACGAAGCGGCGACCGAGGCGGCTTTCGCCAGGGCGGACCGGGTGGTCACGCTGGAACTGGTCAACAATCGGGTGGTGGTCAACTCGATGGAGCCACGCGGCTCGATCGGCCGCTACAACGCGGCCGACGAGAGCTGGACGCTCTACAACTCCTCCCAGGGCGCACATTCCAACAAGGACATGCTGCTCGGCACCTACCTGCAGGGCGTCGACCCGGACAAGGTGCGGGTGCTCTGCCCCGACGTGGGCGGCGGCTTCGGCATGAAGATCTTCCTCTATCCGGAATCGGTCGCCGTGCTGTGGGCGTCGAAGCGCGTCGGCCGGCCGGTGAAATGGGTCAACGACCGCTCGGATTCGTTCATGTCCGACGTCCAGGCCCGCGACCATGTCACCACCGTCTCGGCAGCACTGGACAAGGACTGCAAGATCATCGGGCTGAAGGCGGAGACGCTGGCCAACATGGGCGGCTACCTGTCCAACTTCGGGCCCTATATCCCGACCGTCGCCGGCAAGGGCATGCATATCGGGGTCTACGACATCCCGGCCGCCTTCATCCACGTCACCGGCGTGTTCACCCATACCGTGCCGACCGACGCCTATCGCGGCGCCGGCCGGCCGGAGGCGGCCTACATGGTCGAGCGCCTGCTCGACAAGGTCGGGCGCGAGACCGGGCTCGGACCGGCCGAGATCCGGCGGCGCAACTTCGTCAAGTCGTCGCAGATGCCCTATTCGTCGGTGCTGGGTCTGACCTACGACAGCGGCGATTTCGAGCGCAACATGAACGATGCGATGGGCGACGCTGACTGGGCCGGGTTCGAGGCGCGCAGGGCGGAATCCGCCCGCAGCGGCAAGCTGCGCGGGCTGGGCATGTCCTACTATATCGAGGTCTGCGGCGGTGCGCCCAGCGTGCCGGCGCTGCTGCGGTTCGAGGACGACGACACCGTCACCGCGATCATCACCACCCAGTCGAACGGCCAGGGCCACGAGACCGCCTATTCGCAGATCATCGCCGAGCGGCTGGGCGTGCCGTTCGAGAAGGTGATCGTCAAGCAGGGCGACACCGGCTGGATGAAGTCCGGCAGCTTCACCGGCGGCTCGCGCTCGGTGCCGGTCGGCGGCGTCTCGGCGCAGATGGCGTCCGACAGCATCATCGAGAAGGGCAAGGCGATGGCGGCCGAACTGCTCGAGGCGGCCGAAGCCGACATCGAGTTCAAGGACGGCGAGTACCGCATCGCGGGCACCGACCGGGCGACCGACATCTATGCCGTCGCCCACGCCTGGCGGAAGAAGCACGACGGGCCTGACAGCCTGCTCAGCGCCTATGCCGAGTTCGCGCCCGACGCCGCCACCTTCCCCAACGGCTGCCACATCTGCGAGGTGGAGGTCGACCCGGAGAGCGGCCAGACCGAGATCCTGCGCTACACCATCGTCGACGACTTCGGCAAGGTGATCAATCCGGCGCTGCTGACCGGCCAGGTCCATGGCGGCGTCGGCCAGGGCATCGGCCAGGCGCTGTTCGAGGGCACCGTCTATGACGCCGACGGCCAGCTGGTGACCGGCTCGTTCATGGACTACGGCATGCCGCGCGCCGACTACAGCCCCTCGATCTCGTTCCGCTGGAACGAGATCCCGTGCAAGACCAACCCGCTGGGCATCAAGGGCTGCGGCGAGGCCGGCGCGATCGGCGCGCCGCCGGCGGTGATGAACGCGATCCTCGACGCGGTCAGCCCGGCCGGAGTCACCCGGGTCGACATGCCGGCGACCCCGCTGTCGATCTGGCAGGCGCTGCAGGCGGCGAAGGTGCCGCAGGCGGCGGAGTAGG
>JBHJOG010000214.1:0-2679 GCA_050329975.1 Alphaproteobacteria bacterium | reverse complement strand
TGGGCCGGGCTCGCGCGCCGGCTCGGGATCAAGACCATCCACATCGC
This sequence comes from Alphaproteobacteria bacterium, assembly GCA_050329975.1. Classification (GTDB taxonomy): domain Bacteria; phylum Pseudomonadota; class Alphaproteobacteria; order CALKHQ01; family CALKHQ01; genus CALKHQ01. The sequence goes on along the minus strand of JBHJOG010000214.1, from coordinate 2,632 downwards.
CGAACGCGACACCCAGATCGGCGAGCAGCGGAAGCGGCCCGGCGAGTTCGTCAACACCTGGTCGGTCGACGGCTTCATCTCCGAGGGCTGCCAGCCGGCCGAGCTCGGCTGGGGCACCCACGAGCGGCACTTCCCGCCCGATGGCGGCCGGCACGATTTCGGGTCCGGCAGCGGCATCTATCTGATCCGGCCCGGCGCCGCGCAGCGGGTGCGAAGCTGGGCGCCGAACGCGGGCCCGTTCCACGGCTTCCTGATCACCCACAACGAATCGATCTCGATCGCCGACTACCTCACCTGCTGGCACGACGGCACCGCCGTCTACCGGCCGACGGTGCACTATGCCTATCACCCCTGCGATGCCGCCGTGCTGTCGCTGCACGAGTTCAACGGCCGGAACTTCCGCGAACAGCCGGCCAAGCGGCTGATGGTCGACGAGATCGTCCAGGGCATGGACGAGCTCGGCGTCCTGCTCGCCGGCCACGCCAAGGGGGCCTACTGGTACGGCTCGCAGCTGTCGATCGAGGAGGCGCGGGACCTGGTGCCCTACAACAACGCCACCTCGCTGCAGGTGACCGCCGCCTGCCTGGCCGGCATGATCTGGGCGATCGAGAATCCGCAGCGCGGGGTGGTCGAGGCCGAGGAACTGGACCACGAGCGGGTGCTGGAGCTCGCCGAGCCCTATCTCGGCCCTCTGGTCGGCGCCTTCACCGACTGGTCCCCGCTGGAGGGCCGGGAAAGCCTGTTCCCAGAGGACCTGGACCGCGACGACCCGTGGCAGTTCAAGAACGTGCGGGTGGTGTGAGGCCTCGGGCGTCGGGCGGCGACAGCGGCCGGTCGTCCTGCGGGAACCCGCCCAGGTGCAGGCAGGTCCGCGCCGCGGCGTCGCCGGCGCGCGCCAGCGCCTCGGCGGGCGCGATGCCCGCCTTCCAGGCGGCGAGGAAGTGCGCGATGAAGGTGTCGCCGGCCCCGGTGGTATCGATCGGAGCGACCTTCGGGCTGCCGGCCGCCCAGGTCTCCGCGCCGTCGGAGGCGATGCTGCCCAGCGCGCCCCGGGTCACCACCGCCAGCCGGTGTCCCTGGGCGAGCAGCCGCTCCAGCGCGCGCCGCGCCTGGTCGTCCGCCTCGCCCACCGACCCGAAGACGACATCCAGCGGCCCGCCGTCGGCGTTGACGGCATCGTCCCGCGACAGCGTGACCCGGCCGCCGCGCAGCCTTCCTGCGAGCGCGTCGGTGTCCTTGAACCAGCCGACATGGACGTGGTCCATCCCGGCCAGCACGGCCGTCTCCGCCTCGGTCGGGCGATAGCCGACGCAGGCCCCGAACTCCTCGAAGGCGAAGATCCGGTCTCCGCCCGGGGCATGGTCGATGTCGGTATAGGCGGTGGCTTCCGGCCTGACCTGGAGATGCGCAACGTCGACGCCGTTCGCCTGCAGCACTGCGCGCGTCCAGCAGCCGTCGGGGTCGTCGCCGACCGCGCCGAAATAGAAGGATCGATGCCCGGCGCGCGCGGCGTGCACCGCGACGTTCAGCGCGTTGCCCCCGACGCGGGCGACACCCTGGATGCGATATCGGTCGATGCAGTTGTCGCCGACCGCCGCGAGACGAAGCCGAGCCATCGTCGCCGTGGGTCGGCCGAGGCCGGTCAATAGGCGACGCGCTTGTAGTAACGCCGGGTGACCAGCGGGTGGTTGCGCAGCACCTCCAGGTGTGCGCTCAGCCGCTCCAGCACCGTCGCCATGAAGGCCGGCGACAGCCTGGCGCGCAGCTCGGGATGAATGGTCCGCGGAACATAGTCTGCCGTATTCAGCACCGTGAACCTGTCGGTGTATTGCGGTGCGAACCCGGCCACCCGCTCCGCCAGCGGATCGCAGGCATCCTCGCCGCGGAACAGGATCAGGCTCACCCCCTTCTCGATCAACTCCAGCGGGCCGTGGAAGAAGTCCGCGGCGTGGACGGGACGGGTGCGGATCCACTGCATCTCCTCGAGAATGCAGGTGGCGTAGTACAGCGCCGCCGGCCACATGTTCCCGGCGCCGGTGAACATGTGATAGTCGGACCCGGCGATGATGCGGGCGTAGGCCTCCGCCTGCGGCTCGAACGCCTCCTTCGCCGCTAGCAGCGCGGCCGGAACGTCCCGCAGGCCGCCGACCAGCGCGTCGTAGCTGTCGATCTCGCCCCGCGCCTTCATCACCGACAGGGCGACCAGCAGGGACTGGATGTAGAAGGATTCCGAGGAAGTGGTGTCGTCGGCAGGGTTGACCAGCGCCGGCTCCCCGCCGCGCCCCAGCGGCGTGTCGGCATTGCCGACCATGGTGACGACCCTGGCGCCGGCCTGCCTGACCATTTCCAGCATCGCCGCGCTTTCCTTCGTCGTGCCGGAGAGCGACGGCATGACGACGAGAGAGTCCGCGGTCAGGTTGGCGCTGCCGGTGAGCGCCAGTTCGGCCGGAAAGTCGGCGAAGACCGGGAAGGACGAGCGGCGCTGCAGGAGCTGTATCGCCGGCAGCATCAGATAGGCGACGCCGCCGGTTCCCAGGAAGAACAGGTTCTTTCTGCCTTCGGCGATCGCGCTCGCCACGGCATCGTCGATCGCCTCGGCTTGTGCAACGGCCCCGTTCTGAACGCTCAGAAA
>JBHJOG010000213.1:0-6995 GCA_050329975.1 Alphaproteobacteria bacterium | reverse complement strand
CGCAGCAGGCGCGTCTCCGTGATGCCGGTCTCCGCGATCGATTTCGGCGCCGTGGGGATGACGGTGAGTGCTGCGTCCAGCACATCGCGGCTGATCAGGTTGAGAGAGATCAGGTTGTCGCCGAGACGGCCGCCATGGCTGCGCTGGCGCTCGACGGCGCGATCAATATCCTGCTGGGTCACGAACCCGTGGGCAACCAGCGACTCTCCAAGCAGCATCGACGGGCTCCGCTAGACATCCGATACATGGCGCAGGCGGGATTGTGACGAACAAGGCTTAACAGATGCTGAGCCTGCAGCGGTTGCGGCCTGCACGCTCCGAACGCCGGCGATCGTACCGTCAGTGCATCTCGTCGCCACGCAGGCGCAAGCACCACATCAAACCGACGATCCCGCCCTTCACCAGCGGCAGCAACAAGAGCGTCAGCGCGAGGGTCAGCAGCGGCCATACGGTCATGCTGAGCCACGTGGGCGGCTGGAAATTCTGGTACACGAGCAGGATCAGGGGCACGACGATGTGGCCGACGATCAGGATCGTCACATATGGCGGGATGTCGTCCGCCCGGATCTGACCGAAGGCCGCCCCGCAGTGCGGGCAGTGGTCCGCGATCTTCAGGTAACCGGCGAAGAGTCGCCCCTCCCCGCAGGCCGGGCAGCGGCGACGCAGGCCGCGCCCGACGCTCGACCTGACCGGCCGTGTCGGAGGCGCGCCGGCGGGCGACATCGGGGGCATAGGCTCGGACATGGCGGGAGTTCTAGTAGCGAGATGCCGACACGGCAAGGTTTGCGGGCTTTCCGACAATTTGACCTGCATCAGCGGTTAAAGAACGGTAATTCCATGCGTTTAAGTATTGCGTCTCCGACCACAAATCGAGATAAAGAAACGGTTAAGGCAATAAGCGACTTTCCGGTTGCCGTCTTGACACCTGCCAGCCCCGCCGCACGTCCCCCCACACGGCGGCGGGGCATCAGGCCCTCTTCTTCCCCCTGCTTTCCGAGACTTGAACCCCAGCGGGCGGGCGGCTCCGCCTCTGTCGGCATTCCATCGCATGTTTAGTACTTTGGTAAATATTTGGTAGCGTGTCCTTAAGAAGTCCCAGTGCACGGTGCGCGTGCAGACTGCGAACCGAAGTGGATGGCAGCCCTGCACGGCAACGGGATGGCGACCATGGGACACAGGCTTCCGGCGAGCAGCGAGATCGCAGTACTTCGCCAACTGGAACACGAGGCGAGCATGAACTGGGCCCTCGCCCAGCGCGCCGAGCGTGACGGCAACCACGCCCTGGCGGAGACCCTCAGCGCTGTCGCCTCGGAGGCGGACAGGGCTGCGATGGCCCGCAGGCGCGGTGCCGCCGTCCACTACTGAAGCCTCGTCGCGGGCCCGATCCGGACACGCCCGGACCCCCAGATAGCGCTTGACATCAGGGGGGCGACCGCTGAAAACCCGCATGCCGTTGATCCCCGGTAGCTCAGTCGGTAGAGCAGGTGGCTGTTAACCACCGTGTCGGCGGTTCGAGTCCGTCCCGGGGAGCCATCGGCCTCCTGTCCGACCCGGAGACATGGGTAACGGTAACTGTCTGAGACAGGGGTCGCTTCCCTTCTCCGTGGTGCTGTCGACCCTGCCGGCGCCTACGCGCGTTGCTCGACAAGCATGGCGAGTTGCTGTGTGACCGTGCCCCAGCCGTCGTAGAAGCCCATCTCCTCATGCATCGACCGATCGGCACCGTTCCTGTGCATCACGTGAGCTGCATAGTCGGTGCCCAGCGGGTGATCCTTCAGCGTCACGATCGCGGTCATGAACGGGTGCTCGGCCGGCCTCCAGCCTGCAACCAGTGAGTTGGTGAACACGATTCGCTCGCCATCGTCGACGGCGAGGAAGCAGCCGCTGAGATGGGGCAGGAAATCGCCGCCCGCCTCGCTGATCCGGGTCACCAGCGCCCCCCCTGGACGCAGGTCCATCTGTTCCACCTTGCACTTTGCCGGCGCCGGAATCCACCATTGCTCGAAGCTCGCCGGGTCCGTCCACGCCCGCCAGACGGCGGGACGCGGCGCCTTGATGAGCCGCGATATCACCAGGTCGAGTTCCGGGTTCACAGACATCATCATTGCGGTTTCTCCCTTTCCTCGGCGGCGCGCACGAACTGCTCGAGCCGGTCGGTGCGGCCTTCCCAGATCGCCCGTTGCCCCGACAGCCACCCCTCGACCACCGCGAAGCACTGCTTCTCGAGCTCGCAGGTCCGCACCCGCCCTTTCTTGTGCGTCCGGATCATCCCGCTGCCCTCGAGCAGGCGGATGTGCTTCATGAACGAGGGCAGGGCCATGGCAAATGGCCGCGCCAGGTCGCTGACGCTCGCCGGACCAGCGCCCAGCCGACCCAGCACCGCGCGGCGCGTCGGATCGGCCAGCGCCTGGAAGATGCCGTCAAGCTGTCCCGCATACTGTTCCATTCGGCTAAGTATCATCCGTCATTACTGAGCGCAAGAGCTAACTGTTGGTCTGACCCGGCGGACAGCCTGCCATTCCCACCAGGATCCGGGCATGGTACTCACCCTGGGTGAGACCGCGCCTGGGGTGACTATTGCCCTGAGATCGGCGGTCTCATTAGCCTGGGCCGACGACGGCGATAACGGGGCAACGAATGCGGCTTCGATGCGAACCGGTCTGATGATGGCGATTGCGCTGGCCATCGCCCTGTTCGCGGTGGTGCCGGCGGTGGCGATTCCCGGTATCGAGCGGGACCTGCAGACCCGGGCGGCAGCCGCCCTTCGCGCGCACGACCAGGGTTGGGTGACAGTCGCCGGCGAGGGCCTGGTGCTGCAGATGGCAGGCGAGGCGCCCACGGCCGCCGCGCAGGAGCAGGCGCTGCAGATCATGGCCTCGATCGACGGGGTACAGGCTGTGGACGACCAGAGCACCGTCGCGCCGCGCCGCCACTACACCCTGGAGGCCGTACGCACGCAGGACACGATGACCTTGAGCGGAACGGTGCCCGACCAGGAGTCGCTGGATGCCGTGCTGGCGGCGATCGCGGCGGTTGAGCCTTCGCTGACCGTCGAATCGACCATAGAAATCGTGCCCGGGGAAGCCGAAGCGGGCTGGAGGGAGGCCGCGGCTGCGGTCGGCAGCGGGGCGGCGCAGCTGTTCGACGGCACTGTCCGGCTTTCGGACGACGGCATCGCGATTGCCGGCCTGGTGCTCGATCCCGCATCGACGGAAGCACTCCAGGCGACCCTGCAGGGCAGTACGATTCCGCTTGCAGTCGACGTCACCGTGGTAGAACCGAGGCTCTACGGGCTGCACCTCAGCCGCACGGCGGGACGGCTGGTCCTGGCCGGCCAGGTTCCCAGCACCGCCACAAGGAGTTCGCTGATTGCGCTGGCGGAACGACAGGGTGCACCACGGGTCGATGCAGAGGCGCTGGTGGTCGATCCCGGCGTTGCCACGGACGACTGGCACAGGCTCGCCAGCGCCCTGATTCGGCATGTCGGTACGATGCAGGAAGCGCAGGCACGGCTCGAGCCGGGAATGCTCACCCTCTCGGGAATTGTCGCCGATCCTGCGATGGCCGACCTGACCCGGACGGCCCTGGCCTCGGTGTTCGGCGATCAGGACGGAATGACGCTCGCGATCGACATTCGCACCGCAGGGGACTCCAGCCAGGGCGAACACGGAGAGGTTCGGACCTTCCAGGACTCCGCAGCTCTCCTGGCATGGGCCGATTCCGAGGCGCTTCCGGACATCTCGGACTTCCCCACCCTTGGGCCGAACGACTGCCAGGCTGCGCTGAACGATCTGGTGGCCAATGAGCGCATCGGCTTTCTCGGCGATGGCGCCGAGTTCGACCCTGCGGGCTGGACGTTGCTGGAGGCGGTGGCGATGACCATCCGCCGCTGCCCCGACGCCCAGATCGAGATCAGCGGCCACACCGATGCCTCCGAGGATCCTGCGGCCAGCGAAGCTGTCAGCGCAGCGCGCGCGGCCGCCGTGGTCGACTACCTGACCCGTCGCGGCGTCGACCCGGCCCGTCTGGTGGCGGCAGGCTATGGAGACCTGGTGCCGGTGGCCGACAATGCGACGGAGGAAGGACGCGAGCGCAACCGGCGCATCGAGTTCCTGGTGGTGCCGTCTCCATGAAACGCTGGCCCCGAGACCCGAGGACGAGCGCTTGATCTACATCATCGGACAGATCTGGATCTGGCTGGCCGTCGCCCTCGCGCTGGGAGCCCTGATCGGCTGGCTGTGGGCGCGCATCGGGTTCGGCGGTCGCGTTGAGGCGCAGGTGGCCCCGTTCAGGGAACGTGTGGCGGCCCTAGAGCGGGAACGCGAGACGCTGCGTCGCGAACTTGGCGAGGCAAGCGACCGCGCGACCGAGCGCGAAGCGCAACTGTCCGCCTTGCGAGGGGATCTCCAGGCGCAGCAGCCGGGCTCCCCGCTGCCGGCGGAGGACGAGCCGGTCGCAACGGCGCTGGAGGCCCCTTCGGCAGCGGACAAGTCCGGCGACATCACCGACCCCGGCGTTACCGACCCCGGCGGTACCGACCCCGGCGTTACCAACCCCCGAGAGGTCGACCCAGTCCCAAATGCCCCGCCCCCTGTCGACGAGCCCGAGCGGATCGGTACGGTCGCCGAAGACGCGCGCCATGCCGCCTTGGCAGGGGATCCCGGACTCACCCGCATCAAGGGCATCGGAAAGGCGGTGGAGGCTCGGCTCAAGCAGCTCGACATCACCAGTTGTGCGCAGATCGCAACACTGACCGACGCGGACGTCGAACGCATCGACGCCGCGTTGGGCTTCAAGGGCCGGGTTGCGCGCGAGCGCTGGGTCGAGCAGGCACGAGCCCTGCTCGAGCCTCCGACCGAGGCCGGACCGGGCTAGAAGGCCTCCGCAAGCTCGCCGGCGGTCCATCGGCCGCGGGCCAATGCGCCGTCCGGCATCTGGGCGACGCCGTAGCCGTCTGGAGCGTTCTGCCGCCAGGCGCCGGCGATCCGCCGCCCGTCATAGTCGCTGCTGATCGCGTAACCCTCGACGACCCCGGATTCCCATTGTCCGGCGATCTCGCCGCCGCCGAAGAACTGGTAGACGCCGAAGCCGTGCGGCAGCCCGTCGCGCGAGGCGCCGTAGTAGGAGTCGCCGTTGGCAAAGGCGCGTACGCCCAGGATCGCCCGACCGTTCTGGAACTCGCCGGCGAATACGTCGCCGGCCGAGAGACCGAGCACGCCGTAGGAGACGCCCTCACCTGCCAGCGCCTCGCCGGTATAGGCGCCGTCGGAGAAGTGCCCCGACACGACGGCGACCCCGCCGGTCGCGATCTCCAGTGCACGCTGGCGTGCGGCGCGCGCCTCGGTAGCGATCTCGTACGCCCGCTGAGCTGCCTGGTCGGCCGCGGCAACCGAAAGCCCCAGCTTCTCGCCGTGGGTCAGATAGCCAGTTGCCGACGCCGACAGGCCGGTCTGAAAGCGTCGGATCGCTTCGCGCGTGCCCGGACCGAACACGCCGTCGATCTCCCCGTAGTAGAGGTCGAGGAGCTTCAAGGCTTGCTGGACGCGCTGCCGGTCAAACACCGGCAACCCCTGTTCCTCCTCGACCAGTTCGTCGCGGGAAACCGTGCGGCTGACGGTATCGCCGCCGGTCGCGGCCCCGGCAGCGCCCATGTCGCGAAGCTGCAGCACCGCCAGCATCGCGAAGCGGCCGTCGGGGAAGCGATCCAGGTAGTGCCTCAGGGCATCAGCCCGCGGCGAGACATCGTCGATCTGCTGGATCGATTGCCAGGCAAGCACGTCGGAGGTGGCGGCATCCGGCGGTGCGTTCGAGCGGGTCAGGAAGAACTGATCTTCCAGCGTGCTGGAAACCCAGGGGATCTGCGCCCCGCCGGTCGACTCCCGGACAAGGCGGCGGACTTTGCGGAAAATGAGGCCGATCTCCAGCCCCGGCTCGCGGATGACCTGCAGCAGGGCCTGAGTATAGGGGCTGTGCACGCCGTTGCCGTCGTCGGCGACCGCGCCGGGTGCGGTGGCATAGGCAATCAGCGTCTGCCCGGAGCCCGCCTCCATCACTGCAAGGCCCCGGTCGGCCTGGGCGTCGAGTTCGGGAAATGGGTTGTCCCGGCATGCGTCCAGCACCATTACGCTCAGCCTGGCACCCGAGGCCTCCATGATGCCCATGATGTCTGCCGCACTGACCGCCTCCAGGTCCGGCGACGATTCTCCGTCCAGCCGGGCATCCACCGGCACCACATAGTTGGTGTCGTCGATCTGCACGCCGTGGCCGGCATAGTAGAACAGGGCGAGGCTTCCCGGCGTCAGTGCCGCGCTGAACTCGCGCAGCGCGTCGAACACGCCCTCACGGCCGACGTCCAGCCGCTCGATGACGGTGAAGTCCAGCGCACGCAGCGCATTCGAGATCGCGGCCGCGTCGTTGCGCGGATTGTTCAGGACCGCCACCTGCTCGTAGGCGCTGTTCCCGATGACCAGCGCCACGCGCGGTCCCTCGAACACCTGCGCCTCAGCCCCGCCCAGCCACAGGCCGGCCAGGAACGCGAGCGCCCCGATGCCGTGCCGCAGAATGTCCAGTCGAATGTGAATTGGGGCACGTCCCGTGCGGTGATTCGTGACCCGGAGATTACCCGCATTGCAGGCCCCGGGCATAGACCGATGGGGCCGGGCCGGATCCTTACAGGGCTGCGGCCCTGATGAAGGCGAGGCAGTCGGCGTAACCCTTCTCCCAGCCGGCGCCGTAATCGCCGCCCCCGAAGACACCGCCGCGCCTGTACTCGAACGCCGCCAGCCCGTAGTCGGCGTAGCCGCTGTCGCAACCGTCCGAATAGCCCGCGCCGTAGGGAGTGAGGATCCCGAGCTGCGGACTATCGCTGCAGGCGCCTGCCAGAGCCAGCAGCGCCCCCAGCAGAACAGCCTCGGCAATCCGTCTCGCCATGGGTCAGTCCTTCGGCGGGATCACGCCCATCTTGAGGATGATGCAGCCATAAAAGCGGGTCTCCC
>JBHJOG010000212.1:0-15290 GCA_050329975.1 Alphaproteobacteria bacterium | reverse complement strand
CCGGGTCGATGGCGGCCGGCGCCGGGCGGGCGGCCTGGCGGGCCGTTTCCCCGCCGGCCAGGCCGGCGCGGCGCGCTTGGCGGGAGACTTGGGTTTGGCTGGAGGCTTGCGTTTTGCCGGCGCCTTCTTCGCAGGGGCGGCCTTGGCCGCGGGCTTGCGCGCGCGCGGCTTGCCTGCTGCGGCCTTGCCGCCGGATTTCCTGCGAGACTCGCCAGCCTTTGCCATGGACTCGTCATAGCGCCGCCGGGCCCGGTCCCGCCATCTCTATTCTTGCCAATCGGTTACCGAGCGACTCTGAGGCATGCCGGCAACACCCGCGCCGGGTGCCCGCGTTGCGGGGCATCCGCAGCCGCGCTAGGGTCGCGGTCCCGCCACCAGGACCGGATCCCGAGCCATGCGCGCCGCCGACAGCCACGTCCTGCACCGCCACAGCCGGATGGAGCTGCCGATCGCCGTCCGCGGCGACGGGCCCTATGTGATCGACAGCACCGGCAAGCGCTACCTGGATGCGTCCGGCGGGGCGGCGGTGTCGTGCCTCGGCCACTCCCATCCGGACGTGATCGCCGCGATCAAGGCGCAGCTGGATGCGCTCGCATATGCCCATAGCGGCTTCTTCACCAACCCGGCGATGGAAGCGCTGGCCGACCTGCTGGTCGCCGCCGCGCCGATGCCGCAGGACGCGGCCTGCGCGCTCGACCGGGTCTACTTCGTCTCCGGCGGCTCGGAGGCGATGGAGGCGTCGCTGAAGCTGGCCCGGCAATACTGCCTGGAGATCGGCCAGCCCGCACGCCGGCATATCATCAGCCGGCGCCAGAGCTACCACGGCAACACGCTGGGGGCGCTCGCCGCCGGCGGCAACCTGTGGCGGCGGCAGCCGTTCGAGCCGCTGCTGATCGAAACCCACCAGATCGCGCCCTGCTACCCCTATCGCGAGCGCTACGAGGGGGAGAGCCTCGAGGCCTACGGCCTGCGCGCCGCCGACCAGCTGGAGGCGAAGATAGCCGAGCTCGGTCCAGAGAGCGTGCTCGCCTTTCTCGCCGAGCCGGTGGTCGGGGCGACCGCCGGTGCGGTGCCGGCCGTCCCCGGCTACCTGAAGCGTATCCGCGAGATCTGCGACCGCCACGGCGTGCTGCTGATCCTCGACGAGGTGATGTGCGGCATGGGGCGCACCGGCTGGCGCTTCGCCTGCGAGGAGGACGGCGTGGTCCCCGACCTGCTGGCGATGGCCAAGGGGCTCGGCGCCGGCTACCAGCCGATCGGCGCGGTGCTGGTGGGCAGCCACCTGGTCGACGCCATCGCCGCCGGCTCCGGCTTCTTCCAGCACGGCCACACCTATATGGGCCACCCGACCGCCTGCGCCGCGGCCCTGGCGGTGCAGCAGGTGATCGACCGCGACGGGCTGCTCGCGCGGGTGCGCGGGCTGGGCGAGGGACTCGACGCGCGGCTGCAGGCGCGGCTCGGCCAGCATCCGCACGTCGGCGACATCCGCGGCCGCGGCCTGTTCCGCGGGCTGGAGCTGGTCTCCGACCGCGAGACCCGCGCGCCGTTCGACCCGCAGCTGCGGCTGCACGCCCGGATCAAGCAGGCGGCGATGGCCGACGGGCTGATGGTCTACCCGATGGGCGGCACCATCGACGGGCAGGCGGGCGACCATATCCTGCTCGCCCCGCCGTTCATCATCGACGAGGGCCATCTCGACCGCATCGTCGCTGGTGTCGCCGCCGCCATCGACTCGGCCATCGCGGCGGCGCGCGCGTGAGCGCCTGCCGATGACCGCGCCCGAGCCCTGGCCGCCGCTGATCGTCGCGGTGGCGCCGAACGGGGCGCGGCTTGGCCGGGCCGACCACCCGGCGCTGCCGCTGACCCCGGCCGCGCTGGCGGCGGCCGCCGGGTCCTGCCTGGCCGCCGGTGCGGCGCTGCTGCACCTGCATGTGCGCGACGCCGAAGGCCGGCACAGCCTGGACCCGGCCGACTACCGGCCGGCGATGGTGGCGGTGCGGGCGGCGGTCGGCGACCGGCTGGTGCTGCAGGTCACCACCGAGGCGGCCGGCCGTTTCGATCGCGAAACGCAGATGGCGGCGATCCGCGCGCTGGTCCCGGAGGCAGTCTCGATCGCCGTCCGCGAGCTTGCGCCGGACCCGGCCGCAGAGCCCGCGATGGCCGGCCTTGCCGCCTGGATGGCGGAGCGCGCGGTGAGCCCGCAATACATCCTCTACGACCCCGGCGACGTGCGCCGCTTCGCCGACCTGCTGGGGCGCGCGGTGATCCATGGCGAGCGGGCTTCGGTGCTGTTCGTCCTCGGCCGCTACGCCGCGGGCCAGCGGTCGCAGCCGGCCGACCTGCTGCCGTTCCTCGAGGCCTGGCGGCCGCTCGGCCTCGACCTGCCCTGGTTCGCCTGCGCCTTCGGGCCGATGGAACAGGCCTGCGCGATCGCCGCCGCCGCGCTCGGCGGCCATGTCCGCGTCGGGTTCGAGAACAACCGCCAGCTCGCCGACGGCCGCACGGCGCCGGACAATGCAGCGCTGGTGGCCCAGGCAGCGGCCGGCGCCGCGGTGCTGGCCCGCCCGCTGGCCGACGCGGCGGCCGCCCGTCGCATCCTCGCGCCAGGTGGCCGTTGAGGTTGCCCCAGGCGGTGGCAGCGGCTAGCCTGAGGCGATCCTTGAGGCAAACAAGAGAGTGAGGAAGCCATGCGAACTTCCCGACCTGCGGGACTGCTAGCCCTTTGTGCCGCTTCGGCGGCACTCGCCGTCGCCGGCATCGGCGGCGCCGGCGCACAGGACCAGCGCTTCATCACCATCGGCACCGGCGGCGTCACCGGTGTCTACTATCCGACCGGCGGGGCGATCTGCCGACTGGTCAATTCCAACCGGGCCGAGCATGGCATCCGCTGCTCGGTGGAAAGCACCGGCGGCTCGGTGTTCAATCTCAACGCCATCGCCCAGGGCGAACTCGACATGGCGGTCGCCCAGTCCGACTGGCAGCACCACGCCTATCACGGCGGTGTCGACGAGTTCCCGCAGCCCGATCCGGAGCTGCGCGCCGTCTTCTCCGTGCACAGCGAGCCGTTCACCGTGCTGGCTCGTGCCGACGCCGGGATCGCGAGTTTCGAGGACCTGGTCGGCAAGCGGGTCAACGTCGGCAACCCGGGCTCCGGGCAGCGCGGGACGATGGAAGTGCTGATGGCAGCCATGGGCTGGAGCATGAGCGATTTCGCGCTGGCCTCCGAGCTCGCCTCCGCCGAGCAGGCGGCGGCGCTCTGCGACAACAATGTCGACGCCATCGTCTTCACGGTCGGCCATCCCTCCGGCTCGATCCAGGAGGCGACCTCCACCTGCGCCACCGTGCTGGTGCCGGTGGCCGGCGAGGTGGTCGACGCGCTGGTCGCCGAGAACCCCTACTACGCCACGGCGACCATCCCCGGCGGCATGTATCCGGGCAACGACAGCGACGTCGAGACCTTCGGCGTCAAGGCGACCTTCGTCTCCTCGACCCGGGTGCCCGACGACGTGATCTACACGGTGGTGTCCGCCGTGTTCGAGAACTTCGACGACTTCACCCGGCTGCATCCGGCGTTCGAGAACTTGACCAAGGAGTCGATGATCACCGACGGCAACTCCGCGCCGCTGCATCCCGGCGCTGCCCGCTACTTCGAGGAAGCCGGCCTGATGTAGTCCAGTCCACTGGACTTGCAGACCTATGGGCGCCCAGTGCCCGTTGCATCCCGCCGCCGTCGCCGCCGGGCCCGCCCCGGTGGCGGCGGCGTCCTAGCCACCCGGTTCTGGACCAGGGAAACGCGCTCGCGCAGTAGGGAGGGCTGACGGGAATGGCCCCGCCGGACCAGGCACAGCCGCGCCAGGCGACCGAGCAGGAACTGCAGGAGCTGGTGGCGCAGTCGGACACTGGCGCGCGCAGTCTGGGCGGCTCGATCGGGGTGCTGCTGGCCGTGGTGGCCTTCTCCTGGTCGCTGTTCCAGATCTATTTCGCCTCCCCGCTGCCGTTCCTGTTCACCCAGTGGCTGCCGGGCGGCTGGACGCTGAACGACCACGAGGCGCGCGCCATCCACCTCGGCTTCGCGGTTTTCCTCGGTTTCTGCGCCTACCCCGCCTATTTCCGCGAGCGCCCGCGCCTGGGGCGACTGATGGGCTGGTTCCTGCTGCTGGCCGGGCTGGTCGCGCTGGGGGTGGTGTTCGGCAGCTATTTCGACCTGACCGCCCAGGCGATCTACGACGGCATGCGGCTGCCGGCGACCGCCGATCCGGCGCAGATCGAGGAGTCCTTCGCCCAGGCCCGGACCATGGCGAGCGAGAGCGGCCACGCACCCGCCTTCCTGCCCTGGATCGCCGGCCTGCTCGGGGCGGCGCTGCTGATCGCCGGCAACCCGCTGGTGGCCGACCGGGTGCTGCGGATCAGGCCGGCGCCGGCCACGTTGATGGCCCTGGCGGGCGTGGCGCTCGGCGCCTGGTTCGTCTTCTCGATCGGCGACGTGCGCGATGGCCTGGTCGCCTTCTTCGGCACCGACGACCGGGCGGTCCGCAGCCTGCTGACCGTGGCTGCCGGCGGCTATGCCCTGCTGGTGCTCGCGATCCCCGCCTTCGACAGGGCTTCCCGAACGCGGATCAGCCCGCCAGAGTGGCTGATCGCGCTGGTCGCCGCCTTCTGCGCCAGCTACCTGTTCTGGTTCTACCAGGAAGTGACCAGCCAGTCCGGACGGCCATCGGACTTCTCGATGGTGGTCTCGGTGATCGGGCTCGCCACCCTGCTGGAGGCGACCCGGCGCAGCCTCGGCCCGCCGCTGATGCTGATCGGGCTCATCTTCCTCAGCTACACCTTCCTCGGCCCGTACATGCCGGACGTGATCGCCCACAAGGGCCAGTCGCTGGCGAAGGTCGCCGAGCACCAGTGGCTGACCACCCAGGGCGTGTTCGGCACCGCGCTCGGCGTGTCGACCCTCTACGTGTTCCTGTTCGTCCTGTTCGGCTCGCTGCTCGACAAGGCCGGGGCCGGCAACTACTTCATCCAGGTCGCCTTTTCGCTGCTGGGCCACCTGCGCGGCGGCCCGGCCAAGGCGGCCGTCGTCGCCTCCGGCATGACCGGCCTGATCTCCGGCTCCTCGATCGCCAACGTGGTCACCACCGGCACCTTCACGATCCCGCTGATGAAGCGGGTCGGATTCTCGGGCGAGAAGGCCGGCGCGGTGGAGGTCGCCTCCTCGGTCAACGGACAGATCATGCCGCCGGTGATGGGAGCCGCCGCCTTCCTGATGGCGGAATATGTCGGCATTCCTTATTCGGAGGTGGTGAAGCACGCCTTCCTGCCGGCGATCATCAGCTACATCGCGCTGATCTACATCGTCCACCTGGAAGCCCTGAAAGCCGGCATGCAGGGCCTGCCCCGGCCGGGCGAGCCGATCCCGGCGAAATGGAAGCTGATCTCGTTCGGCATCACCACCGCCTCGATCCTGATCATCGCCGGCGTGGCCTATTGGGCGGTGACGCTGGTCGGCGCGCTGGACGATCCCGGCGCCATGCTTGCGGCGGTGGCGGCGGTCATCGCCCTGCAGGTGCTGCTCTACATGGTGGCCGTCGGGCGCGCCGACGCGGACCGGCGCGTGCGAACCCTGTCGATGGCCGGCCTCGTGCTCTGCAACGTGGTGCTGGTCGCGCTGCTGGCGTATTACGGGATCGCGGTGCTGCGCCAGGTCGCCGGCGACGCCGCGATCTGGCTGATCGTCGCCGTGCTGGCCGGGGTCTACCTCTATCTGCTGCGGGTCGCGGCCCGCAGTCCGGACCTGCACATGGACGACCCGAACGCCCCGATCGTCGGCCTGCCGGAGGTCGGCCCCACCGTGCGCTCCGGGCTGCACTTCCTGCTGCCGGTGGCGGTGCTGATCTGGTGCCTGATGGTGGAGCGGCTGTCGCCGGGGCTGTCGGCGTTCTGGGCGCTGATGTTGCTGATCTTCGTTTCGCTGACGCAACGGCCGCTGATTGCCCTGATGCGCGGCCAGGGCGCGCTGCGGCGCGCGGCGGCACACGGGCTCGGCGACTTCGTAGCCGGCATGATCGCCGGCGCACGGAACATGATCGGGATCGGCATCGCCACTGCCGCCGCCGGCATCATCGTCGGCAGCGTGACCCTGACCGGCGTAGGCCAGGTGCTGGCCGACATGGTCGAGCTGCTGTCGATGGGCGACATGATCCTGATGCTGGTCTGGGTCGCGATCCTGAGCCTGATCCTGGGCATGGGACTGCCGACGACGGCGAACTACATCGTCGTCTCCTCGCTGCTGGCGCCGGTGGTGGTGGCGCTGGGCGCGCAGAACGGCCTGGTGGTGCCGCTGATCGCGGTCCACATGTTCGTGTTCTACTTCGGCATCATGGCCGACGTGACTCCGCCGGTCGGGCTCGCCTCCTTCGCCGCCGCCGCGGTCTCGGGCGCCGACCCGATCCGCACCGGGATCGTCGCTTTCGCCTATTCTCTGCGCACCGTGGCGCTGCCGTTCATCTTCATCTTCAACACCCAGCTGCTGCTGATCGGCATCGAGGACGTCGTCGACCTGATGCTTGTCGTCGGCAGTGCGGTGATCGCGATGCTGGTCTTTGCGGCAGCCACCCAGGGCTGGTTCTTCGCCCGCAACCGCTTGTACGAGAGCGCAGCCCTGCTGCTGGTCGCCTTCACCCTGTTCCGACCCGGCTACTGGATGGACATGCTGGTGCCGCCGCTGGAGGCCGTCGACCCGGCCCAAATGGAAGAGGTGGTGGCGGCCACCCCCGACGGGGCAACCCTGCAGCTGGTGGTCGAGGGCATGACCATCGAGGGCCGGCAGGTGACCCGCACCGTCCGTTTGCCCACCGGACCGTCCGATCTGAGCGGGCGCGACCGCCTGTCGCAGCACGCGGGCCTCGAGGTTCGCCACGAGCCGGAGGGCAGCTTTGTGGACATGCTGACCTTCGGCGGTGCCGCCGAGCAGCAGGGCGTTGACTTCGACTGGCGGATCCTCAGGGTCGAACTGGCGGCCGACCAGCCGCCGAAACAGCTGTTCTTCATTCCGGCCCTGTTGTTGCTCGGTGTCATTATCTGGCTGCAACGCCTCCGCCTCCGGCAGGCCCGGTCGGCAGCTATCGCCGTCTGACCGCGTGGTCTTGGCTGGCCGTTGCACTTGCGCAACGGCTGTCCGCAAATCCAAGTGACTGTAAAGTTACTGTATTGCGACCGTGCTTTGGTTACTGGAAAGTTGCGCGCGGATGTTGTGTCATCCGCCGATATTTCGGTTTATGCTATAATAATTGTAAATGAATGTAACAAGTTCGAACAATTCTGAGCTAAATGCGCGATTGACATTTTTGTAAGAATTTCCAACTATCCTCCGCAGGTGGCGTCGGACGCCGGCGATGCAGGGGGACTGCGCGCAGGCAACCCCGGGGCGCCTCACGGCAGCCGGCATCGGCGGGTCGTACATAGTGGGGGGATGGACGTCTTGGGCGAGCCGCGCCTTTCAGTCATCGTGCTGTCCTACAACCGGATCGAGGCGATGCGCGACTGCCTGGCCAGCGTGCTGGCGCTCGACTATCCGGATGTGGAGGTGGTCGTCGTCGACAACGCCAGCAGCAACGACGCGCCGGAGATGATCGCGCGCGAGTTTCCGTCGGTGAAGCTGTACCGGTCGCCGCGCAACCTGGGGATCTGCCACGGCCGCAATGCCGCCGCCCGCTTCACCACCGGCACCTATCTGTGGGTGCTCGACAACGATGCCGAGATCGTCGATCCGCAGGCCGCGCGCAGGCTGATCGGGCTGCTCGAATCGGACCCGACCCTCGGTGTGATCGGCGGCGAGGCGGCGCTGGACGCCGATGGCCGGGTGATCGGCACCAAGGACTTGCGGATGACCATGAACGGCATGGTCCGCGGCCGCATGATCCTCGGCCGGCCGGCATGGGAGTTGCACGACACCAACATGCTGGAAGGCTGCAACATGTTCATGCGGCGCGATCTTTTCGTGCGGCTGGGCGGGTTCGATCCGGGGTGCCTGTTCCATTGGGACGACAACGATTTCTGCTACCGGGTCGAGCGGCTTGGCCTGCGCAACGCGGTGGTCGGCCGCTCGCCGGTGGTGCACCATTATGTCGGCGAGGCCCGCAAACTGCTGCCCTACCGCAACGGCCGCAGCCGGATGTATTTCGTGCTGAAGAACTACCCGTTGTGGCGGATCGCGCTGCTGCCGCTGCTCGACCTAGCCTTCGTGCTCAATCCGCAGAACGTGACGCGCTTCGTCGACAAGGCGAAGCGGCTCGCCTTCGGCGGCAAGAGCGGCGTGGTGACCCTGCGCGCCGGCTCCGGCACGCGCGGCCCGGCGGACTGGCCAGGCGCGCTGCGCCGCGCGGTCGCCTATGGCGAGACGATGCTGGCCGGATACCTGTTCCTGGTGCCGACAGCGCGGGCGGCGCTGCGCGCCAGGCGCCGCGCGCCCGACAGCCTCAACGAGGTCGACGTCAGCGCCCTCGAGCCCTCCGGCGGCACCGACGACACCCGGATGCGGTGGCCGCAAGCCGTCAACGGATAAACCAGCCGGTCGCGCGCGCCCCCGCGCGAAGGCCGACGTTTCCCCCGAGCGCCAAGGCGCAAGGCACGCAATTCGAGACCCCCGGTTCAGTGAGAACCCGGCGGAACGCAAGGAGAGTGTCGGAGATGACCCAAGTACAGGATGTCAGGTCGATTCCGGGTCCGGTGCTGATCACTGGCGGTGCCGGCTTCATTGGCCGCTACCTGGCCGAATCGCTGGCCGATGCGGGTCTTGCGGTCACCGTCTATGACGACCTCAGCTGCCAGAACAGCAGCTTCGACTGCCCCCAGCTCGACCGGCCGGACATCACCTGCATCGAGGGCTCGGTGTTCGACGAGCCGCTGATGGCGCGCATGGTCCGCGAGCACCGGACCGTGGTCCATTTCGCCAGCGTGGTCGGAGTCGAGGAGACGATCAGCCGCCCGTTCGACACCGTCGACAACCTCCGCGGGACGATGCACCTCGCCCGGCTGCTGACGCCCGAACACGTGGTGCTGTTCGCCTCTTCGGCCGACGTCTATGCGGCGCATTCCCACATGTACAACCGGCCGATGCGCGAGGACGACCGGCTGGTGTTCGAGCGGCCCCAGGTCAACCGCTGGGTCTACGCCCACGTCAAGGCGCTGGAGGAGAACCTGATCAGCAACGCGGCGGCCCGCAGCGTGGTGATCCGAGTGTTCAACACCTATGGCCCGGCGATGGACTTCCCAGCGCCGAAGCGGGTGGTGCCGCACTTCATCAACAACATCCTGACCCGCACGCCGATGCGGCTGTCGGGCGACGGCAGCCAGACCCGCAGCTTCTGCTGGGTCGGCGACACGGTCCGCGGGATGGTGCAGGCGCTGGTCCACACCGCCGGCCATTCCGCACCTTTTGCCGACTGCTTCAACCTCGGCGCCTCCGAGCCGATGTCGATGCGCCAGCTCGCCGAATACATGAACGCGGCGGCGGTCCGGCTCGGCCTGCTCGAACAGCCGCTGCCGATCGAGGCCGAGACCTTCACCTATTCCCAGGGCTTCGACGACAGCTGGAACCGGGTGCCGGACATCGGCCACGCCCGCGAGACGCTGGGCTTCGCACCGACCATGTCCTTCGCCGACGGCATGGACCGGACGCTCGCCCACTACCGCGACCGCAACCTCGAGCAGCAGGCGGCCTGAAAGGCCGCTGCGGGACCAGGGTTTCTGGGGGGACCATGAGGCGAGGCCACTCGGCTTGACCACCCACGGGGCCTTCGCCGACCACGGCGACGACCGCTACTTCAGTCGCGCGGGCTACCGCGCGATCCTGACCCGCGCCCGTGCGCTGGCCTATGCGGTCGTTCCATTCCGCGACTTCGCCGGCCCCGGGGCCGACGCCGGACCCGTGCTGCTGCTGCGGCACGACCTCGACCACGACCTCGACTCGGCGCTCGTCCTGGCCGAGATCGAGGCGGCCGACGGCATCGCCGCCACCTACTTCGTGCAGGTGGCCTGCGACTTCTACAACCTGCTGGCCCCGGCCGGACGGGCCGCCATCCGCGCGCTGGCCGGCATGGGCCACGAGATCGGGCTGCACTATGTCGCCGCCCGCTACGCCGGCGTCGACGCCGACGCCAACCTCGCCGCCGACATCCGCCTGCTGGAGGATCTGAGCGGCACGGCCGTCGTCTCCGCCGCCCAGCACATCCCGATCGACGGCGGGGTGGTCGACCTGTCGGCCCGGATCCGCAACGAGGCCTATGATCCGCGATTCAGCAGCGGCGCGATGACCTACATCTCGGATTCGCTGATGGCCTGGCGGCAGGAGACGCCGCACGACCTGCTCGACGCCGGCCGCTCGTTCCAGCTGCTGACCCACCCGGAATGCTGGACCGCCCGCCACCGCCGGATGACCGACGTGTTCGCCGCCCTCGAGGCCGCCGAAACCGAGTCCGTGCGCGGCCGCTTCGCCGCCACGCTGGAGCACTACGCCACCCTGATGCGCGAACGCGCCGAGCGCGACCGCCGCTTCCGCGAGGCGCGCCGAGGGCCCCCGCCGCCGCGATGAACCCGACGCCACCCTGGCGCGACCCCACTCCCGGGGCCTGCAGCCTAGGGAGTGTGCGATGGCGCGCGGCGACGACGTCCTCTACGGCACCACCGGCGCGGACGTGCTGGACGGGCAATACGGCAACGACACGATCTACGGCGACGGCAACACCTGGCTGCCGCAGACACCCTGGAGCGCGTGGCCGCAGGGGCCCGGCGATACGCTCTCGGGCGGCGATGGCGACGACCTGGTATTCGGCGGGTTCGGCGACGATACCATCGGCGGCGGCGACGGCGACGACCAGCTGCACGGCGGCTACGGCGACGACCTGATCGACGGCGGGGCGGGCCACGATACCTTGGTCGGCTGGCAGGGCAGCGATACCCTGTTCGGCGGCGACGGCGACGACTGGCTCTACGGCGACGCCCCCGGCAACGCCACGGCCAACGACGCGGTGCTGTTCGGCACCGCGCGGATCGGGGCCTATGCGGGGGACACCCTCGACGGCGGCGCCGGCAACGATTGGCTGTTCGGCGGCGATGGCGACGACGTGATCTTCGGCGGACCCGGCAACGACGTGGCCTATGGCGAGGATGGCGCCGATACCATCGACGGCGGCGACGGCGCCGACACGCTGTATTCCGGCGACGGCGACGACCTGGTCGAGGGCGGACCGGGCAACGACCTGATCAAGACCGGCGGCGGCAACGACCTCGCGCATGGCGGCGACGGCGACGACAGCATCGAGGGCAATGCGGGCGATGACATCCTGTACGGCGATGCCGGCAACGACGTCCTGCGCGGCGGCGGCGGCAACGACCAGCTTCACGGCGGCGATGGCGCCGACGCGCTATACGGTGGCACCGGCGTCGACCAGCTGTGGGGCGGCGCCGGCGCCGATCTGTTCCTGGTCGGCCAGGCCTGGTTCGACGACATGCCCGACATCGTCCACGACTACAGCGCTGCCGAAGGCGACCGGATCGAGGGCCAGTCGTTCACGGTGACCCTGTTCGCCGGCACGCCGACCACCAACGTCTACGACCAGTACGGAACCCTGCGCTTCACCCTGCCTGGCTACGACGCCGGCAGCGAGGGCATCCTGTTCTGGCCCGGCTGAGCGGCCGCCTCCGGATTCCCGCCCAGTATCATCCAGGTGCCTGCTTGCCGCCGGGCAGCCGTTGCGCCTATGCATCGGTCTCCTTCTGGTAACCGAGGCTGTGCAGATGCATCAGATTGCCGTGCTCGTCGGAAGCCTGCGCCGGGACTCCATCAACCGCAAGCTCGCCAAGGCGCTGGAGACGATCGGGGCGGAGCGCTTCGACTTCCGCTATCCCGACCTCGACCTGCCGCTCTACAACGAGGACCTGTGGGCCGATCCGCCGCCGGGCGTGGTGCAACTGAAGGCGGCGATCGCCGCTGCCGACGCGGTGCTGTTCGTCACCCCGGAGTACAACCGCGCGATCCCGCCCGTGGTCAAGAATGCGGTCGACTGGGGATCTCGGCCCTGGGGGAAGAGCGCGTGGCCGGGCAAGCCCGCCGGCATCGTCGGCGCGTCGCCGGGCGCGATCGGCACTGCGGTGGCCCAGTCCCAGCTGCGCAGCACCCTCATGATCCTCGACCTGCTGGTGATGCCGCAGCCGGAGGTCTACCTGACGGTGCGAGAGGGGCTGTTCGCCGAGGATGGCTCGGTAACCGACCAGAACACCACCAAGTTTCTCAAGTCGTATCTCGACAAGTTCGCGACCTGGATCGACCGGATGGTCTCGGCGCGATAGCGCAGGTGCCGCGACATCGAGGGACAGCCTCGGCCGGCCGCTACCAGGCGTCCGGCTCGCGCAGCATGTGGACAATGCTCGCCGGGCTGGTGATCCAGCCGCCGCGAAAGCCCTCCGGCAGGGGCTCGATCGGGTCGCAGCGAACCACGCCGGCCGCGGCCATCCGCGCCGCCGCAGCCGGAAAATCGTCGCTGAAGAGCTCCAGCCAGACCTCTGCCTGGCTCATGCCGGGCGCCTCGTCGATCCACAGCCGGTTCGGCCCCAGGTGGAACCCCGGCTCCGGCCTGTCCTCGATCGGCTTCAGGCCGATTACGTCCCGGTAGAAGGCGAGCGTCGCCTGGTACTGGTGCGGCGGCACCTTCATCGCGATGTTGATCCCGCCGGTGATGTCTCCGCTCATGCCGTCCTCCTTCACGGTCTGGGTTGGGGTTCGCGCGCCGGTTCGCCGCGCAGCTCGCTGGGGTAGTAGCCGTCACGCAGGTTGATGCCGTACTCGAGCCAGGCCTTCAGGCTGCACAGCATCTGGGTCCAGCCTTCGCAGTTGAGGTAGGAGTTGCGCTCACCCGGCTCTCCGCGGCGCCAGCCCGTCTCGGCGATGGTGACGAGGGTGGCGCCGTCGTCGAGGGGCTCGAAGCGCATCTCGATCCGGGTCCGGTACGCGGTCTCGCCGGCAGACCCGTGCGCCGGCCAGCGCAGCACGATCCGCGCCGGCGCCTCCACCGCGTCGACCGTCACCGGGACCTCGCCCCACCAGGTCACCGTGGTGCCCGGCACCAGCGGCGCACTGGCGCCGCCGACGGTGGTGAAATAGGCGCTCAGGCTCGCCGGGTTGACGACGGCGTCGAACACCTCGGCGGGTGGTCGGGCGATCCGGCCGGAAACCCTGAATCCCAGGCTCATGACCCTGCTCCTCAGTCATCGGAAGTCTTGCAGGAGAGGACAATATGTTATATATCTATAACATGTCAACCCGGACCGAGGACGACCTGGTCTTCAAGGCGCTCGCCAACGGCCGCAGGCGCGACATCCTCGATCTGCTGAAGGACGGCCCGCGGACCACCGGCATGCTTTGCGCGGGCTTTCCGGCCATGGACCGCTGCACGGTGATGCAGCACCTGAAGGTGCTGGAGGAGGCCGGCCTGATCCTGGTCCGGCGCGAAGGCCGCGAGCGCTGGAACGTGCTGAACGCGCTGCCGATCAAGCAGATCCACGACCGCTGGATCAGCCAATACGCCACCCATGCGGTGACTGTGCTGGATCGGCTGAAGCGCGACCTGGAGGCGTGAGGGCGGGCAGGCTCAGATGCTGAGCAGGTTGGCGAGCAGGATCTCGCGCCAGATCCGCGTCGGCGTGATCCAGGCATCGGGATGGTTGTAGGCGCCGGAGAAGATCACCGCGCACAGGCCTGCCGACGGCATCAGGAACAGCCGCTGGCCGCCGTTGCCGAAGCCGCCGGCCCAGCGCTGCGGTCCGTCGGGGAAGGCCGGCACCGGCGCGGTGCCGAGGAACCAGAGCCGGCCGTAGTCCAGGCCCTCGCCGGTCGCCAGCGCCGGGCGCAGCGAGTCCTCCAGCCAGGCAGCGGGCACCACCTGGCCCTCGCCTATGCCGCCGCCCCACCAGCCGCCCCAGCGCGCACCCGGATGACCGCCGTCCAGCACCAGCTGCCCGATCCGGGCCAGGTCGGGCGCCGTCAGCCGCAGCCCGGACGCCGCCGAGGCGACGCCGTCCTCCCCGGTCGTCCATTCGAAGTGGCCGATGCCGAGCGGCGCGAACAGCGCCTCGCGGGCAAATTCCGGCAGTGCCATGCCGGTACCGCGCACGATGAGCGCACCGATCAGTGCGGCGGCCCCGCCGCTGTAGGTCCAGCGCGAACCCGGCGTCGCCACCACCGGCCGTTCCAGGATGAACCGGACCCGGTCGGGCGCGCGCTCCATCGCAATCTCGCTGTTCTCCGGGTCGGTGTAAGGCCGCGTCTCGTCCCAGTCGAGCCCGAGCGACATGGTGAGCGCATGGCCGACGGTCATCGCCGCCCGCGCCGGATCGCCGGCCAGATCGGCATGCTCGGGGAACTGCGCGAGCAGCGGCGCCTCCGGCGGCGGCACCTGCCCGCGGGCCAGCGCCGCGCCATAGAGCAGGCCGACCACGCTCTTGGTCACCGAGCGCAGATCGTGCAGCACCTCCGGTCCGAACCGGACCTGCCCGAGCGGATAGCCCCAGGACTCGTCCTCTCCGTCCCAGTAGCGCTCCAGCACCACCCGACCCTGCGCCACCACCAGCACGGCATGCAGGTCGCGAAGCAGCCCCGAGCGGATGCCGGCATCCAGCCGCGCCTCCAGGTCGGGCGCGAACCCGGAGTCCTCGGGCGGGGCTGCGGGCCAGGGGGTCGGTGCGGTGACGGCGGGCATGGCGGGTCTCCGAAGCGAGGGTCGGGCCGGGTGCGCGCTACTCCGCGTCCTCCGGGAGGATGCCGCACTCGACCATGATCACCGCCTGCAGCAGCCGCTCGATCTGGTACTCGTCCGGCGCCACCGCCCGCGATCGGGCGAGCACCGATTCGAAATCGGCCTCCAGCCGCGGCGCCGCGCCGCCGGGGGCCGGCGCGCCATAGGCCTGGATGCAGGCGGTGATCTTCGGGTCGGCGCCATAGCCCTGGGCGATGGCGGTGACCGCACCCTGGACCAGCGTTACACGGGCCGCCTCGGACATCCGGTCATATTCGGACACCGTCGCCGCCGCCGCCGGCTGGACCGCCGCCGCCAGGGCGCCGAGCGTCATGGCAAGCCCAGGCCGGCGGCCGTGGCGGCAGAACCTGACGAGGGCGTCATGGGGCGTCGGCATGGCGTTCTCCTGCGCAATGGGATGTGGAGTCGGCACTATAGGGGGCTCAGGCCGGGCGGGCACGCGCGACGACGCGCGCTGCAGATGGTGGAACCATCGTCGACGCCGGC
>JBHJOG010000211.1:0-6352 GCA_050329975.1 Alphaproteobacteria bacterium | reverse complement strand
TCCGCGCCGAGGGCCGCCTGCTCGATCCCGCGGACTGGACCCTGTCGGGAGAGGCGCGGCTCTCCGACGGCACCCTGTTCCCGCTGCCCACGCAGACGCCATGAACCGAAGCGGCATCGATGCCGCAGACGCCAATGCCGACGAGGCTAGGGTCCCGCCCTATGCGCCGCACGCACTCGGGCTGGACGGCACCGCCGACACCCTGGCGCGGCAGCAGCGGCGCTGGCGGGAGACCTTCGCCGCCGAGATCTACGGGCCGATTCCGCCGCCGCCGGGCGCGATCGCCGTCGAGCGGCATCCGGTGACGGCGGCAGGCTGGCGGCGGCTGGGGCTGACCCTGCGTCACGGCTGGCGCAGCCATATGGTCGACGCGGCGCTGTGGCTGCCGCCGGACGCGGCGGGGCCGGTGCCGCTGATCGTCGGGCTCGCCTTCCTCGGCCCGGCCGGCGTGCTGTTCGACACCGGATTCCCCATCGACTGGGAGGCGGTCGTCGAGGCGCCGCCAGAGCTGGGCCTCGTCGACCGGCGGCTGGACGAACCTGTGCGCGGTGTCCATGCCCCCCGCTGGCCGGTGCCGCTGATCCTGGGCGCGGGCTTCGGGCTGCTGCTGTCCTGCTACGGGTCCTGGGTACCCGACTGCGCCGAACGCTGGCAGCAGCGGGGGGTATGGCCGCTGCTCGCCCTGGATGCGGACGAGGGCCGGCCCGGCGCGCTTTCCCTGTGGGCCTGGGCCTTTCACCGGCTGGTCGACGTGGCCCTCAGCCTCGACGGCGTGGATCCGCAACGCATCGCCCTTGCCGGCCATTCGCGGCTGGGCAAGGCCGCGCTGTGGGCGGCGGCCTGCGACGCGCGCGTCGAAGCGGTTCTGGCCAACAATCCCGGCTGTTTCGGGGCGGCCCTGTCCTGTCGGCAATACGGCGAGACGCCCCGGCGCCTGGCGCTGCGCTTTCCGTATTGGGTGACGCCGCGCCTGGCCGAGACCGTGCGCGACGGCGGCCTGCCGCCCATCGACCAGCACGCCCTGCTCGCCGCGGTCGCCCCGCGCCGGGTCCATGTCGCCTCGGCCGCCGCCGACTGGTGGGCCGACCCACGCGGCGAATATGAGGGCCTGCGCGCCGCCCTGCCGGCCTGGCCCGGAGCCTCGGCCCTGCCGCCATGGACCGAGCCCGTCCGCCCGGGAACCTTCCTGTCCGCCGGGCCCGTTGCCTGGCACCTGCGCCCGGGCGGTCATGGCCTCAGCCCCTGGGATTGGCGGCACTCCCTGCCTTTCCTGCGCGCCGCCGCGAAGTAATCCGCACATTGCCGGCAGTACGATTGACGCCGCGAGAGCCGGCCTGTCAGATTGAGTGAACATGCCGCAAGACCAATCGTTGGCCACCGACCTTGCAGGCATGTCATTGAACCAAGAACCGCTCGGGAGGAAATGATGGCAAGACGGCAACTGGCGCTGCTCGGCGCGGCTGCTCTGGGTCTGGCGCTGGCCGCTCCGGCGCTGGCCCAGACGGAGCTTCGGATCACTTGGTACAATGACGGCAACGAGGGCGAGGTCCTGCGCGATCTTCTCGACCGGTTCGAGGCCGAGAACCCGGACATCACCGTCACACTGGACACCGTCGCCTACCAGGCGATCCTGGAGAGCCTGCCGGTCCAGCTCGCCTCCGGCGAAGGCCCGGACATGGCCCGGGTCACCGATCTCGGCGGGCTGTCGCAGTACTATATGGACCTGACGCCGCATCTGTCCGACCCGGCCTATTGGGAGGAGAATTTCGGCCCGTTCCTGGCATGGATGCGGGTGCCGGGCGAGGAGGGCGGCATCCACGGCTTCATGACCCAGCTGACCATCACCGGCCCGTTCGTCAACAGGACCCTGTTCGAGCAGGCGGGCGTCGAGATGCCGGGCGAGGGCGCCACCTGGGACGACTGGGCGGCGGCCACCAACCAGGTTGCGGATGCATTGGAGATCCCGATCCCGATCGCCATGGACCGGTCCGGCCATCGCTTCGCCGGCGCGGCGATCTCGATGGGCGCCCAGTTCCTGAGCGCAGATCGCGAGCCGGCGGTGATTGACGACGGGTTCATGGCGATGGCGCAGAAGGTCTACGACTGGCACCAGGACGGCACCATGTCGCTGGAGCTGTGGGGCTCGGTCTCCGGCGGCACTTATCGCGGCGCCAACGAGGAGTTCGCCAACGCCCAGGTGGTGATGTACGTCTCCGGTTCCTGGCAGATCGCCCAGTTCGCCGACACCATCGGCGACGCCTTCGACTGGTGGGCGGTGCCCAATCCCTGCGGCCCGGCGGCCTGCACCGGCATGCCGGGCGGCGCCGCCCTGGTCGCGCTGGAAACCAGCGCGCATCCGGAGGAAGTCGGCCGGCTGATGGACTACCTGACCCAGGAGGACGTGCTGAACGAGTTCTACGGCCGCACCCTGTTCGTGCCCGGGCATATCGGGCTGTCGCAGAGCGGCGTCGACTTCCAGACCGACAGCGAGCAGGCGCGGCACGCGCTCGACATCTTCGCCGCCGAGGTCGGCAAGCTGTCGCCGATCGCCTTCGACCTGCAGGGCTACCCGTTCAACCGGATCCTGTTCAACGCCATCATCAGCCGCCTCGGCCAGGCGGTGGTCGGCGAGATGTCGATGGACGAGGCCTATCAGCGGATCGCCGAGGATATCGACACGCAGGTGGCGGAGCGCCTGCGCGAGCAATAGGCGAAGGCCCGGGCCCGCGTCGGCGGGTCCGGGCTGCTCCCTACGCCAAGACCCACCCCGATGGCCGATCTCGACCGGAAGCTGCCCACGCCCTCGATCGGCGGGCTCGCCGGCACGCTGTTCCTGGCGCCCTGGACGCTGCTGATGCGGCTGCTCGAGCCGCCGATGGCCGGGCTGCAGCGGCTGCTGGGGCTGAAGGGGATGCCCTATCTGTTCCTGATCCCCAACCTGCTGTTCTTCGGCACCTTCGTCTTCGTGCCGCTGATCATCAATTTCGGATTCTCGGTCACCGGCGGGTCGCAGCTTTTCCTGTCCCAGCGGCCCTATGTCGGGGACGCGCACTATGCCTACCTGTTCGATTGCGGGGACTATCTCGACGTTTCGTCCTGCCGGGCCGACACCTTCTGGCGCGGCGTGTACAACACCGCGCTGTTCGTGGTGCTGCAGGTCGGGTTCCTGGTCGGCTTCTCGCTGGTCACGGCACTGGTGCTGAACAAGGCGATCCCGTTCCGCGGCTTCTTCCGCTCGGTGTTCTTCTATCCCGTGCTGCTGTCGCCGGTGGTGGTCGCGCTGATCTGGAAGTGGATCCTGCAGCGCGATGGCTTGCTCAACGCCATCATCACCGGTTTCGGCGGCGAGCGCATTCTGTTCTTCATCGACCCGGACTGGGCGATGTTCTGGTCGGTCTTCGTCTCGATCTGGGCCCATCTGGGCTTCTACACCCTGATCCTGCTCGCCGGCCTGCAGGCGATCCCCAAGGACCTGTACGAGGCGGCGGACATGGACGGTACGTCCCGGCCGCGGGTGCTCTGGCGCATCACCTTGCCGCTGCTGTGGCCGAACATGATCGTCGTCATCGTGCTGGCGCTGATCCGGGCGGTGCAGATCTTCGACGAGGTGTTCGTGCTGACCGGCGGCGGGCCCGGCACCGCGACCCAGTTCCTGGTCCAGTACATCTACAGCAACGGCTTCGCCAGCAGCGTGCAGAACTTCGGGCTGGCGGCGGCGGCGTCGGTGCTGCTCGGCTCGGTGCTACTTGTGCTGACCCTGCTCCAGCTCTACGCCGCCCAGCGGCGCGAAGCGCGGAAGTAGCGGGCGATGGGCGCCGTCCTCCGCTTCCTGACCCGGCGGCGCAACCCCGCCGGCGTGCACTGGACCGACGTGCTGGCCTGGATCTATCTCGGCGCCGGCGTGGTGATGATGTTCGGGCCGGTGCTCTGGCTGGTGCTCAGCTCGTTCAAGACCCAGGCCGGGCTGCAGGAGTTCCCGCCGACCCTGCTGCCGCTGTCCCAGATCGAGGTGGCGGTGGCGGGCTATGACGACCCGCTGCCGCTCTACCGGGTGACGGACGACGACGGCACGGTGCGCGAACTGGCGCAGGTCCGACGGATCGGCATCATGGCGCAGATGGTCGATCCGGCGCATCCGGAGGAGACGTTTCAGGTCGCCATCGCCAGCCGCGAGCCGGTCCGCGAGCTCGGAATCGCCGTCGACAACTACACCCGGCCGCTCGACCAGTTCAACTTCTGGCGCTACCTGCTGAACTCGGTGATCGTGACCGTCGCAGCCACCTTCATCACCCTGCTGATCAATTCGATGGCCGCCTTCGGCCTGTCGATCTACGAGTTCAGGGGCCGCAATCTGGTGCTGGTGATCGTCATCGGGACGCTGATGATCCCGATCACCGTCATCCTGGTGCCGGTCTACCTGACCGTGACCGAACTCGGGCTGGTCAATTCGCTGTGGGGGGTGATCATCCCGGGCGCGGCGACGCCCACCGGTGTGTTCCTGCTGCGCCAGTACATGCTGACCATCCCGCGCGAGCTCATCGAATCCGCCCGCATGGACAAGGCGTCGGAGTGGCGCGTCTACTGGCGCATCGTTATGCCGCTGTCGCTGCCCGCACTTGCGGTGCTCGCCATCTTCTCGGTGATGTGGCGCTGGAACGACTTCCTGTGGCCGCTGATCGTGCTGACCCGCTCGGAGAACTACACGCTGCAGGTCGGCCTCAACGCCTTCCAGGGGGAGCTGCAGGTGCAGTGGCATTATGTGCTGGCGATGACCGTGGTGACCCTGCTGCCGGTGACGCTGGTGTTCGCGTTCCTGCAGCGTTTCATCACCACCGGCATCGCCAACACCGGCATGAAGTAGCGCCATGGCTTCGCTCAACCTGAGGAACATCGAGAAGGCGTTCGGCGCGGTCCGCGTGATCCACGGCATCTCGCTCGATGTCGCCGACGGCGAGTTCGTCGTCCTGGTCGGGCCGTCCGGGTGCGGAAAGTCGACGCTGCTGCGGATCATCGCCGGACTGGAGACGGCGTCCGCCGGTGAGGTCCTGATCGACGGCGAGGCCGTTACGGCGCTGCCGGCGGCCGCTCGCGGCTTGGCGATGGTGTTCCAGTCCTATGCGCTCTATCCGCACATGAGCGTCTACAAGAACATTTCCTTCGGGCTGGAGAACTCCCGCATGCCGCGCGCCGAGATCGAGCAGCGGGTCCGCGCGGCGGCCGAGATGCTGCGGATCACCGACTACCTGGACCGCAAGCCGAGGGCGCTGTCGGGCGGGCAGCGCCAGCGGGTGGCGATCGGGCGGGCCATCGTGCGCGACCCCAAGATCTTCCTGTTCGACGAGCCGCTGTCGAACCTGGACGCCGAGCTGCGGGTGGTGATGCGCAAGGAGCTGGCCACCCTGCACGCCAGCCTCGGCGGCACCATGGTCTACGTCACCCACGACCAGGTCGAGGCGATGACGCTCGCCGACCGCATCGTGGTGCTGCGGGACGGGCGGATCGAGCAGGTGGGTACGCCGCTGGAGCTCTACAACCGGCCGGCCAACCGGTTCGTCGCCGGTTTCATCGGCTCGCCGCAGATGAATTTCCTCGACGCCCGGGTGGCGGATGCGGGCGCGACCGGGAGCCTGCTGGAGCTCGACGGCGGCCGCACGGCTCGGCTGCCCTACCCGGTGGCCGCCGCCGTCGGCGACGCGGTTGTCGTCGGGGTCCGGCCCGAGCATTTCGACGTCCTGTACGACCCGGCGGACGCGGCTCGGGCGGACCTGGTCGTGTCGGTGAACCTGGACGAGCAGCTCGGCGGCGAGACCTATTTCTACTGCGCTACCGCCAGCGGCGCCCCGCTCACCATCCATCAGCCCGGCCAGCAGCCGCTCAGCCGCGGCGAGCAGCTGCACCTGGCGATTCCGCCGTCCGCCGTCCATCTGTTCGACGCTGCCGGCGCGCTGATCGGCAACGGCCGTGACGCGATGGCCGGTCGGACTACGGGACCGTCAGCACCGTCGTCTGGCCGGTCGTGATCGCGAACGCGTTCACGCCGTCCCGCAGATCCACCGTGTAGGCGCCCGCGGGCAGCTCCAGCGGCGGATCGCCGGGGAAGGGGCTCGCGACGACCGCTCCGTCGGCGTCGCGCACCCGGTAGACCGGCCGGAGCGAATCGGCCATCGCCTGGTCGAAGGAAGCGGCGTCCTCGGCTTCCAGGTACACGCCGCCGGAGAGCGCCGCCCACTGGCTGAAATCGTCGGCGAGGGCCGCGTCGTCGACGGCGAAGCCCAGGATGTTGATCCGGACCTCGAACCCGTCGGCGCGGAGCCGTTCGATTTCCGCCCGCGGATCGCCATCGCAGGTTTCC
>JBHJOG010000210.1:0-6575 GCA_050329975.1 Alphaproteobacteria bacterium | reverse complement strand
AGGTTTGATCTAGGCGGCGCCCGCAACGCCCTGACGTGTGGCGACCGGCGGCTGGTCGGCCGGGCGCGGCGCGGCCTGGCGTTCGATGGCGATGTCGAGCCGGATGCCGCCGGCAACGTGCCGGAGCTCCTTGCGGCCCTTGCGGGGAATCGGGATGCGCCGGCCGATGCAGAAGTGGATCATCAGGGCGGCCAGCTGGCCGGTGGTCAGGCGGACCGTGCTCTGGAAGATGCGGTCCGGAACCTGGACCCGGATGCAGAGCTCCGGCGCGTCGCCCTCGACCTCGATGGCGACCACCTCGCCGTCCGGCAGGAAATCGCGGCGCTCACGGCTGAAGGCCAGCACCGCCTCCGCGATGTCGTCCGGAGTGAAGATCAGGCTGCGCTGCTCTGCGATCATGGCACGTGGTCCGTGGCCCGCCGGCGATATCTCCCGTCGATGGTCGCGAGAAAGCGTTAATGCACGCTTAAGTGGCCGCCCGCACCCCGGCGCGAGCTGATGGTGCGTCGCTTGTCGGCGAGAAGTGGCGGCGGCCGGCGTTGCTCTGGGTCTGGTAGATCGAGCTGGCGTCGGCCGGCAGCGGCGCCGGGATCCGCACCGGCACCGGCGCCAGCCGCGGCTGGTTGCCGGCCTGCCCGCACAGCATCCGCGCCTGGAAACTGGCGTAGTCGCCATAGGGGCTGAGCGTACCGGCCAGCGGCCAGGCGTCGCCCGCGCAGAGCTCGTAGAGCAGCAGCCCTCGGTCGCGCCCGGAGCGGTTGAAGTCGGAGCCGTGGACCATGCGCACATGATGGATCGACATCGAGCCCGCCGGGCCGGTCAGCTTGACCGCATCCGCCAGGTCGATCCCCGCCGCCTCCGTGTCGATGGCGCCGCAGAAGAGCCCGGCGTGGTGATGGTCGTGGACCGGACCCCGGTGGCTGCCCGGCAGCACCATCAGCGGGCCGTTCTCCTCGTCGACGTCGTTGACCAGGATGCCGATCGCAAGAATGTCGTCGTTGGTGTGCGGGTAGAACGCCCAGTCCTGGTGCCATTCGACCGCCGCGCCATAGCCCGCCGACTTCAGGTTCAGCTTGCTGTTCTGCAGCCGGATGTCGGGCCCGAGCAGCTGGCGGATCGGGTCGAGCACCGCGGGTGAGCGCACCAGTCGGTCGAAGAACGGGGTGTGGGCGTGCGGCTGCTTGACCCGGCGCACCCGCGGCGCTTCCGGCCGGTGGCTGTCCTCCAGGTCGTAAATCTCGGTGTGCGCGGCCAGGCCGCTGGCACCGGCGAGCAGGCGGGCGATCTCGGCGCGCATCTCGGCCACGGTGGCGGCGTCGAGCACGCCCTCGAGCATCAGGTAGCCCTGGTCGGTGTACCGGTCGATCTGGTCGGGCGTAAGCGGCATCGGGTCCATGTCCTGCGCAGGCCAGGCGCGCGCCCATGCGGCGCGCCACCCGGCGCATGATCGAAGATTGGGCAGACTATCCCATGCTTCGCGGGCGCGGCCAAGAGCCGAGCCGCCGCGTGCGACCGCCATCATTTCGCCATCTCTCCGGCCTAGAAGGAGGCAGCCTGGGATGGCGCAACGAGGTGAGGTGCGATGCGAGCGAAGCTCCGGCGCAAGCCGTTCCCCTTGTCCGCCCGGGTCGGCCTGGCGGCAGCCATCCTGATCGGGCTGGAAGCCTGCGTGCCGAACCTGCGCGTCGGTTTCGGCGGCGTGTCGGTTTCCTCGCGCGGCGGCGTCGGCTTCGGGCTCGGCAGCCTGTTCAGCACCGCCTCCCAGGGCCAGCACCAGGGCCAGTACGCGCTGCCGACCGCGACCACCGGTCCGCGCGGCGTGGCGGCCACCTTCCACAACGAGGTCGCCTGCGAGGACCGGATCGGCCTCGGGCTCGGCCGCGGCTTCACCGCCTACGACCCCGGCGCCGGGGCGCCCGCCTGCTACGCCTGTCCCGAAGGCTACCAGGTCGCCACCGCCAGCGTGGCGGCCGACGACCCCTTCGCCTGCAAGCAGAGCGGCGGCGGCCTGTTCCAGTCTGCCGAGGCGCTCGGGCCTCCGGGCTGCAGCGCGGGCACATTCCAGATCGGCGACAGCTGCTATTCCTGCCCGGCCGACATGACGCCGACCGGCAGCACGGACCCCGGCTCGGCCTGTCTCGCCGCCAATTGAGCTGTCGCCGACAAGCGGCCGCTGGTGAGCGGCCCACGGGGCCGCGCATTTCGGCGCCCATTGCGGCGGCAGCTGTGCTATGACACCGCTCGCGTCGCCCGCATATCCGGCGACCGACGATGGCGCGGCTCCTCCGCGCCGTCCTCGCGCGGCGCGCAGCAGGGAACCTGTCATGGCCAAGGGTCAGCAGAAGAGCAACCGGGAAGTCAAGAAACCGAAACAGGCGAAGGCCAAGCCGTCTGCGACAGCCGACCTGCCGTCGCGGGCCGCCCCGCCGCCGCCCAGGCCGGCCCCGGCGCGCAAGAAATAGGCGCGGCCATGCCGACCTTCGACGTGGTTTCCCGCACCGACATGGCCGAGGTCGACAACGCCGTCCAGGGTGCGATGCGCGAGATCGGCACCCGCTACGACTTCAAGGGCAGCAGCTGCTCGATCGAGCGGACCGGCGAGGCGCTGCTGATCCGGGCCGACGACGATTTCAAGCTGAAACAGGTCCACGAAGTGCTGCGCGGCCACCTGGCCAAGCGCAAGGTCGACGCCGGCGCCTTCGACTTCCAGAAGCCGGAGACGGCGTCCGGCAACACCCTGCGGCAGACGGTGGCGATCAAGCAGGGGGTCGACCGCGAGCTGGCGCAGCGGATCGTCAAGGCGATCAAGACCGCCAAGCTGAAGGTCCAGGCTGCGATCCAGGGCGACGAACTCAGGATCACCGGCAAGAAGCGCGACGACCTGCAGGAGGCGATCGCGCTGATCAAGGCCGAGAAGATCGAGCTGCCGCTGCAGTACGTGAACTTCCGCGACTGAGCGGCGGCCGGGCGGCGAGCCATGCCCGACCCCCAGCCCCCTGATCCCTTTCAGCCCGACTCACGCCAGCTGCTCGGCCGCTGGCGCTCGGAAAAGACGGCGGCCTATCTGTCGCGCGCGGTGGCCGAGACCGAGGCCGATCCCGCCAAGCAGACGCTGTTCCGAGCGCTCGCAGACGCCGCCGACGCGCAGGCCTCGATCCTCGCCCGCGGCCTGGACCGGGTCCCGCGCTACGCGCCGTCGCTGCGCACCCGGCTCATCGCCAGGCTGACCCGCCAGTCCGGGCCGGCGGCGACCCGGCCGCTGCTCGCCGCTTCCAAGGTGCGCGGGCTTTCCGTGTACGCCACTCGCCCCGGTGCGCGGCCGGGCACCGGGGCGGGTGGCCACCCGACAGGCGACCATGGCGGCCGCCGGTATGGCGGCGTCGCCAGCGGCGCGCTGCGGGCGGCGGTGTTCGGGGTCAATGACGGGGTGGTCTCCAACACGGCCCTGCTGATGGGCGTCGCCGGCGCCCAGGCCGGTGCGGCAGCCATCGTGATCAGCGGCGTCGCCGGGCTGGTCGCCGGCGCCCTCTCGATGGCCGCCGGCGAATATATCTCGATGCGCACTCAGCGCGAGATGTTCGAGCGCCAGATCGCCCAGGAGCGCGAGGAGCTCGACCTCTACCCCGAGGAGGAGGCGGAAGAGCTGGCGCTGATCTACCACGCCCGCGGCATCGACCTCGACAGTGCGCGCGCGTTCGCCCGGCAGCTGATCGCCGACCCGGACGCGGCGCTGGCCACCCATGTCCGCGAAGAACTCGGCCTCGATCCCGACCAGCTCGGCTCACCGATCCGCGCGGCGCTCTCCTCCTTCACTGCCTTCGCCGTCGGCGCCGCGCTGCCGCTGGCCCCGTTCCTCGCCGCGCCGGCCGGCGACGCCGTGCCGGTCGCCGCAGGGCTCGCCGGCGCTGCGCTGTTCGCGGTCGGCGCGGTGCTGAGCCTCTATTCCGGACGCAGCGCGCTGTTCGGCGGCCTGCGCATGCTGCTGATCGGCGCCGCCGCGGCTGCCGCCACCTACGGCATCGGCGCCGCGCTCGGCGTCTCGATCGGCTGAGGCCGCGGGAACAGCAGCTCCAGGTAGCCGCGATACTGCGCCGACTGCCGCTGCAGCCAGGTCGCGTCCTCCAGCGCGTTCGCCATCATGAAGCCGCCCTCGACGAGGGTGGCGATCATCTCCGCCAGCTGGCGGGCGGTCACCGGACGGGCCGGCGGGCGGGCCGCGATCAGGGCGGCGAGCTTCTCCTCATACTGGCCGATCCAGGTCTGCAGGCGGTCGCGGATATAGGCGTGCACCTCGGGCCCGAACTGGCGGCTTTCATAAGTGTAGGAGGCGAACACGCAGCCCGGGAAGGGTTTGCCGATACCGTCGAGGAACTCCTCGAACAGCTTGAGGAAGATCATCACCCGGTCGAACGGGTCGTCGGCCAGCCGGTCGGCGCGCGCCGACATCTCGCCGAACAGCTGGAAGTCGTTCTCGGCGAAGCGCTCGACCACGGCGCGGGCGAGCTCGGCCTTGCCCTTGAAGTGGTGGAAGAACGCGCCCTTGGTCAGCCCGGTCTCGCCCAGGACGTCGTCCAGCGTCATCCCGGCGTAGCCGCGATCGAGGATCAGCCCCTGCGCCGCTGCCACGATCTTCTCCCGCGTCGCCGCGCCCTTGGCACTCACGGCGTCCTCCCTGCAAACGAACTGGTCGGTTTTATGTGATCCCCCTCACTGCGTTTGGCAAGCGAAAGGCCCCAGCCCGGAATAATCCGTTGACAAGACCGACCGGTCGGTACTATCTGAAACAGACCAGACGGTCTGGTAGCCGGACGTAGAGCCGGCGGACGAGAAACCAAGTCACAGGAGAGTCCCATGCAAGACATGATCAACGGCGTCGACCGCACCGCGCTGTTCGCAACCATCGATGCGGTGAAGGCGGATCCGCAGCTCGCCCGGTTCGAGTTCCGGCTGCAGAACGAATGGATGGGCGGCGGCCTCAACCGCTCGACCGTCACCGACTTCCACGGCACCCGCCAGGAGATCGCACACGAGACGCCGTTCGTGCTGATGAACGACGAGCCGCCGGTGCTGCTATCGGGCGACAAGGGCCCCAATCCGGTCGAGAACCTGCTGCATGCGCTGGCCGGCTGCCTCACCACCTCGATCGTCTACCACGCGGCCGCCCGCGGCATGAAGGTGGCGGCGGTGCGCACCCGGTTCGAAGGCGACCTGGACCTGCGCGGCTTCCTCGGCCTCTCGCCGACGGTGCGCAAGGGCTACCAGGGGATCCGGGCAGTTTTCGACATCGAGGGTGACCTGACCACCGAGGAGAAGCGCGCCCTCATGGCGATGGGCCCGGCCTATTCCCCGGTGTTCGACGTGGTCACCAACGGCACCCCGGTCGCCTGCACCCTGGCCGAGGACATGGTCGCCGTCGCGGCCGAGTAGGGCGCCGCCTGTTCCCGGACGCCCGCGCACCGGCCGGTGCGCGGGCCGTTGCCTCAGGATGAAATCCAATGAACACGACCACGAGCATCGGAACCGGATCGCGGGTCAGTCGTCGCCGGCGCCGTCCCCGCGCAGCCGCTTGATCCGGCCGCGCCGCACCTTGCCCTCCAGCCGGCGCTGCTTCGAGGCCAGGGTCGGCCGGGTCGGCCGGCGCGGGGTCGGCGGGACGGCCGCCGCGCGCAGCAGGTCGACCAGCCGGGCGCGCGCGTCGGCCCGGTTCTGCTCCTGGGTGCGGAACCGGGCCGCGGTGAGCACCAGGACGCCCTCGGCAGTCAGCCGGCGGCCGGCCAGCCGCGCCGCCCTGGCCTTCACCGCCTCCGGCAGCGATGGCGAGCCCATCAGGTCGAACCGGAGCTGGACCGCCGTCGCCACCTTGTTGACATTCTGCCCGCCCGGCCCGCCGGCGCGGATGAAGCTCTCCTCGAGCTCGCGCGGATCGATCGCGATGTGGTCAGTGATCGGGATCATGGCGGACGTCCTGCTGGGCGCGAAAAGGGAACGGCCGGCCACCCATAGCACGGGCGACCGGCCGCAGGCTGGACCGGATCGGCCGCTGTCGGTTCAGAAGATCCGGCGGCTCAGAAGATGAAGTCGTCGGCTGGGTTCAGGTTCGCGGCGTTGACGCCTTCGAGGAACACCGACTCGCCGGTGGGCGTGGTGATCAGCGTGCCGCCCGCCTGGTTCTGGATCACCAGGTCGGCATAGCCGATGCCGAAATCCGAGAAGTCGATGACGTCCTTGGCCCCGAACAGGGTCTGGAAGTCGGTGATGGTGTCGTGGCCGCCACCCTTGGTCATGACGAAGGTGTCCCAGCCGCTGCCGCCGCACAGCGTGTCGTCGCCGGCGCCGCCGGTCAGCACGTCGTTGCCGCCATTGCCCCACAGCACGTTGTCGCCGTCGTCGCCGGTAAGGGTGTCGTCGTAGACCGACCCGTACACATTCTCGAAGCCGTTCAGCACGTCGCCGTCGGCGTGGCCGCCGATGCCTTCCGAGAAGCAGGCGGCGGTGACCTTGCCCAGGTTGATGGTCACCCCGGCGTCGGAGCCGGCGTAGGAGACGGTGTCGATGCCCTCGCCGCCGAGCAGCAT
>JBHJOG010000209.1:0-10216 GCA_050329975.1 Alphaproteobacteria bacterium | reverse complement strand
CACCGGCGGGCTCCATGCCCGGGGCAAAGATCTCGTCGAACGACAGGGCATAGGTGTTGGCCGAGAGGGTGGCGACGTCCGCCGGCGTGAAGCCGCCGCGCTTGTAGAGGACGGTGGCGGTCGATAGGTAGTTCGCGGACACGTAGAAGGACGAGGCGACGCTCTCCGGAACCAGGTCGCGCGCGGCGGCGGCCATGGTCGCATAAAGGCGGAGCACGGCCTTCGCCGGCTCCTCCTTGTTCCAGACGGTGACCGACAGGATCCCGCCGTCGTCCAGCGCGCGCATGTAGGTGCCCATCGCCTCGCGCGTGTAGGCGTATCGCTCCGCGATGGCGAAGCCGCCGGGGCTGGACAGGCCGACCGAGTCGGCGAGACTCAGGTCGATGATGTCGTAGCGGCGGTCGGTCGAGGCGAGGAACAGCCGACCCTCGAAGGGAATCACCGTCACCCGCGGCTCGCCGAGGAGATCGCCGGTGAAGTCGCGAACGACGGGGGCATCCATCGCCGCCAGCACCGCCGGGTTCGCCTCGGCCACGGTCACGGCCGAGGCGTCGCTCCGCAGCGCGACCGCCGTCGAGATGCCGCCACCGAACTGGACGACGAAGACCGACGGGTCCTGCTTGAGGAGGAACGGATAGTACATCGGCAGGAAGCGGAAGTACGCGGTCTGCTCCGGAGGCAGCTCTCTCATGATCCCGATCGGGCCGTCGCTGTCGATATACATGCCCAGGAAGGCGTTCGACGGCATCTGCGGAATGTTGAACGCCGCGTTGTCGGACAGCCCCGGGGCGAAATGCAGGTAGGAGCTGCGGTAGATCTCGAGGTCGCCGAACGGTGAGATGCTGGCATAGACGCGCTCGGCGTCCGGGAAGCGGCGGGCATAGGAGACGCCCTTGTAGTCGGACACCGCGATCCGGTTCAGGTTCTCCACCGTCGGCAGCAGGGAGCGCAGCCCGAGCGTGTCGACGATATCGCCGGCCCGGGGCGGCACGAGATGCAGCCCGACGGTGAGAACCGCCGCGAGGACGAGGCCCGCGACGTCGCCGCGGCTCCCGGCCCAGATCAGCCAGCACAGCCCGCCGGCGAACCAGACCAGCAGCGGGATGAGGACCAGATGCTCCGGCGGGAACAGGAACATGCCACCGAGGATGAGCAGGCCGGCGAGTCCCGCGCCGGCCAGGTCGGCGAAGTAGACCCGGCCGAAGATGTGGGCGCTCTTGATGAATACCGTGCCGATGAACACGGCCGCGGCGAAGAAGGGCAGGAAATAGAGCACGAAGCTGGCGGCCAGGTTCCATTTCTGCGCTGGATCGGAAACCAGGAAGATCGGGTTGAACGGGACCTGCTGCGCGAGGATGTGACCGCCGACCATCAAGGGCCCGAACAGCGTCACCGCCACCGTCGAAACCCCGCGCCAGCGTCGCTGGAAGAAGTCCTTGGCGAGCGCCATGACGGCGCTGGCGAGGCCGAAACCGAGCATGGCAAGGGCAACGACGAACGACCCGAAATGCGTCCAGCTCCCCACCGCGAACACGCGCATGACGAAGATCTGGAAGGCGATCACCGCCCCGGCGACGAGGCCGACGGCCAGATAGAGCAGCAATGTCGGCCGGGGCGTGCCGGCCTGGCCGCCGATTGCCACCGCGGTCGTCATGGGCATCGCCCGACGTGGCCGGCGGGCGCGCCGGACCGCCTACTCGCTATGAACGCCGACGATCTGGTCACCCTCGAGCTTGGTGAAGGGCACGAACGGCACGATCCGGCCGCCATAGATGTCCGTCCGGCTGACCCGGATGGTGCCATCCGCCGCCTGCTCCTTGACGATCTTGAGCACGTGGTGCGCGCCGGGCGGGCCGACCGGGATCACCATGGTCCCGCCGACCGTGAGCTGCTGCAGAAGCGGCGGCGGCACATGGTCGATGCCGCAGGTCACGATGATCTTGTCGAACGGCCCGTTCTCCTCCCAGCCGTAATAGCCGTCGGCGGCCTTCGACGCGATGGCCTGGTACTCGGAGTAGCCGCGGCCGATCAGGGCATCATAGATGCCGCGCGTCCGCTCCGCGATCGGGGCGATGATCTCGATCGTCCATACCTTGTCCGTCAGGTTCGCCAGATAGGCCGACTGGTAGCCGGACCCGGTGCCGATCTCGAGCACCTTCTCCCCGAACTGGACGTCGATTGCGGTCGTCATCCGGCCGACCAGATGCGGGCCGGAGATGGTTACACCGTAGCCGATGTCGAGAAAGGCGTGCTCGTAAGAGCGGGACAGGTTGCGCTCCAGCACGAACTCCTCGCGCGGGACCATGAGGAAGGCCCGCTTGTTGCGGTCGTCGAGAAGGTCGCGATTGGCGACCAGCACCTCGTAGCGGTCCCAATGCTGGCCCAGGTAGAGCGGGTTCTCGCCGCGGTTCTGGACCATCCACTCGATGTAGGCCGCACGCTGGCCGACCTGGAGCGGCGGATAGGCATCCCAGTCGTAGGGGAGCGGAACCGTGGTCTGCGCGCTGGCCCGCCCGGGCATGGCAACGCCGCTGGCGACGACGGCAGTGGCCGCCGCAATGAACTCGCGTCTGTTCACAGTACCTCCCGAATCCCTGCCCTCTGCTTCGCGTACCATCCCGCCGTGCGTGGAGCAACGAAAGCAATCAAACCGACAGCGCCTGGGATCATCCATCATCCCAGGCGCTTGGCCATCCGCAGCAGCGGCACCTCGGCGCCGCCGCGGGCGTCGGACAGGCGTTCCACCGGCTGGTAGCCGCAGGCGCGGTAGAGCGGCTCGCCGGCGAGCGTCGCCACCAGCTCAGCGCGGGTGAAGCCCTCGGCGCGGGCGGCGTCCTCGCAGAGGCCGAGGATCAGGCGGCCGACGCCGCGGCGGGTGAACGCGGGGTCGGTGTACATGGCGCGCACCCGCGCGGCGTCCTTCGCCGGGTCGAGCAGGGCGGCGTCGCGGCCGGGCGAGGCATCGCCGCCGTAGAGAGTCGCCCGCCGGCTCCAGCCGCCACAGCCGGCGATCGCCAGGCCCCGCTCCCCGGCCTGCTCGACCACGAAATAGGTGCCGTCGTCGATCAGCTGGGTATCGAGACCCATGATCGCGCGGCTGGAAGCGATCTGGGCGTCGTCGAGGAAGCCACGCTGCAGCGCGGCGATCGCGGCATCCATCAGCGTCGTCAGTGCCGGAACATCGGCGCGGACCGCCAGGCGGTGCTGCAGGGTATCGGTGGCGGTCTTGGCTGCCATTGTCTGGTGCCCGTCAGCTTTCCCACGGAGCGTGCCCCTCCATGTTAGGACAGCGGCTCAAATCCGCCAATCGGCGTCGACGGCTGGCGTTCCGGCCGCCGCCGCGCTAAACGAACCCGAGCGCTGTGACGCGGGCAGCGCCCCACCCAGGCACGCGGGACCGGCCCATGATCAAGACCATCCTCTGCTACGGCGATTCCAACACCTTCG
This sequence comes from Alphaproteobacteria bacterium, assembly GCA_050329975.1. Taxonomy (GTDB): domain Bacteria; phylum Pseudomonadota; class Alphaproteobacteria; order CALKHQ01; family CALKHQ01; genus CALKHQ01. Next base: position 6,769 of record JBHJOG010000209.1, on the reverse strand, counting down.
GCGCAGCGACGGTGGAGCGGCCGGACGGCCGCTATGCGCTTGCCGAGCGCTGGCCGGGGGTGCTCGCGGCCCAGCTCGGGCCAGGCTGGCGGGTGATCGAGGAGGGGCTGAACGGCCGCACCACCGTCCGCGACGACCCGGTCGAAGGCGAGTACCGCAACGGCAAGACCCACCTGTTGCCCTGCCTGCTGAGCCACATGCCGCTGGACGCGGTGGCGATCATGCTGGGGACCAACGACCTGAAGGCGCGGTTCAACGTCTCGGCCTGGGACATCGCCGAGGGCGTGGGCGTGCTGGTGGAGATCGTGCGCGGGGCGGGGGTCGGGCATGGCGGCGGCACGCCGGAAATCCTGGTGATCGCCCCGCCGCCGATCCTGCAGGCGCTGCCGTTCCACGCCGACATGTTCGCCGGCGCCTACGACAAGGCGCAGCAGTTCGCCGGCCGCTACGCGGCGATGGCGCAGGCGCTCGGCGTGCATTTCCTGGATGCGGGTGCGGTCGCCACCTCCAGCGCCCATGACGGCTTCCACCTCGATCCCGAGGCGCACCACGCGCTGGGCGAGGCGGTGGCGGCGAAGATCGAGGCGTTCACCCGCTAGCGATCAACGCGATGGCTGCTCGACGCGCATGACGACATGCTTCCTCGGCCTCGATGCCGGGTCCTCGGTGACCAAGGCGGCGCTGTTCGACGGCGAAGGGCGGCAACTGGCGGTCGCCGACCGGCGGGTGCGGCTCAATCGGCCACAGCCGGGCCGGGTCGAGGTCGATCCTGAGGAGGCCTGGTCGGCGGCCGCAGCGGTGATCCGGCAGGTCATCGCCGAAGCCCGGGTCGACGCCGGCCAGATCGCCGCCGTAGGGCTGTCGGCCGCGATGGTCGGCGCCTGGGTGGTGGACGCGGGCGGGCGGGCGCTGCGCCCGGGCATCAACTGGGAGGACAGCCGGACCCAGGCGCTGATCGAGCGCCTGGAGACGCGCGAGCCGGGGGTGCAGTCGCGGATCTTCCACTCCTCGGGATGCGTGATGCAGCAGGGGTGCACGCTGCCGGTGTTCGCCTGGCTGGCGGAGCACGAGCCCGACATGCTCGCCGGCGCCGCGCACCTGTTCGGCTACAAGGACTATCTGCGCTTCCGGCTGACCGGCGAGGCGGCGACCGACCGCAGCGAGGCGGCGGTCGCCCCCGGCAGCGCGGTGGCGCGCGACCGCAGCCCGGCGATGCTGGCGCTGTTCGGGCTCGAGCGGTGGCGGCATCTGCTGCCGCCGGTCGCCGACTCGGAGAGCCTCGCCGGATCGATCACTGCCGACGCAGCGGCGGCGACCGGCCTTGCGGCGGGCACGCCGGTGGCGGTCGGCGCCGGCGACGTCGCCGCCTCGCTGGTCGGTTCCGGCGGCCTCGGCCCCGGCCGGATGACAGCGGTGCTGGGCACCACCTGCCTCGTCGGCATCTGTCTCGACCGGCCGACCTTCCTGCCGGCGGACCTGGGTCTGCTGTTCACCCTGCCCGGCCACGCCTGGTACCGGGCGATGGTCAACGTCGCCGGCACCCTCAATATCGACTGGGCGGTGGCGGCACTCACCCCGGACCTCGCCGATGCGCCGGACCTCTACCGGCAGCTGGAGGCGCTGGCCGAGACGGTGCCGATCGGCGCCGACGGCGTCACCTGGCTGCCCTATCTGAGCGAGAGCGGCATCGTGGCGCCCGTAGTCGACGCCGGCGCCCGCGCCCAGTTCGCCGGCCTGGCCCCGCGCCACGGGCGCGCGCATCTGGTCCGGGCGGTCTACGAGGGGGTGGCGCTGGCGATCCGCGACCTGATCGACCTGCTGCCGGGCGCGGCGAACGGCGGCGAGATGCTGCTCATAGGCGGCGGCAGCCGCAGCCCGCTGTGGTGCCAGATGATCGCCGACCTGGCCGGCCGCGACGTGGTGGTGCCGGCGGCGAGCGAGTTCGGCGCCCGCGGCGCAGCCCTGATCGCCGCCACTGCCGTCGGCCGCTTCGCCTCGGTGCGCGCCGCCTCGGCCGTGGCGACTCCGGAGGCGCGGCGGCATGCGCCGGACCCAGCGACGGCGGCGGCCTGGGCCGAGGCCCTCGGCCGCTACCGGGCGCGCCGGGACGCGGCGCTCGCAGGCTGACGTTTCCGCTTGACCTCCATTCCTCCCGAAAGCAGTCTGGCGCAGGTGGTATAGACCGCGTGCGATATGGTCTAGACCACGGCCGGATGGAGCCATGCCTATGGACGGAGCGGGCGCCGACCCGACGCCGATCTACTTGCGGATCGCCCAGGATATCGAGGGCCGGATCCAGTCCGGCGCACTTGGCGTGGGCGAGCGGGTGCCCTCCGAGCGGACCCTGGCCGGGGAGCTCGGCACCAGCCGGATGACAGCGCGCCAGGCGTTGCAGCATCTGGTCGGCAAGGGGCTGCTGGAGACGCGCAGCGGGCTGGGCACCTTCGTCGGCGCGCGGCGGCTGGAAACCCAGCTCAGCACGCTGGTCGGCTTCAGCGAGGAGATGGCGCGCAGCGGCCACGTGGCATCGAGCCTGATCCTGTTCGCCGAGACGGTCCTCGCCGACGAGGACTGTGCCGCCGCCCTCGGGCTCGGACCCCGGGCGCGGGTGCACCGCCTGGTCCGGGTGCGGCTGGCCGACGCCCTGCCGGTGGCGGTGGAGACGACCGAGGTGCCGGCGACGCTGGCGCCCGGCCTGCTCGAGCGTGCGGACTTCTCCCGGGAGTCACTCTATGCGGTGCTGCGCCGCGACTACGGGCGCATCCCGGCGGAGGCCGAGCAGACGATGACCGCCGGCCACCCGGACGCCATGGCGGCCCGCGCGCTGGGCATACCCGCCGATGCGCCAGTGCTGAAGCTGACCCGCTGCACCTTCGATGCCCAGCGCACCCCGATCGAGTTCGTGCGCTCGACCTATCGCGGCGACTCGTTCCAGCTGCGCGCGCACCTGACGATCGCAGGCGCCCGATGACCGCGACCGCCGACGCCTATCTGGCCGACCTCGCGGCGCGGATCGCTCGGCTGCGCACCGACGCCGCCGACGCGCTTGGCCGGGCAGCCGACGCGGTCGAGGCGGCGGTCCGCGCCGACCGGCTGGTCTACGTGTTCGGCACCGGCCATTCGCACATCCTCGCCGAGGAGGTGCACTACCGGGCCGGCGGGCTGGCGGTCGCGGTGCCGATCCTGGCGGCGCCGACCATGCTGCACGAGGGCGCGGTCGCCGGCACCGTCTACGAGCGGATGCCGGGGCTGGTGAAGCCGATCCTGGACCGCTACCCGATCGGCACGGGCGACGTGCTGGTCGTCTCCTCCAACTCGGGCGTCAACCCGGTGCCGCTCGAGGCGGCGCAGATCGGGCGCGAGCGCGGGGCGACCGTGATCGCGATCACCTCGGAAACCTATTCGCGCGCGGCCGCCGCCGGTCGGCCGCGGCTCGCCGACCTAGCCCACATCGTGCTCGACAACGGCGCGCCGGCCGGCGACGCGGCGACGCCGGTTCCGGCCAGCACGCTCAAGGTCGGGCCGGTATCGACTGCGATCGGGGTGGCGCTGATCAACGCCGTGTTCGCCGAGGTGGCGGCGCGGCTGCAGGCGTCGGGCGAGGGCGCGCCGATCTACCTGAGCGCGAACATGCCGGGAGCCGGCGAACACAACGCCCGGCTGGTGGACCGTTTCCGATCGCGAAACCCGCACCTCTGACCGGACTGGTCCGGCCGGCCTCAGGGGCGCATTGCAGAGAGGGGGACGATGATGCGACTGAAGACAGGCATGGCGGCGGCGCTGGCCGCGACCGCATTGACCGCAACGGTTTCCACCGGGCAGGCCCTGGCCCAGCCGGTCGAACTCACCCTGTGGCACATGGAGCAGCCGCCGCACCGGGTGGCAAGGGTGCAGGAGATCCTCGACGCCTTCAACGCCGCCCATCCGGAGATCGTCGTCAGCCAGGAGCCGCAGAACTGGGGCGAGATCTACGCCAAGGCGCCGGCCGCGATCGCCGCCGGCATCGGTCCCGACATGCTGTTCGCCATCCCGGACTTCACCCCGATCCTGAAGGACATCGGGGCGCTGACCTCGGTCGAGGACTTCGTCGCCGAGCTGGATGCCGCGCACGCCTTCGTCGACAGCGCGGTCGCCGCCTACAGCTATGATGGCGGCGTCTGGGCGGTCCCGCTCTACAACATGGCGATGTCGCTGTGGTACCGGAAGAGTGTGTTCGAGGAAGCCGGCATCGCCGTGCCGGCCACCTGGCCGGAGTGGCTGGCAGCCGCCGAGGCACTGAGCGACGACGAGACTTACGGGATCGGACTGCCGGCAAACAAGCAGCTCTACACCGACCAGACCGTCTATGACCTGATGGTCAACGCCGGCGCGTCGGAGCTCTACAACGAGGACGGCACGATCCGGTTCGACAACCCGGAGACGGTCGCCGCCTACGACTTCTATGCCCAGCTGCAGGCGCTCTCCCCGCCGGACAGTACCTCCTGGACCTGGGGCGAGGCCGAGGCCTGCTTTTCGTCGCGCGCCTGCGCCATGATCCTGCAGTTCACCGTCATCACCACCTACGACACCCAGGCCGAGGGCGACGCCGACGACCTGGGCGTGGCGCCGATCCCGCATGCCGAGGGCATGGACGCGTCCTACACCATCGCCTATCCCAATGCGGTGATGCTGCTGTCGACCGACGCGGCGAAGCGGGAGGCCGCCGAAACCTTCATCGCCTGGCTGCTCGAGCCCGAGACCTACGGCCGCTTTCTGAACATGGAGCCCGGCCTGTTCATGCCGGTCACCGCCGACGGCGCCGGGGCCGAGAGCTTCTGGAACGACCCGCTGGCGCAGAAGTACAGGGCGCAGATCGAGGTCATGATCGACAACGCGCAGAACGGGATGCTGTTCGGCTTCACCAGCGGCCGCACCTTCCCGTCGATCGCGGCCATCTCGGCCCAGAACATCCTGGCCGAGACCCTGCAGCGGGTCGTGGTCGACGGCGAGAGCGCCGCCGATGCGGTTGCCGCCGGCCATGCCCGCATGGTCGAGACGCTGGAATAGCAAGGGTGGCGTAGCGCGGGCGAGCGCCGGCGGATGCGGACCGGCGGTCTGCTGCCGTTCCTGTTCGTCGCGCCGGCGCTGCTCTTCCTCGCCGCCACCCTCGGCTGGCCGCTGATCTCGGCCGTCGTCCTCAGCCTGCAGGACGTCAGGATCGTCGGCTCGGAGGGCGGCTTCGTGGGCGTCGACAACTATGCCGCCGTGCTCGGCCGCAGCGGCTTCTGGTGGGCGACGCTGCGCAGCCTGGTCTGGGTGCTGGGCAACGCGGTCCTGCAGACCGTGCTCGCGCTTGCCGTCGCCCTGCTGCTGAACGAGCGCTTCCCCGGCGTCCGGATCGCCCGCAGCTGGGTGATCCTGACCTGGATCGTGCCGACGGTGGTGGTGGTGATGATCTGGCGCTGGCTGTTCAGCGGCTCCGGCGGGATGGTCAACCCGCTGCTGATCCAGCTCGGGATCGTCGAGCGGCCGGTCGGCTTCTTCAACAGCCCGACGGCGGCGATGGCCACCGTCATCTTCATCAACTCCTGGCGCTGGTTCCCTTTCGTCGCGCTGATGATGCTGGCCGGGCTGACCCGGATCCCGGAGGAGCTGTACGAGGCAGCCCGGATCGACGGGGCGAACGCCCTGCAGCGTTTCGTGCGCATCACCTGGCCGCTGCTGCAGCCGACCCTGATCGTGCTGGCGATCGTCGGCACCCTGCTGTCGTTCAACGTGTTCGACGTGATCTGGCTGCTGACCGCCGGCGGCCCGTCCGGCGGCACCCAGACCCTGCCGGTGCTGATCTACGAGACCGCCTTCAAGGGCTACCGGCTGAGCGAGGCGGCGGCCGTTTCGGTGCTGGCGAGCCTGTTGCTGATGACCTTCGCCGTGTTCGCCACCCGCGTGCTGGGCGGACCGCGCGCATGAGCCGCGGATGGGCCTGGGCGACTTCGATGGCCGGCGTGGGCGCGTTCTTCCTGATCCTGATCGGGCTGCCGTTCTGGTGGGTGATCAGCAGCGCGTTCAAGGCGCCGCAGGAGATCATCGCCCGCCGGCCGACCATGGTGCCGGAGAGCTTCACCCTGCAGCATTTCGAGAAGCTGCTGGCCTCCTCCGACTACCCGACCTATCTCGCCAACTCGATGATCGTGGCCACCGCGGCGACCCTGGTCACGCTCCTGCTGGCCCTGCCGGCCGCCTACGCCTTTTTCCGCATGAACTTCCCCGGCCGCGACCGGCTCTACAAGGCGATCCTGCTCGCCTACGCCTTTCCCAGCATCGTAGTGCTGATCCCGCTCTACGGCCTGTTCGCCCAGGCCGGGCTGATCGACAGCCTGGTCGCGCTGGTGGTCGTCGACGTCGCCTTCGCGCTGCCGTTCTCGATCTGGATGCTGCGCTCCTTCCTGGCCTCGGTGCCGAAGGAGATCGAGGAGGCAGCCGAGATCGACGGCGCCGGCGCCTTCACCCTGGTGGTGCGGATCATGCTGCCGCTGATCGCACCCGGCATCGCCAGCGTCGGCGTCTTCGCCTTCGTCACGGCCTGGACCGAATACCTGTTCGCCTCGGTGCTGATCCTGTCGGACGCCAACCGCACGATCCCGGTCGGCTTCTCCGGCATCATCGGCCAGTACCAGGTCGACTGGGGCCTGCTGCTGGCCGGCTCCACCCTCGCCATCCTGCCGGTGGTCGCCCTGTTCGCCTTCGTCGGCCGCTGGTTCGTCGCCGGCCTGACCGAGGGCGCGGTGAA
>JBHJOG010000208.1:0-14235 GCA_050329975.1 Alphaproteobacteria bacterium | reverse complement strand
ACGTCGTCGGCGGTGAAGAAATAGCCGCCATGCTCCCGGTCCCAGTAGTGGGCGTCGAGCACGCCCAGCCAGGTCCGTGCCTGGGCCAGCGGCTGCGGGTCGCCGCTGGCCTGGTGCAGGGCCAGGGCGGCCGCGATCATCTGGGCGTAATCGTCCAGGGTGGCGACATGCCGGTTCTGGCCGGCGCGACGGCTGTGCATCAGCCGGCCATCGGGGGTTTCGAGCACCGCGCGGACGTGGTCGTAGGCGTCGGTGGCCGTCCGCAGCCAGTCGGTGCGGTCGAACACCATCGCCGCGCCGGCCAGGGCTGCGATCATCAGCCCGTTCCAGTCGGTGAGGATCTTGTCGTCGCGCCCCGGCCGGATCCGCAGGTCGCGCTCCCGGTACAGGATCGCTCGCAATTCCGTCAGCCGGTCCTCGATCGCCGGCTCCTGCAGGTCGGGCGCACGCAGCCGGTTGAGGATGGTGTGTCCCTCCCAGTTGCCCGCCGGCGTCACCTCATAGGCCTGCTTGAACAGGGCGCTGTCGGCGCCGAGCAGCTGGTCGACCTCGTCCTCGGTCCAGACGTAGTACTTGCCCTCCTCGCCCTCGGAATCGGCGTCGAGCGTGGCGGCGAAGGCCGCTCCGGGCGCGCCGGGCTCCGTCGGCGCCATCATCTCGCGCTGCAGCCAGTCGACGGTCTCCGCCGCGCGCTGGGCGAACAGCCGGTTGCCGGTTGCCTGCCAGGCCAGCCCGAGCAGTGGCAGCAGCTGGGCGTTGTCGTACAGCATCTTCTCGAAATGCGGCACCAGCCAGCGGGCGTCGACCGCGTAGCGGGCGTAGCCGCCGCCGAGATGGTCGTAGATCCCGCCCTGGCTCATCTGGCGCAGGGTCAGCCAGGCGAGATCGCCATAGGGGACCGGACCATCCGGTCCGTGGCGGTGATGGGCCTGGATCAGCAGGGTCAGCGCCTGTGGTTGCGGGAACTTCGGCGCCCCGCCCAGCCCCCCGTTCGCGGTGTCGAACTGGCCAGCCAGATGGGCGGCGATCTGGTCGCGGATCTGCGGCCGGATCTCGGTCGGCGTGCGGGCCTCGGCCATTTCGCCGAGCGCGTTGCACAGCGCCGTCACGTTCTGCTGGATCTTCTCCGGCTCCCGGGCATAGGTCTCGGCGACCCCGGCAAGAACGTCGGGGAAGCCGGGCCGGCCGTACTTGGCTTCCGGCGGGAAGTAGGTCCCGCCCCAGAACGGCTCGCGGCCGGGGGTCAGGAACATGGTCAGCGGCCAGCCGCCCTGCTGGCCGAGGAAGGAGAGCGCCCGCTGGTAGATCGCGTCGAGGTCCGGCCGCTCCTCGCGATCGACTTTGATGTTCACGAAGTGGCGGTTCATGATCGCGGCGGTGTCGGGGTTTTCAAAGCTCTCATGGGCCATCACATGACACCAGTGGCAGGCCGCATAGCCCACCGAGAGCAGGATCGGCTTGCCGGTATCGGCCGCCTCGGCCAGCGCCTGCTGGTCCCAGGGCTGCCAGTGCACGGGATTGTCCGCATGCTGCAGCAGATACGGGCTGGTTTCGGCGGACAAACGGTTCATTACGGGCTCCCGGAGGTGGGTGTCTGAACGAAGTAGGCGGTCGGGGGGGCGGAAGCAAACCCTGTGGCCGATCCACAGCGAACGGAGCGAGCGGGCAGATGAAGATCAGCGTCGAAATCGAGTGCACGCCGGCCGAGGCCCGGGACTTTTTCGGCCTGCCGGACGTGCGGCCGGTCCAGGAGGCGGCGACCGAGGCGGCGAAGCAGCGGGTGGCCGAGATGATCGGCGGCGCCGATCCGCAGGAGCTGTTCCGCACCTGGTTCAGCAGCGGCGCCGGCAAGGCGATGGCGGACGGCCTCGCCACCCTGCAGAAGGCGTTCTGGGCCCAGGCCGGCCAGCCGCCGAAAGGTGACAACGAGCGCTGACCGCCGCCGGCTGACGTGGGCGAGGACCTGGAAGGCCGCCGGGCCGATACGATCGTCGCGCTGTCGAGCGGCGGACTGCCGGCCGGGGTGGCGGTGCTGAGGCTGTCGGGCCCGGCCGCGGGCGCAGTGGCAGCGGCCCTGGCCGGCCCGCTGCCGGCGCCGCGGGTGGCCGCATTGCGGTCGCTGCGCGATGCCGGCGGGGCGCCGATCGACCGCGGGCTGGTGCTATGGTTCCCCGCCCCCGGCAGCTTCACCGGCGAGGATGTGGCGGAGTTCCAGGTGCACGGCGGGCTGGCGGTGGTAGCTGCGCTGTTGGCGGCGGTCACCGCCGGCGGCCGGGCCAGGCTCGCCGAGCCGGGGGAGTTCACCCGGCGCGCGTTCGACAACGGCCGGCTCGACCTGACTGCCGTCGAGGGACTCGCCGACCTGATCGCGGCCCGCACCGAAGCCCAGCGCCGGGCAGCCCTGCGGCAGGTCGATGGCGGGCTCAACCGGCTGGCCCAGGGGTGGCGGGATCGGCTGGTCCGGGCCGCGGCCCAGCTGGAAGCAGCGATCGATTTCGCCGAGGAGGACCTGCCGCCGGACCTGGAGCGTCAGGCCAGGGAGTCGCTGGCGTCGCTGCAGGCCGGGATCGCTGCGGTGCTGGCCGATGGCCGCGGCGGCGAGCTGGCGCGCGACGGCGTCCACGTCGCCCTGGTCGGGCCGCCCAATGTGGGAAAATCCAGCCTTCTCAACCGGTTGGCGCGGCGGGAGGTGGCCATCGTCTCCGAGTTCGCCGGCACCACCCGCGACGTGGTCGAGGTGACGCTGGACCTGGGCGGCTATCCGGCGGTGATCGCCGACACCGCCGGCCTGAGGGCGTCTGTCGACCCGGTCGAGGCCGCCGGCGTCGCCCGGGCCGAGGCGCGGCGCCAGGCGGCGGACCTGCCGATCTACGTCGCCGACGCCCGCGATCTCGATGTCGTAGCCTTCGAAGGGCCGGCGGCGATGATCCTGGTCAACAAGATCGACCTGGCCACGCTCCCGGTGCCGGACGCAATCGGCGGGGTGCCGGTCTACCCGGTGTCGGCGCTGACGGGGGAGGGCATCGACCGCTGGATCGCCGCGTTGAGCGCGCGGGTGGCCGCGCTGGCCGGGGTGCAGGGCGATGCCGGGTTGATCACCCGCAGCCGGCACCGGACCGAGCTCGCCCGCGCCAGCGACGCGCTTGCCCGCGCTGCCGGCGCCCCCACGCTCGACCTGATGGCGGAGGATGTCCGCCTCGCGCTGCACGCCCTCGCCCGCCTGACCGGTGCCATCGACGTCGAGGATCTGCTCGATGTGGTCTTCTCCGAATTCTGCATCGGCAAGTGATGTTTCACGTGAAACAGGCGCGGGTTCGGTCGCGTTTTCCGTTGCCCGCGATGGCCCGGAACCCTAGGGTCCGCGCCATGGACAGCTTCGATGTTATCGTGATCGGGGGCGGGCATGCCGGCTGCGAGGCCGCCGCCGCCGCCGCCCGTCTGGGTGCGCAGACGGCGCTGCTGACCCACCGGCTCGACGGCATCGGCGAGATGTCGTGCAATCCGGCGATCGGCGGGCTCGGCAAGGGCCACCTGGTCCGGGAGATCGACGCGCTGGACGGGGTGATGGGCCGCGCGATCGACCGGGCCGGCATCCAGTTCCGCATGCTCAACGCCAGCAAGGGCCCGGCGGTGCGTGGTCCGCGCGCCCAGGCTGACCGGGCGCTCTATCGCCGGGCGATGCAGGACCTGCTCGGTGCGCAGGCGAATCTGCAGTTGCTCGCGGGCGCGGCCGAGGACCTGCTGCTCGACGGGTCCGGCCAGGTCGCGGGGGTGATTACCGCCGACGGCACGACGCTCCGGGCTGGCCGGGTGGTGCTGACGACCGGCACCTTCCTGCGCGGGGTGATCCATGTCGGGGCCGAGCAGAGCGCTGCCGGCCGGTTCGGCGAACAGCCGTCGGTCGGGCTGGCCGAGACACTCGCCCGGTTCGCGTTGCCGCTCGGCCGGCTGAAAACCGGCACCCCGCCCCGGCTCGACGGCCGCACCATCGACTGGGCCGGCCTGCAGGTGCAGCCGGGCGACGACCCGCCAGTCCCCTTCTCCGCCCTCACCGATCGGATCGAGACGCCGCAGGTGGTGTGCCACATCACCGAGACCACGGCGGCGAGCCATGACCTGATTCGGGCAAATCTCGACCGGGCGCCGCTCTACAGCGGCCAGATCGCCGCCGCCGGGCCGCGCTACTGCCCCTCGATCGAGGACAAGGTGGTCCGCTTCGCGGACAAGGGCCGGCACCAGATCTTCCTCGAGCCGGAGGGGCTGGACGACCCGACGATCTACCCCAACGGAATCTCGACCTCGCTGCCCCGCGACGTGCAGCAGGCGCTGCTGAAGACCATCCCCGGCCTGGAGCGGGCGGTAATGGTCCGCGCCGGCTATGCGATCGAGTATGACTATGTCGACCCGCGCGCCCTGCGCCCGACGCTCGAGGTCCGTGCCGTTCCGGGACTCTATCTGGCCGGGCAGATCAACGGCACCACCGGTTATGAGGAGGCGGCCGGCCAGGGGTTGGTTGCCGGGCTCAATGCGGGGCTGGCGGCCGGCGGCGGGGCGCCGTTCACCCTGGACCGCACCCAGGCCTATGTCGGGGTGATGATCGACGACCTGGTCACCCGCGGTGTCACCGAGCCCTATCGGATGTTCACCTCGCGCGCCGAGTACCGGCTGCGGCTGCGCGCCGACAACGCCGACCAGCGGCTGACCCCGCTCGGGCTGGCGATCGGCTGCGTCGGCGAATCCCGGGCGACCGCCTTCGCCGACCGGCTCGCCGCCCTTGACGCAGCCCGTGCGTTGCTCCTTGCCAGCGTCGCCAGCCCGACCGCGCTCGCCGCCGGCGGGCTGGCAGTCAACCAGGACGGCCTGATGCGCTCCGCCTTCGACCTCCTCGCCCACCCGCAGGTCAGCCGCGCCCAGCTGCAGGCGATCTGGCCGGCGCTGGCCGGGATCGCCGGGCCCGTGCTCGATCAGGTGGCGGTCGATGCGCTCTATGCCGGCTATATCCGGCGACAGGATGCCGACATCGACGCCTATCGCCGCGACGTCGCGCTGCGTCTGCCCGAGGATCTGGACTATGGCCAGGTCGGCAGCCTGTCGACCGAGGTGCGCGAGAAGCTGCGGGCGGCGCGGCCAGCCAATCTCGGGGCGGCGGCGCGGATTCCGGGGATCACCCCGGCGGCGCTGGTTGCGCTGCTGCGGCATGTCCGCCGGGAGACTCGACGCAGTGCCTAGGCTTCTCGGTATGGCACCGGGGTGAGTGCGCGCCCCTGGCCGGGCGCGCTCGACTCGGCGTTCGCCGAGCTGGATGTTTCACGTGAAACAGCCGACCGCCTCGCCGCCTACGTGGCGCTGCTGCGGAAGTGGAACCCGGCGGTCAACCTGGTCAGCGCCCGCTCGCTCGAGGAGGTCTGGAGCCGCCACATCCTCGATTCGGCGCAACTGGTCCCCCTGCTGCCGCCGGAGGCGCGCACGGTGGTCGACCTCGGCAGCGGCGGCGGGTTGCCGGCGGTGGTGATCGCCTGCTTCGGCGTCGACCGCCCCGTCCCGATGCACGTGCACATGATCGAGTCGGACCGGCGCAAGGCGGTGTTCCTGGGCCAGGCGGTGCAGGCGCTCGGCCTGGAGGCGACGGTGCATGCGGCACGAATTGATGCCGCGGCGGTGCCGCACGCTGATATAGTCACCGCGCGCGCCCTGGCCACCGTGGAGAAATTGCTGGCCCACGCCCACCCCTTTCTGGCCGAAAAGACACAGTGCCTATTTTTGAAGTCACTAGATGTTGCGTCCGAATTGACGCAAGCCACAAAAGGTTGGAGATTCCAGACAGAGCTGATACCGAGCCGGAGCGATGCGCGCGGTATGATCGTGAGGATGCGCAATGTTGAACGTCGTTGACCCGCAACCTGCCGCCAACCCGTTGCGCAGCCCGATCGCCGGGGCGCCGCCGCTGGGGAAGGTGATTGCAATCGCCAACCAGAAGGGCGGGGTCGGCAAGACCACCACCGCGATCAACCTGGGCACCGCCCTCGCCGCCGCCGACTGCCGAGTCCTGCTGGTCGACATCGATCCGCAGGGCAACGCCAGCACCGGGCTCGGGCTGGGCGCAAAGGCGCGCGAGCGCAACATCTATCACGTGCTGGTCGACCAGTGCCCCATGGCCGAGGTGATCCAGAAATGCCAAGTGCCCGGGCTATGGGTGGTGCCGGCGACACCCGACCTGCTCGGCGCCGAACTCGAACTGGTCGACAAGCCGGACCGGGCCCAGCGGCTGCGCGATGGCCTGGCACAAGTCCTGGATCGTTTCGATATCGTACTGTTCGACTGCCCGCCCTCGCTCGGCCTGCTGACCCTGAACGCGCTGACCGCCGCCGAGTCGGTGATCGTGCCATTGCAGTGCGAGTTCTTCGCGCTGGAGGGGCTCAGCCACCTGGTCCGCAACATCGAGCGGGTCAAGCGCAGCTTCAACCCGGCGCTGCAGATCGGCGGGGTGATCCTGACCATGCACGACCGGCGCAACCGGTTGTCGGAGATGGTGTCCGACGACGTGCGCAGCCATTTCGGCGACCTGGTGTTCGCCACCGTGGTGCCGCGCAACGTGCGGGTCTCCGAGGCGCCGTCCCATGGCAAGCCGGTGCTGATCTACGACTGGCGCTGCCCGGGCGCACAAGCCTATGTGCGCGTAGCGGCCGAACTGCTGCGCCGGCGGAGAAAGGGCGGATGACCATGGTCGAGGACTCGCCGAAGCGCGGGCTCGGACGCGGCCTGGACGCCCTGTTCGGCGACGACTACGCGCCCGATCCGGCCGCACCGGCCGCGGCGCGCGCCAGCCGCACGGTGCCGATCGAGCAGCTCGTCCCCGGACCCTTCCAGCCGCGGCGGCGCTTCGACGACGAGGCCCTGGCCCAGCTCGCCGAATCGATCGCCCGCCACGGGCTGCTGCAGCCGATCCTGGTCCGCAGCGACCCCAGGCTTCCCGACCGGTTCCAGATTGTCGCCGGCGAGCGGCGCTGGCGGGCGGCGCAACGCGCGCGGCTGCACGAGGTGCCGGTGGTGGTCCGCGAGATGGACGACCGCGCCTCCCTGGAAGTGGCGCTGATCGAGAACATCCAGCGCCAGGACTTGTCGCCGCTGGAGGAAGCCGAGGGCTACCGCCGGCTGATCGAGGAATTCCGTCACACCCAGGAGGAGCTCGCCAAGTCGGTCGGACGCAGCCGCAGCCACGTCGCCAACATGATGCGGCTGCTGGCACTGCCCGAGCCGGTGAAGCGGATGGTCGATGACGGACGGCTCAGCGCCGGCCATGCCCGCGCGCTGCTGTCGATCGACGATCCGGTCGGGATCGCCGAACAGGTGGTGAGCCGCGGCCTGAGCGTGCGCGACATCGAGCACCTGGGCCGCGCCCCGCGCAAGCCGGCGAAGGCGCCGCTGCCGCTGGACGCCAACGCACAGCAGCTGGAAAACATGCTGCGCGACCGGCTCGGGCTCACCGTCCAGCTGAAGCCGGACCGAACCGGCGGCGGCACCCTGACCGTCGCCTACAGCACGCTGGACCAGCTGGACGACCTGGTCGCCCGGCTCGCGGGCGCATAGGCTGCCGAGCCGGCGAACGCCGGCAGGCGGTGCCCGACCGGGACGATCAATGCGTTCGCCGTTCGGGGCGGGCGGCGATGCGAAGGATGAGCTGGGCGGCGACCAGGGTGTCGGGGAATCCGGTGGACTTGGCCTGCTTCTCGGCGATCCACAGCTGGTCCTGGATCCGGCGCAGGCTGGCGACGCTGTGGCGGCGGAGCACGGCCCGGAACCGGGGCGCGTCCTTGAAGAACAGCGGCGGGCGCAGGACCTTGATCGCGTCGTCGGGGGCAGTGCCCCGGGCAATGCGGTCGGCCACGATCATCGCGCGGGTGACAGCCCGGGAGACGCTGCGGACCATCGCGACGCCGGCGATCCCCTCGGCCTCCAGCCGGCGGCAGAGATCGACCGCCTGCGCGACCTCGCCGGCGAGCGCGGCATAGGCCAGCGCCTCCACCGCCTGCGACCCGTCGTCGGCGATGACCGCCTCCACGTCGCTGACGTCGACCCGGGTGCCGGGACCGCCCATATAGTCCACCAGCTTGGCGAGTTCGCCGCGGGTGGCGCGGCGGTCGGCCCCGAGCATTGCGCCGAGCAGGGCACGTGCGTCGGACGAGGCTGTCAACCCCGCCGCGGTCAGCGTCGTGTCGATCAGCTTCCCCAGCGCAGCCGCGTCGTCGGCATAGCAGGCGATGGCCGCGGCACCCTCGGAGTCCTCGAACAACTTGCGCAGCGCCGAACGCGCCGTGAGCTCGCCGGCCTCGACGACCAGCAGGGCAGCCGCATCGTCGGCCGGCAGCCGGCCGGCGAGCGCCGGTGCGAGCCGATCTCCGGCTTCGCGCACCCGCACCACCCGACGTCCGCCGAGCAGAGACTGGGCCGCCAGCTCGTCGGCGAGTCGCACCGGATCCTCGAGGACGTCCTTTTCGCTGAACAGCCCGACGTTGAACGGGTCGGCCGGGTCGTCGACAACCCGCCGGACCAGCCGCTCCGCCCGTTCCTGGGCCAGGCCCACGTCCGGGCCGTAAAGCAGGTAGGCGCGGAACCCGCACCTGGAAGCCGCCAGTTCACGGTCGAGACCGGCGCCGCCGAGCTTTGCCACCCGCGCTATTCCGTTCGCTGCAGGTAGAGCGCGATCACCGTGGCAATACGCTCGGCAAGATCGATGACGGCGCGTTCCCTGGCGTCCCGCTCTGCGCTGAGCGTGGCATACTCGGCAAGAAGCGTATCATAGCTGGCATAGGCACTGACCGATTGGACCAAGGCAAGCTCGCCGGTCTCAAGGTCGGTGAGTGCAAGATGGGCGATGACTGTCAGGTTGGTCCTGGTCGCGGTCTCGTCGCGCTGGACCGCGATTCCGGTACGTGATTCGACGAGGTCGATGTCGAGCACATGGGTAGGCGGGTCGACCGGGCCGCGGGGCTGCATCCGGGTCAGCAGCCGGTTGCGCAGCACCTGGCCGGATCGATCGGCGATCAGCCCGATATCGACCGCCGCCAGCCTGGGCTCGGGGACTGCGCCCGGCACATCGCCATAGAGCGGCCGGAAGCCGCAGCCGGCCAGGGCGGTGGCGGCCACCAGCAGGCAGACTGGCAGCAGACAGACTGGCAACAAGCGGGCAGGCAGCAGCGGGCGCAGCCGTACCGCGAATTTCCGGCAGCGGTCGCGTGCCCAATTGCGGGCCCAGGGCCGGGCGGCAGGGTGGGCCGCGGGCGGCATCGCGGTCATCCGACCACGACGTTGACGATCCGGTCTGGCACCACGATCACCTTGCGCAGCGACTTGCCGGCGATCGCCTTCTGCACCGCATCCAACGCCAGCGCCGCCGATTCGGCGGCAGCGGACGCGGCGCCGGTGGGCAGGTCGACGGTGCCGCGGAGCTTGCCGTTGACCTGGACCGCGATCCGGACGCTCTCGTCGACCAGCAGCGCCGGGTCGGGCTCCGGCCAGGGCTGCATCGCAACCAGACCCTGCCCCCCGAGCCTGCGCCAGCCCTCCTCGGCGAGATGGGGCATCATCGGCGCCACCAGCCGGACCAGGATCTCCAGCGCCTCGCGCATCGCCCACCCCCGGCCGCGGTCCTCGGCCGCCGTATCGCTCCCATCCGAGGGGTTGGCGTCCTGCAGCGCGTTGACCAGCTCGTAGAGCCTGGCCACGCCGCGATTGAAGCGGAACTGCTCGATATCGTCGGTCAGGCCGGCAATCGCCTTGTGGGCGGTGCGCCGGATGGCGATGGCCGCATCGCCGAACGCCGCCGGAGCCGCCGCGCCGCAGGCCGGCAGGCCGTCGGCCTGGTCGTCGACCAGCCGCCACAGCCGGTTGACGAAGCGGAAGGCGCCCTCGGCGCCGGCATCGGTCCACTCCATATCGCGCTCCGGCGGGCTGTCCGAGAGCACGAACCAGCGGGCGGTGTCGGCGCCGTAGCGGTCGATGATCGCCTCCGGGTCGACCACGTTGCGCTTCGACTTGCTCATCGACTCCGAGCGGCCGACGGTGACCGACCGGCCATCGTCGACATGCACCGTGCGACCGTCCTCCAGCCGGACCACCTCCTCCGGATAGAGCCAGCCCTTGGCGTCGCGGTAGGTCTCGTGGCAGACCATCCCCTGGGTGAACAGGCCCTGGAACGGCTCGTCGATGGCGACCAGGCCGGCCTGCTTCATCGCGCGGACGAAGAAGCGGGAATAGAGCAGGTGCAGGATCGCATGCTCGCCCCCGCCGATATACTGGTCGACCGGCAGCCAGTAGTCGACCTCCTCCCGCACCACCGGTGTGTCGGCGCGGGGCGAGCAGAACCGGGCGAAGTACCAGGAGGAGTCGACGAAGGTGTCCATGGTGTCGGTGTCGCGGCGGGCGGGCGTGCCGCACCGCGGGCAATCGACATCCTTCCAGGTCGGGTGACGCTCCAGCGGATTGCCGGGCGCATCGAAGGTGACGTCGGCCGGCAGCTCGACCGGCAGCTCGTCCTCGGGGACCGGCACCACGCCGCAGTCCGGGCAGTGGATGACCGGGATCGGGCAACCCCAGTAGCGCTGGCGCGAGATGCCCCAGTCGCGCAGCCGCCAGGTGACGGCGCCCTCGCCGACCCCGGCGGCCTCCAGCCGGCGGATCGCCTCGGCCTTGGCCTCGTCCACGCCCAGCCCGTCGAGGAAGGCTGAGTGGCCGAGCCGGCCGTCGCCGGTATAGGCCTCGTCGCCGACGGCGAAGGCCTCGGCGTCGGCATCGGCCGGAATCACCACCGGGATCACCGGCAATCCATAGGCGCGGGCAAAGTCGAGATCGCGCTGGTCGTGGGCCGGGCAGCCGAAGATGGCGCCGGTGCCGTAACCCATCAGCACGAAATTGGCGACGTAGACCGGCAGTGTGCGCCCCTCGACAAAGGGATGGGCGACCTTCAGCCCAGTGTCGTAGCCACGCTTCTCCGCGGTCTCGATCGCTTCCTCGGTAGTCCCGGCACGGCGGCACTCGACGATGAAGGCGGCCAGCGCCGGGTCGGACGCCGCCAGCTCCTCGGCCAGCGGATGGTCCGGGGCGAGCGCGCAGAAGCTGGCGCCGAAAATGGTATCGGGCCGGGTGGTGAAGACCCGAACGGCGTCTTCGCGGCCCTCGAGACGGAACTCCACATAGGCGCCCGAGGAGCGGCCGATCCAGTTCTGCTGCATCAGCTTGACCTTGTTCGGCCAGTGCTCCAGGCCGTCGAGCGCCTGCAGCAGATCCTGGGCGTAATCGGTGATGCGGAAGAACCATTGCAGCATCTGCCGGCGCTCGATCGGCGCACCGGAGCGCCAGCCGCGGCCGTCGATCACCTGCTCGTTGGCCAGCACGGTGTTGTCGACCGGGTCCCAGTTCACCCAGCTCAGCCCGCGATAGACCAGGCCCAGCTCCATGAAGCGGACGAACATCTTCTGCTGCTGGGCGTAATAGCCGGGGTGGCAGGTGGCGACCTCACGCGACCAGTCCAGCGACAGGCCCATCTTCTTCAGCTGGCCGCGCATGGTGCGGATGTTGTCGTAGGTCCATGTCCCCGGATGGATGCTGCGCTCGATCGCCGCGTTCTCCGCCGGCAGGCCGAACGCGTCCCACCCCATCGGGTGCAGCACGTTGAAGCCGCGCGCCCGCTTGAAGCGGGCGATCACGTCGCCCATCGTGTAGTTGCGGACATGCCCCATGTGGATGCGGCCGGACGGATAGGGGAACATCTCCAGCACATAGCATTTCGGCCGGCCGGGCACGGCGGATGCGGCGAAACACTCCTGCTCGTCCCAGGCCAGTTGCCAGCGCTGTTCGGACTCGTGGAAGTTGTAGCGGCTCATGGGCTGTCGATGATTGCGCCTGCGCAACCTGGACGGAACCAGGGTGAGAGGCAGATGGACCGGTGGCGTGCTTCCCGGACGTTAGCGCGGGAGCCTTCGCCTGTGTGTTTAGCGAAGTTGCCCCGCCCCCGCCAGAGTGATGTCACCGATGCCGATGGGGCTCGAGTCGGGCGCGCGCTTGCGGTCCTCGAGGGGCGGGAGCCGGCGTCAGCCGCCGCTGCTGGCGACGCGCAGCTGGCGGGCGCGGGCGAGGATGGCGTTCTCGATCGCGACGGCGGTCTCGGTGTCGACCGCCGAGTCGATCCAGGCGCCGCTGTCGTCGCGAGTCTGGCTGAACACCGAGACGCGCACGCCGTCGGCCCGCAGCTGGCGGGTAAGGACCAGAACGTTGAGCTTGAAGCGCTCGTTCGGGGTTTCGGCCGGGGTGTACCAGTCGGTGAGGATCACGCCGCCGAACGGGTCGGCTGTGGCCAGCGGCATGAAGGAGACCGTGTCCAGCGAGGCGCGCCACAGGAAGCTGTTGACCGGCACGCCCGATTCGCCGCTGTCCACCGAGCGGTCGGGCGCGGTGGAGAACAGCACCACATCGCCGCCGAACAGCTGCCCGACGTCGTTGCGCCGCTCCTCGCCGGTGCGCATGTCGCGGTCGAGCTGGACGTTCGGGTTGTCGGCGCAGCCGCCGACCACAAGAGCCAGGCCGAAGATCCAGGTCGCATGCCGCATGGTCCGATTCCCTGTCAACTGCTTCACCGGATTATCCGCGTCCCGTCCGCAAGGCGGCGGGTGCCGGCCTGCCTGCCACGCAGGCGCTGCTTCGGGGCACCAGTGGGCGCCCAAGCCCCGGCTCGCTAGTCCGGTTCCACGACATGCATCGCCTGCATGTCCCCCAAGAAGCGCTTGATAGCAGGCCGCGGCCGATCTGGGAAGGCGGCAGCAAGCGCCTGTTCGGAAAAGCGCTCCCGGCCGAGCACCCAGTCGACCATAGGCTCGAGCCCGGGCGGGATCGGCACCGCGCCGGACGGACCGGCGAGCACCGGCTTGCCGTCGGCGGTGGCGACGCTGAGCCGGGCCGATTTGCGGCGATAGCTGCGGGCGGCGTCGGCCGGCAGGTCGAACCCGCCGCGGTCGAAATGGAAGCCGGCGGCGAAGCGCTGCAGTCCCTGCAGGAATTCGGGATCGCGGGCGCTGGCGGCGATCAGGTCGCCGAGCTCGGCGGCCCGGCGGCACAGGGCTTCCGCGTCCTCCCCACCGTCCCCTGGCAGGTCCTGGCGGACCAGCGCGTGGCGGACCACGAAGTCCTGCAGCAGCTGGACCACGTCGAAGCCGATCGGATAGGTGGCGCCGAAGGCGATGTGGATGGTGCCCTCGCTCTCGGCCAGCGCGTCGTGATACTGGCCGCGCGGGATGTAGAGCAGGTCGCCGGGCCGCAGCAGCGGCTCCAGCGCCACCGGGCCGCGGCTGCGGGCATGGAAGGCGGGGTCGAGCTGCTTGTAGGCCGGGTGGGCGATCGGCCATTCCAGCCGGCCCTGGTAGACCTGCCAGCGCTTCTCGCCGGCGATGTGCAGGGCATAGACCTCGTGGGTGTCGAAATGGCTGTCGAAGGCCTGGTGGGCGGCCCAGGAGCAGTAGAGGTTGGCCTGAACCTTGGCGCCGAGCGCCCGCTCCATCGAGTCGGCGAGCCGGCGCAGGCCGGGGGTGAGGCTGTCGATGTCGTTGACCACCAGCGAGGCGCCCTGGCGCAGGAAGTGCTTCACCCGCCCGGCGTCCGGCTGCAGGACCTGGGCGCCGTCGCGGCCGGGCGTGTTCCGGCAATAGGCCTCGGGCGGGACAGGCCTGGTGTCGAGCGCGAGCTGCAGGCTGGCCGCGCTCCAGATGCCGGTCATGTTGAGCAGCTGGTTCAGGATCGGCCACGACATCACGTGCCCGACGTCGTGGTCGCGCCCGGCGAGGTGCAGCGGCGCCCGGCCGCGGTGGCGGCCGAGGAAGGCGTCGAGGCCGAGCGGCGCGATCAGGTCGGCGAAGTCCATGGCCCCCGGGGCATAGCGGATTTGCCGGCTGATCGCAAAAGCAAAGGGGCAAATGCAAACGGGGCGGCCGAAGCCGCCCCGCCCGTCGGTATACGGTCTGCAGCCTAGAAGCTGAAGATCGTCGAGAATACGAACACCGTGCCGTCGTTGCTGAAGGTCGGCGAATCGGATTCGACGAAGTTCACGTCGGAGGCGATCGCCATACCCGGGGCAACCTGGTAGTTGGCGCCGATCGACCAGATCTGCGTCTCGGCGTCGCCGCCGGCGATCAGGTCGGTCTCGGAGTAGAAGTAGCCGCCGCCGACCTTCCACGGGCCGGTGCCGTAGCT
>JBHJOG010000207.1:0-78631 GCA_050329975.1 Alphaproteobacteria bacterium | reverse complement strand
CATTGTGTGCCATAGGTATCGGACCATGTTGCCAGCAGTTGCATCGACATCAACTCAGTTCGGCCAGTTCCACGAAGGGAACCGGGCAATGATGCTGAGTCTGGTCGTCACACCGCAGGAGACACGGCCGATCGAGCGCGCAGATGCAGGTAGCGACGCCACCGCACGCGAAGAGCACGAAGACCGGGCGGTGATCTCCGCGGCAGCCCGGGAAAGGACACGACAGAAGGCCCCCGACCTTCCCGTCCGCGCACCCGACGATCCGGCCCATGCGCGCCTTGGGCGCAACCTCAACATGGTGTTCGACCAGAAATCCGGCCGCCCCATCATCGAGATCATCAACCCGCGAACCGGCGAGGTGATGGACCGGATCCCGCCGGAGAGTCTGCTGGACCGGGCGCGGAAGTCCGAGCTGCCGGCGCGGGCCAGTCTCTTCGACGAAACCGCCTGAGACGAACCTACGCGGGCACCGGTGAAACCATCCTTAATTCCGTCCGGAGCGCGTCAAATACCGGCGTCCAGTTCGGATCCGCGTCGGGCTTGGTGAAGGCCCGCATCGTGCAGAACCACGGGCGCCGGCGCCCCGCATAGCCGGGCGCCAGTCCTGCGCCCAGTAGCGTCCAGTCCGACTGCGGGCCGAACCGCCAGACCGGCACCCCGAGCGCGCCGGCCAGTTCGGCGACCGAGCTGGCGCACGAGATGACCAGATCCAGCTCCGCGATCAGGGCGGCAACGCCCTCCAGGTCGTCGGCCAGGTCCAAGTCCGGCATGACGGCAAGCGGGGTGCCGGCGGCGGTGCAGGCCGCGCGTTCTGCACCGGTCGCCCCATATTGCAGCAGCACGGGCGTCGCGCCCGTCCCGGCCAGGGTCGCGGCAAGCTGGGCCGGCTGGGCGTAGACCAGGCCTCGGGTCGCGTTGACGACCCCGCCACGCCAGCACAGCCCGATGCGCGGTCGCGGCAGGTGTGCAAGCCACTGCGCCGCGACCCGCCGCAGCGCGGGATCGGCGCTGAGATATCCACCGGAACCGGCGAAGGCGCCCGGTGTCCGCCGGTAGACGCCGGCGAGCGCGCCGCATGCGGCCCAGGCGTCGATCGGTCCGACCGCCTCGCGCCACGGGAAACGCTCCGCCGGTGTCACGGCGGCCTCCGCGTTCGCCGGCCGCGCGACGACAGTCACCTCAGGCAGGGAGCGCCGCAGCAGGGGTGCCAGCTTTGGGCCGCATTCCCAGACGACGTGGCCTGCCTCGGCGGCAAGATCGGGGATGCAGGTACCGAACATCAACTCGTCGCCGATCCCCTGCTCGCTCCAGACCGCGACGGTCCGGCCTGCCGGATCTCCGCCGTCCCAGAACGGCCCGTCGCAGGGCGGCCGCCGGCCGGGTCTCTGCAGCCGGACCGGGAACAGGTCCCAGCCCGCCTCGAGCCGTCCGGTACGCAGCAGGTGCAGGGCATGGTTGTGGCGGAACTCGGCGTTGTCGGGGTCCAGCGCCAGCGCCCGGCGATAGGCGTCCTCGGCGCCGTCATGGTCGAGCAGGCGTACCAGGGCGTTGCCGAGATTGCTGAGGATGGCCGCCGCGTCGGGCCGCAGCGCCAGCGCACGGCGGTAGCAGGCGGCGCCGTCGGCCATCGCACCCAGCCCGACATGGCTCTGGCCGAGGCCATTCCACGCGGCTGCGTTGTCCGGATCGGCGTCGGCTGCCTCGGCGAACCGGTCGCGCGCGCTTTCCAGGCGGCCATCCAGCCGATCCTGCTCGCCGAGCACGTAAAGCGCCTGGCCGAGCACGCGGCGGATGCCCTCATCCTCCGGGACGAGGCGATGGGCGACGCGCAACGGCGCCAGCGCACCGGCGACATCGCCGGCTTCGATCCTGGCGGCGCCGAGGTTGCGATAGACGTCGGGGGCGGACATGGCGGGCAGCCTATTCGGCTGCGGCAACCTTGGCGGTGGCGAAGTCCACGGCGCCGACCGCGCGCTGCGCATTCGCGCAGGCGGTCTCCCGGTCCGCTCCGGTGGCGATGACCACGCCGCCTCGCGCCGGATGGCAGTCGATCGGACCGATGACGTCGCCGACCTTGCTGCGCAGCGCGAAAAACACCACCCCGGGCAGCGCCGTGACCCCCCGGGCCCCGTCGATGGCGACGATACGGCCGGGCGGCGGGAACAGGTAGCGCTGGGAGATGTGACGCTGGAACCGAGGCTTCAGGTCGTCCGGATCGAGCCCGATGCCGAGCGCCTGGCGGATCGCCGCGCCGACGAAATCGACGCCCGTGTTCAGCGGGATCTCATGGGAGCAGAAATAGCCGCCGGAGAGCCGCGCCGCCATCTCAATCACCATCGGCTCGCCGTCGCAGACGACGATGTCGCCCTTCACCACGCCGTTGGCGACCCCGAGGCTGTGCGCCGCCCGGTCGACCAGCGCGCCCACCCTCTCCTGGGTTCGCTGCGGCAGGAAGCTCGGCAGGTCGCCGCCATTTTCGATAATGTGCGGCGCGTAGAGGTCCATCAGCTCGTAGTTCCGGTCCGAGAAGCCGGGGGTGTGGGCGACCCCGTCGATGACCAGGCTCTCGGTCGACACCTGCGGGCCGGCGGCGAAGCGCTCCAGCACCAGCCGCCTGCTCGGCGAATAGCTCATGGCGAAGCGGAACGCCCAGCGCAGATCCTCCGCGCCGGTGAGCCTCAGCACACCGCGGGCGCCGCGGCTGTCGGCCGGCTTCAGCACCAGGGGGTAGCCGACTTCCGATACCTGCGCCCGCAGCTGGGCGAAGTCGGTGACCGCCGCAAACCAGGGCTGGCGGACCCCGTCGGCGGCGAACTTGCGCTTCATCGCCAGCTTGTCGACGGCACGGTTGCCGACCTCGACGCTGGGCCCGGGCAGACCGAGCTCCTCGGCGACGGCGGCGACGCTGTTCGGGCAGTCGGTGGCGACGGCGAGCACCGCGTCGATCCGGCTGCCGCCGGCGATGTGTTTCCGCACCTCGGCGCGCACCTCGTCAGGGTGATAGGCGCTGGCGACCAGGGGCTGGTCGGCGACGCGGCAGCCCGGCGCATGCGGGTCACGGTCGGCGACGATGACGCGGCAACCCAGGTCCATGGCCCGCTTGACGGCCGGAACGACCTCGGAGCCGCCGCCGATGAACAGAATCGTCGGGGTCAAAAGTAGAGCCCCCCGTTCACGTTGATCGTCTGAGCGGTGACGTAGCGGCTGTCGTCCGAGGCCAGCCAGACCACCGCGGCAGCGACCTCCTCCGGGGTGCCGAGACGACCGAGCGGGATCGTCGCAGCGGCCTTGGCGACCGCCGGATTGGCCATGCCCGCCGCGGCCATCTCCGAGGCGATCAGGCCGGCAGCGACCGTGTTGCAGCGGATGTTGCTGGCCGCGCCGAAGCGGGCGATCACCTGGGCGAGCGAGATCAGCCCGGCCTTGGACGCGGCATAATGGGCGGTCCGCGGCCCGCCATACTGGCCGCTGACCGAGCCGGTCATCACGATCGAGCCGCCGCCGCTCTCGGCGATCAGCGGCAGAGCGCACTGGGAGACGACGAACGGACCGCGCAGGTTGACGTCCATGATCTCCTGCCAATCGGCGTCGGCGATCCGGTCGAAGTCGGTCGGCTTGTTGACCCCGGCATTGTTGGCCAGCACGTGCAGGGCGCCGTAGCGGGTCTTCACCGCGGCGAGTACCGCCTCGACGCGGGCCCGGTCGCGCACATCCAGTTGGTAGGCGGTGGCGGTTCCTCCCGCCTGTGCGATCGCGTCGGCTACCGCATCGGCCGACGCCGCGTCGCTGCGGTAGGTCAAGGCCACGTCGGCGCCCGCAGCGGCCAGGGCGAGCGCGATCGCCCGTCCGATGCCCCGCGAGCCGCCGGTGACCAGCGCGACCTTGCCGTCGAGCACGCCCACCGGTTCAGCCGGCCTTGCGGGCGATCGCGCGCAGCGCCGCCGCGGCGATATGGGGGCCGGTCAGTCTATACTTCTCCGACAGCTCCTCCGGCTCGCCGGATTCGCCGAAGCAGTCCTGGACGCCGACAAACTCGACCGGACAGGGCGCACGCGCAGCCAGCGCCTCGGCGACCGCGCCGCCGAGCCCGCCATGGAGGTTGTGGTCCTCCGCGGTGACGATGCAGCCGGTCTGGCGGGCGCAGGCAGCGAGCAGCTCGGTATCGATCGGCTTCAGCGTCGCCATGTCGACGACGCGGGCGTCGATGCCGCGGGCAGACAGCAGCGACGCAGCGTCGAGCGCACGTGCGACCTCGACGCCGCATGCGACGATGGTGACGTCGCGGCCATCGCGCAGGACGTGGCCCTTGCCGAGGGCAAATGCATGGTCGTCGCCATAGACCTTCCGGCTCGTGCTGCGGCCGGTGCGCATGTAGACCGGGCCGTCGAACGCCAGGATCGCTTCCGCCGCCAGCGCGACCGCCACCGGATCGGCCGGCGACACCACGGTCATGCCGGGGACGGCGCGGAAGGCGGCCAGGTCCTCGAGGGCCTGGGCGGATGCCCCGTCGGGGCCGGTGTCGAGCCCGGGATGGCTGGCGACGATCTTCACGTTGCGCCGGTCGTAGGCGATCGACAGCCGCGCCTGCTCGATCGCGCGCAGGCAGAACACCGCGAAGGTGGTCACGATCGGGACCAGGCCGGTCGCCGCCATCCCGCCCGCGACCGCCATCATGTTCTGCTCTGCGATGCCGAACTGGTAGAAGCGGTCGGGATAGGCCTTGCGGAAATGATGCATGCCGGTGCCGCCGGCGATATCGGCATCGAGCACGACGATGCGCGGATCATTCGCCGCGATCCGGACCAGCGCCCGCCCGAAGGCCTCGCGCAGGCTGTCGCCCGACGATCCGATCTGCTGCGGGACCAGCGGCTCCGCGCCGGGAGCCTTCAAGCGCTTAGTGACCGACATGATCGACAGCCCCCTGCCCGAGTGACGAATGGCCCAGCGCCCAAGCGATCTCCGGCGCCCCGGCGCCCAGTTCGTCGAGCGCCCGTTCCAACTCGTCGTCCTTCATCTTCACGCTGCCGTGCCAATGCGGCGCCCCGGCCATGAAGCTGACCCCCTGCCCCTTCACCGTGTCGGCAATGATCACGGTCGGCGCGTCGCCATGGGCGCGCGCGGCGTCGAAGGCGCCCAGGATAGCCGGGATGTCGTGGCCGTCGATCTGCAGCGTGTTCCAGCCGAACGCCCGCCATTTGTCGGCGAGCGGCTCCAGCTCCATGATGTTGGCCGGACAGTTGTCGCTCTGCAACTTGTTGTAGTCGACGATGGCACAGAGGCCGGCGAGCTGGTGGTGAGCCGCGCACATCGCGCCTTCCCAGATCTCGCCCTCCTGCAGCTCACCGTCGCCAAGCAAGACGTAGACGCGTGCCTGCCTGTCGAGGTGGCGAAGGCCGAGCGCCATGCCGATCGCCTGGGAGAAGCCCTGGCCGAGGGAGCCGGTGCTGGCCTCGATCCAGGCCAGCGCCCCGACGAAGGGATGGCCCTGCAGCGGGCTGCCGAGCTTGCGAAACGTCGGGATCAGGGCGCGGTCGATCAAGCCGGAATCCGCCAGCGCCCCATAGAGTGCCGGGCAGCTGTGGCCCTTGGAAAGGACGAAGCGGTCGCGGTCAGGCCACGCCGGGTCGTCGGCCTGCAGGCGCAGTTCGCTGCGGTAGAGGCAGGTCAGGATGTCTGCGGCCGACAAGGCACCGCCGGGATGGCCGGAGCCGGCGCGGTGAATCGCGGTCAGCGCGTAGCGACGCACCTGCGCCGCATGCGCAGCCAGGTCCGCCGGCTCATTGTTCTGGTTGTTCGTCACGGCAGCCACGGCTCCTGATGACAGAGTTATGTCGGTTAACACTGTTCGGGAGAATAGTTAACGCTTGGTTTGCGCCACCTGCAGAAACCTCTCTTCCGTCAACAAGTCGGCATAGCGGATGATCTCCGCACGCGGCGCCAACGCACTCGCCTCCCCGGCGATCTCGTCGGCGAACTCGCGCGAGGCGATCACGATCGCATCGACCGCAAGGTCCTTGAGCGCTTCCGGCGCCAGCAGGCGCGCGCCATGCAGCGCGTCGGCGTGCCTGACCAGGTGGCGGTCGACCACCGCCGCCAGCAGCGACGGGTCGAGCCCGCCGATCCGCACCAGAGAGTCGAGGATCCGCCCGGCGCCCCAGACCGCAACCCGGCTGCGTTCGGCCAGCTCGGCAATCCGGCACGCAGCGCCGCGCAGCGCCCGCTCGTTGCCGGACAGGCCGGCATCGTAGGCGGCGATTCGACCGGCGATCGTCGCCGGGTCGACGGCGGCAAGCGGCCCGGTCCAATGGCCGCGCTCGACCACAGCCGATAGGTGCAGGCCGGCCTGGATGCCGCGCAGCGGAACCAGGCCGGCATAGGCGAGCGCGATCGCCAGGGTTTCAGCGTCGAAGTGATAGAGGTGCTTGTCGATGAACCACTCCTCGACCAGGTCGGCGCGGCCGATCGTCGACAGATCGGGCACCTCGACATAGGCCACGCCGCCAGGAGCCAGCGCGGTGGCCATCACCTTCAGCGCCGCCACCGGGTCGGCGAGATGTTCGAGCGTATGGCTGCAGTGGATCAGGTCGTAGGCGCCTTCCTCCAGCGCCACGTCCTCGATGCGCGCGACAAGCAGCTTCAGGCCGGGCATCGCGGCATAGTGGCCGACCACGCGCTGATCCGGCTCGATCGCGGTGATCGATGCCTGCGGCCAGCGCCGTCCGGCAGCCTCGACGAAAGCGCCCCGATTGCTGCCGATGTCGAGAATCCGCCGCGGCGCGCGGTCGCCGATCCGGCGCATGGTGTCCTCCAGGCGGAAACCCTTGCCGTAGCGGACATTGCCCCAGTCGGCGCCGCCCGATACCCGGGGCTGCTTCGGCGCTGTCGCCTGGCGCGGCAGGCTCTGCACCAGGCCGCAGCCATGGCAGACATGGACCGTGAGATCGCGCGCCGTGCCGCGGGGGCGATAGGCGGGGCGCAGGTCGGCGCATCCGCAGAGCGGGCAACGATCGTCCTCTGCCGGGGCTGCCGGGGCCGCCGCCGGGCTATAGTCCATCGCATATTCCGGCCGCCCGCCGTAGCCGAGCCGCGCCATCATCGGCCCGGCGAGCTCCGCGAAACGGCCGCGCTGCACCTCGGTGAGCGGGGTGTCCTCGGGCCGGTTGACATTGTGCGGGCGGCGAAGGGCGGCGAAATGGCCGGTGTGGTACGGCAGGCCCAGAAAGGAGAACAGGCGGCGCAGTTCCGCCTCTTCCGCCACCAGATCCTCCAGCCGGAACCGCGCCACCATGCCCGCGGGCAGCGCCGCCTCCGCAGCCAGTACGGCAGCGTTGACCTGGGCCCAATGCATCGCGATGCGCTGGAACTGGTCGAAGCCGGCGAAGTCGGCATGCAGCGAATCACCCGGCTGCGGCAAAGGCCACCAGTAGCGCTTTTCCGGCGGCGGCATCACGCCCCTGCCGTCGAGCCAGTCGGCGAGCGCAGCGACGCTGGCGTCGTCGTAGCACTCGTCGGCGAGCTTGTGAAAAAAGGAGCTCGCCACCTTGCGCCCGTCGCGTACGACATGGGCGTAGCGGGCGTCGGGATAGAGTTCGGCCAGGATAGGCATGATCCATGACAGCTTGTTGGAGCTGTCGCCCCAGATCCCGGCGCTGCTGAGCCTGATTGCCGCGCCGTGGCAGGCATCGAGAACCGTGCGCACCTCGGCAACATCGGCGCGGCCCATGGCGTAACGGGCGGAGACCGGCTGGATATGGGTGCACAGATACTCGTGGTGCATTTCCACGCCCGGCACGCTGCCCAGGACCCTGGCCAGGGCGGCAGTGCCGGACCGGCCGCTGCCGACGACGAAGATCGGACGGGTGCCCTTCATCGCGCGCTGCCGGCGGCGCGCGCGTACAGCACGATCTCGCGGCCGAGGCCCTGGTCGGCCAGGCTGCGATAGAGCCGCGCCAGCCGGTCTGACTGCCCGGCCCGCCGCATCGCGGTCTCGAAGGCCTTGCGCTTGCCGTGGCAGGCGCGCCCGAGGGCGTCGTCGCCGACATAGGCCTCGCCCATCAGCAGGAACAGCTCCATCGGGAAGGTGGCGGTGCGCTCGACGACGGTAAACCCGGTGCGTTCCAGCAGGGCGGTCAGGCTCACGGGGGTGAAGTAGTTGAGGTGGTGCGGCGGGGCCACCCACCAAGGTGCCATTCCCTGCCCCTCCACCACCCGCTGCAACGGACTGAAGTCGTTCGGCACCACGACGCAGAGGACACCGCTCGGCCGCAGCAGCCCGCGCGCCGCAGCAAGCAGGCTGGCCGGCTCCGGCACATGCTCCAGCACCAGCGCCATGTGTACGGCGTCGACCGGGTCCAGCGACGCGGCCATCGCCGCCCCGAAGAAGCCTTCGCGGATCTCGTGGCCGAGCCCGCGCGCATGGGTGGCGGCCTGGCGGGACGGCTCGACCCCGCGCGTGCGCCAGCCGCGCGCCGCGGCCGCGTCGAGAAACAGGCCGGGGCCGCTGCCGATGTCGAGAATCGCTCCGGGGGCCTGGCCCCGCCAGGCCTCCATTGTGGCCACGCGTTCATCGTAGACGTCGAGCCACCAGGCGCGGTCCTCCTCGGTCCGCGCCAGGTAAAGCGGCTTCTCCGCGGCATAATAGTCATGGCGGTAGGTATCGATCAGCGCGTCCACGCTGGGGAGCGGCATGGCATGGGCATAGCCGCAGCCCGTGCAGTCGATAACCGCAAAGCCGTCGCGCTCGGCCAGCAACGGGCCGTCGTGCCGCACCGCGGCGAGCGCGCTCGCCGGCATCACGCGGCGACCAGAGGGCCACGCTCGCGCTGCGCGAGCCGGGCCATGATCCGGTCGGCGATGCGATCGGCGCCCCGACCATCGATCAGCCGGCCTCCGGCCTCGCCCATCGCCGCAAGCCGGTCGCGATTTGCGATCAGAGCGGCGATCTGCGGGGCAAGCCCGGCTGCCGTCACCACCCCGATCCTGCCGGCGACGACGAGGGCTCCCTCGTCCGCGAGCGCGCGCGCGCTGGCCTCGTGATCTGCCGACAGACAGAGGGCAAGGGTCGGGGTGCCGACCGCGGCCGCCTCGTAGGCGGTCATCCCGAAGGCGATGACGGCGAGGTCGGCCGCCGCCATCAGCGCCGGCATGTCGTCGCTCCCATAGAGCAGGCGGCCGCCGGGCAGATGCGTGACGACCAGCGCGGCAATCCGGTCCCTTTCGAGGCTGGCGGCGCCGACCACGACGGTCACCGCAACATCTGCGGCAAGGCCGGCCAGCGCCTCGATCGCCACCGCGGTGGCACCGGCCGGGTCCGACCCGCCCATGGTGACCAGCAGCCGCAGCCGTCGACCGTCGCCGGCGGGGAGCGCACGACGTGTACGTGCGAACTCTCGGCGCAGCGCAAGATAGTCCCAGCCGACAAACAGCGCCCCGGAGAAGCCCGACCAGTCCAGGTCCTTCAGCTGCGGCACCGGCGGAAAGAAGGCGAGGTCCGCAGCAAGCCGACGCGGGCTGCCGTCGTCGACGACCGCTGTCACCGTCCCACGTTGCCGCCAGCGGCGGACCGTATCGGCAGGAAGGTCAGTGCGAATGTCGAGCACCAGCGCTTCGGCGCCGGTGGCGGCCAGCGTCCGGTCGATCCAGGCGGCTTCGCATTCGCCGTCGCAGCGTGCCTCGGCCAGCTTGAAGCCCTGACGGGCGACGAGGTCCTGTGCAGGACGGCCCTGGTCCACGGCAAGAACCACCCGCAGGCCATGCCGATCGCGGAGCGCCTCGGCGATCGCCAGGCAGCGCACGACGTGACCGAGCCCGATCGCGGCATAGCCGTCACAGCGGATAAGGACGCAGCGGTCGTCTACCCGCGTCTGCTTGCGCACCACATGCCGATTCAGCGTCATCAGCTCGGGCTCGGCCCGGAGCAGCCCGACCAGGGCGACCACGTCGAGGTCGCCGGGGGCAGCCTGCATTCGCTCGTAGATTCTCTCGAGAAAGCGCAGGTCGGCCGGCGTATCGACGGAAATCCTGGCGCCTTCCAGCCGGCGGTCCTCCGGCGCCGGACAGCGGGCGACGGGGACGAAGCCAGGGTGCAGCTTGAAGTAGCTGGTGACGTGCTCCTGGGCCACCGGATCGTCGCCGGCCTGGGCGGCGAGCCGGTGCAGGGCCCACGTGGTGCATGGATCGATGCCTTCGTCGATCAGCACGCCGTCGGGGTTGACCTGGACATAGCCGGCATCCGCTGCCAGCGCATCGACCAGGTAGTCGACGAGCCACGGGTCGACCAGCGGGCAATCGCCGGTGATGCGGACCACGACGTCGGCGCGGGTCAGCTCGGCGGCCTGAATGAAACGGGCGAGCACATTGCGCTCCGACCCACGGACGACCACGACGCCGAGGCCGGTGACATAGTCGGCAAGCGCATCATCGGCAGCGGCCGTGGTCGTCGCCAGCACGACCTGGTCGAGCCGCTGCGCGCGCGCGAGCCGCTCCAGGACGTGCCAGATCACCGGCCGGCCGGCGAGCGGCATCAGCGCCTTGCCAGGCAGCCGGCTCGACCCCATGCGAGCCTGGACGACGGCTACGACCCGGCGCACAGGCGCGATCGGCCTCACGATGCCTCCTCCAGCCACCGGGCGCGGGTTGCCAGCAGCGGCCGGAGGCCGTCGACGGGGTCCGCCCGCCAGTCCCGATCGGCCAGCTCGCAGGGCTGCGGCGCCTTCTTGCCGTCGCCGTCGAGCACCGCCCCCTGGCGACAGGCGGCAATCACCGGCGCGATCTCCTCGGGCAGCCAGCAATGGCCCGGGGCGTACTCGGCGCCGGATCCATCGAGGTCGAGGTGGAACTCGACCATTGCCGCATTCCAGCGATGGACTGCGCGCAGCACCACCTCGGGCGATCGGCTGTGGTCGGACCAGCCCACCGGTACGCCGCAGGCGCGCGCGATGGTGGCCATGGCCGCCAGGTTGCATTGGGCGGGCGGCGTCGGGTAGCTCGAAACGCAGTGCAGGACCGTGAGGTCGCCCGCGCCGTCTTCGCGCGCGCCGGCGACCGCGGCGACCGCCTCTTCGAGGGTGGCCATGCCGGTGGACAGGATGGTCGGCAGCCCGGTGCGCGCGCAGGCCGCGATGAGGTCACGCCAGATCAGCTCATAGGAAGCGACCTTCAGAAAATCCACATGCGCGCGCAACGCCTCGACGGCATCGAGGTCGAAGGGCGTGCAGCCGAAGGCCATTCCTCGATCCCGCGCCTGCGCCGCGAGTTGCGGGATCAGCTCGACCGGCAGCTCCCAGTCCTTCCGCCGGCGATGCTCGGCGCTGCGGGCGAGGATTTCCGGCGCGAACAACGCGTCGACCCGGAAGAGCTGGAACTTGACCGCGTCGCAGCCGGCCGCTGCGGCCGCCGCGATCAGTGCGGCGCAGCGGCCCGGATCGCGGGCATGGTTGCTGGATATCTCGGCGATGAACTGGACCATGCCCTATCGACACCGATGTTGGTTAACGGGAGCCTAATCCACGCAAGCAACCGCTGTCAGCAACTCAAGGCCCTTCCAGGCACCATCAGGGTCAGACCGGCAACGAACCTGGTGAGAGATCGGAGAAACCGCAAATACATCAGTATAGTCAAGGATTGATTTACCCTAAGAAAATGCATCCGGCAGATTCTTCCCCGCTGCGGCAAAAATTTCCCCCGGCAACGGCAACATTTGCCGAGCACTCTGACCATTTTACCTTCGATTAACTATCAGATATCACAGGAATCAAAGACTTCAATCCGAGCCAACTGTCTGGCACGGCGGTTGCTCTCAATTCGACGCGGCGTTTTGCCAGGTAGGCCAACGTCATATGGAACAGGTAGTTCCGACGCCGTAGGCCCAGTCTGGCAATGTCGTCGTTCAAGTAGAACCTGGCTTACGCGAATGCAGAATGCGTTCGTTGCCAATATCCTAGAAAGGGATACGACATGGCTGCTAGCATTGCTCTCTCAGCACCGGTACGCAACAACCTGCTGACCCTGACCGGCACGGCGAGCCTGATCAACACTACCCAGAACCGCCTTGCCACCGGCCTGAAGGTTTCGTCCGCTCTGGACGACGCCTCTGCGTTCTTCCAGGCAAAGAGCCTGACCGACCGCGCCGGCGACCTCAACACGCTGAAGTCGAATATCGACCAGGCGGTCAGCACGATCGGTGCAGCCATCGACGGTATCGAGGGCATCACGAGTCTGGTCGAGCAGGCGAAGGGTCTGGCGACCAAGGCGAAGTCGTCCGGTGACGCCACCGAGCGGTCGAGCCTGGCCTCGCAGTTCGATGACATCCTGACCCAGATCAACGACCTGGCGAGGGACTCGAGCTACAACGGCGTCAACCTGATCGACGGCGGCGACGACGAGTTGACGGTCGACTTCAACGAGGACGGAACCTCGCGGCTGACGATCGCGCACATGAGGTCGAACGCCAGTGCCGGCGGACTCTCGATCGCCGGCGCTACGGGCAACTTCGCGTCCGACGGCGACGTCGACGCGGCCCTGAGCTCAGTCAACGCTGCGCTGACCGAACTGCGGACCAACGCGTCCACGCTCGGTTCCAACAACGCCGTCCTGCAGACCCGCTTGGAGTTCACCTCCAAGATGGTCAACACGCTGCAGAGCGGCGCCGGCAAGCTGACGCTCGCCGACCTGAACGAGGAAAGCGCGAACTTGCTCGCGCTGCAGACCCGCCAGCAGCTGTCCACCAACGCCCTTGCGTTGTCGGCACAGTCCGAGCGGTCGGTGCTGGGGCTCCTCGGCTAACCGAACCAAGAACCTTCGATCGCGATCTGGCGGGGCTTCGGCCCCGCCATTTTTTTTGCCCGCGACGACCTCGCCGCAGGCCGGGCCGCATGAGCCCTCGGGTCGCCGACGCGACCGATATGTCCCGGCACGAATTGCCATCGGCCGGCAGAGTTTTCCCCCGGCCACGGCGCCCAGTGCGGCCTTTACCCTGTCGCGGCCAGCCTCCGCTCCACCGGAGAGTTCGGCTAAACCACTGATACATCTCGGATTCAACAGATGCACTCGCCGCTCCTCCGGGGCCGGTGCACGTGTTGGCACGCCGGTTGCCGTTAACCTTACCGAACCTGTTGCGGCAATGCCGTGACGACCTGTCCGGTTGCGACGCCAACCGGAGCAGAAAGCTGAACACCAACGCGCTGCAGAATGTCAGCAGCGCATGGCGACACCGGAGGATGAAATGGCAGCCAAGATTGCTCTTTCCCAGATCGTACGTGACAACCTGCTGACGCTTCAGCGCACCTCGGACCTGGTCAACACGACGCAGAACCGTCTGGCGACCGGGCTCAAGGTCAGTTCCGCACTGGACGACCCGACCGCCTATTTCCAGTCGCGGGCGCTCAGCGACCGGGCCGGCGATCTGGGCCGACTGAAGGACAACGTCGACCAGGCGATCAGCACGATCCAGGCCGCCATCGACGGCATCGAGTCGATCACCGACCTGGTCGAGCAGGCCAAGGGCCTGGCGACCAAGGCGAAGTCTTCGGGCAGCGCGGCGGAGCGCTCCGGGCTGGCCCACCAGTTCACCGAGCTGCTGACCCAGCTCAACGACCTCGCCCGGGACGCCAGCTACAACGGCGTCAACCTGATCGACGGCGGCTCCGACACGCTGACCGTAGATTTCAACGAGGACGGCACATCCAAGCTGACGATCGCCCACCTGCGGTCGACGTCGAGCGCGGGCGGGCTCTCGATCGGCACGGCGACGAACAACTGGGGCAGCGAGGGCGACGTCGACGCGGCGCTGAGTTCGGTGAATGCGGCCCTGATCGAGTTGCGGACAAATGCCGCGGCGCTGGGCTCGAACAACACGGTGCTGAAGACGCGCCTGAGCTTCACCCAGAGCCTGGTCAACACCCTCGAGCAGGGTGCGGGCAAGCTGACGCTCGCCGACATGAACGAGGAAAGCGCCAACCTGCTTGCCCTGCAGACCCGGCAGCAGCTGGCCACCAACGCGCTTTCGCTCTCCGCCCAGAATGAGCGCAACGTGCTGCAGCTGTTCGGTTAGGCTCCCTCACACGACATCTGAAGCCGCCGGCCCTGCGCCGGCCCGTGCAGAAGGCACCCGACCCATGGCTCTGAAGATCTCACTGAAGGCGGGCGAAAAGATCATCATCAACGGCGCCGTCATCGTAAACGGCGGCGACCGCGCCCAGTTCGTCCTGCAGAACCGCGCCAACATCCTGCGCGAGAAGGACATCATCACCGAAGAGCGCGCCGACACGCCAGCGAAGCGGATCTACTTCACGGTCCAGATGATGCACCTGTTTCCCGAACATGTGCGGGATCATCAAGAGAACTTTAACAGCTTCCTGCAACAGTTCGCCCAGGCGGTTCCGAGCTCGACGACGCTCCTGCTGGAGATCGGCCAGCAGATGATCGCCGGCGACAGCTACGGCGCACTCAAGAAGTGCCGCAACCTGATCAGGTATGAGCAAGAGGTGCTGAACTATGCCGGCTCCGCGTAACAACCCCTACCAGCAGGCGCAGAAACTCGGGTCCAATCCGCGCGAAACCGAATCTCGGGCGCTGCTGGAAGCCGCCCGCCGACTGGATGCGGTGCAGCGCGCCGATGCCGACATCGAGCAGTATCGCAGCGCGCTCAGGCTGAACTGGCGGTTGTGGACGCTGTTTCAGGCCGACATCGCCGAGGACAGCAATCCGCTGCCGCCCGAGATCAAGCAGAACATGCTGAGCCTGGCCGGGTTCGTCGACCGCCATACCGTGTCGGCCCTCGGCAGGGTGGCGCCGGAGCGCCTGCAGGTGCTGATTGACATCAACCGCAACATCGCGCTGGGCCTTTCCGGCCAGCGGACCGACGGCACGGTCGCCGCGCCTGCCCAGCCGGCCTCCACGGCACCGATGGCCAACCGGTTCGTCGCCTGACCGCTTCCTCCCTTCCCCGCGCCTGCCCACGACGCCGCTGACCCCTCAGCGGCGTTTTTTCTTTCCTACCGGCAACAGTTGCCGGGCCCACCCGGCAACCCTTGGCAGGCAGGGTCCCGGCGCTGCGCGGTGCTCGCGCAAAAATCTCGTGATATCAAGGACATCACCCTGACCTCTGCGATGGCCCGCGGCTTGCGAAGCCTGGCTGGCAAGGTAGCTTAGGGAACAGGCGATGCAGATAGCCATTCGCGACGACCAGCCGCGGTTCGACGTCTCGGGTCCAGGCCGGGCCGGCAAGCCGGCGACGGGACATCCGTTCGACGAGCTGGTCCGCGCGATGAGTGCGCGCGAGAGCCGTACCGACACCGACCGCGCGACGAGCCGCCGGGACATCCCGGAGCGCGAGCGGCCGGAGCCGGCGCGCGACTATGCACAGCGCGACGCCGCCGATCGCCGGCACGTCGACCGGGCCGCCCGCCAGAGCAGCGACGACCGCCGGCACGACGAGCCGGTCACACTGCCAACGGCGCAGGCCACCGAGACCCCGCCCCCCGCCGAGACCCAGGTCGAGCCGGTCGCAGAACCGGCCACACCCAACGCCGCCGGACCCGTGGCCGACCCGGCCCAGGCCACGACAGGACCGGCGGCGCCGGACCAGACCGCCCCGGATCAGGCCACCCCGGATCAGGCCACCCCGGGCCAGACCGCCTCGGACCGGGCCACCCCGGGCCAGGCAGGTGCCGCCGACCCGATCCCAGGAGCCGCGCAGCCGGGCGCACTCTCCCTGGCGGACGGCGCAGCCACGCCCGCCAACGACGACATCCTGGCGAACCTCCTTGCCGTCATGCAGTCGCGCGGTGCGGCGGCGGGGACCGAGCCCGGCCCGGCCGGACCGCCGGCCCCCGGCCTCGCCGTCGCGCTGTTCGCGCATTCGCTGGCCGGCACCCAACAGGCGCCTGGCCCACAGACGGCCATGCCGCCCGGCCAGCGCATTATGGCTGGCAACGCGCCGGCCAAGGCGCTGGGCAAACAGAGCCAGCCCAGCCTGGGCAAGGAACAGGGCGCCGCCGCCGACTTCAGCGCAATCGCAGCCGCGATGGCCAACAATCCGGCCGGCGGGCGCGGTGCAGCCGCGACGGCTGCCGCTGCCGGCAGCCTGCCGGCCGTCAGCGAGGGAGCATCCGCACCGCCTGCGCCGACCGGATCGGGAACGCCCGGCGCGGCCGCCCTGGGCGAGCGTACGGCGCAGCCCGCCCGCGTCGACGGGCCTGCGCAGCCCCAGCACATGCCCCGGCTGAACGGTCCCCAGTTCGCCGAGCGCATCGGTCTCACCATCGCGCATGCGGCCGAGACCGGAGTCGACCGGGTATCAATCCGGCTCAATCCGCGCGAACTCGGCCGGATCGACGTCCGCATGGAGCTCGGGCAGGACGGGCGGATGACGATGACCGTCGCTGCCGACCGCCAGGAGACGCTCGACCAGCTGCAGCGCAACGTCCGCGACCTCGAGCGCGCCCTGGCCGACGCCGGGTTCGACACCAGCGCCGGCGACCTGAGCTTCTCTTTGCGTCAGCAGAGCCCCGGCGACCAGGACGACGCGAAGCGAAGCGGCCGCGATGCCGAGAGCGAGTCCGAGCCGGAGGGCGGCGAGGCCGTCGACGGCATGATCATCACACACCAGAGCGACAGCCACCTGGTCGTCGACCTCTTCGTATAGCGGGGCCACACCATGAACGTCAGTCCAGTCGCCAACACGAACACCAGCGGCACGACCAGCGCGCTGGCCGGCCTCTCCTCCAACTTCGACAACTTCCTGACCCTGCTCACCCAACAGCTGAAGAACCAGGATCCGCTGTCGCCGATGGAGACCAACGAGTTCACCAGCCAGCTGGTGCAGTTCACCAGCGTCGAGCAGGCGATCCTGACCAACACCCAGCTCGAGCAGCTGGTCCAGGTGCAGTTCGCCGGCCAGACGCTGTCGGCTCTCGGTTTCATCGGCAAGGAGATCTCGGCGATCGGCGACAAGGCCAACCTGGCCAACGGCGAGGCGCAGTTCGCCTACACGCTCAAGGACGCCGCGGCGTCGGCCAAGTACACCATCCGCGACTCGAGCGGAAACGTGGTCTTCTCCGGTCAGGGGCCCGTCACCGCCGGCACGCACCAGATCTCGTGGAACGGCCTGACCAGCGACAACAAGGTCGCCGCCAACGGCGTCTACAGCATCGCCATCGAGGCCACCGACGCAGCCGGCAACCCGGTCACGGCAGAGGCCGGCATCGTCGGTGTCGTGACAGGCGTCGAATCCCGCGACGGACAGCCGGTCGTGATGATCGGTGACCTCGCGATCTATCTGCAGGAAATCACCGCGGTGCGCTCGCCGACGCTGCCTGCCCCGCCGCCTGCCGCACCCATCGACGACGAGAGCGACACACAGTCTTAGCGACATGACCGGGCGCGCGCAGGACAGCCGCCCCGGGCCAGCAAGGAGCACACGGCCATGAGCATTTACGGCGCGATGACGTCAGGCGTTTCGGGTCTTGCCGCAAACAGCCAGAACCTCGGCATGATCGCCGACAACATCTCCAACGTGAACACGATCGGCTACAAGGGATCGCGGGCACGATTCTCGACCCTGGTCACCCAGTCCTCGACAAATTCCGGCTATACCCCGGGCGGCGTCGCCGCCCTGCCCCTGCGCCTCATCGACCAGCAGGGTCTGCTGCAGGGCTCGAGTTCGCCGACCGACCTTGCCATCGACGGCTCCGGCTTCTTTGTCGTCAACGAAGGGCCGAACGGTGGCACGGGCAACGAATTCCTGTTCTCGCGTGAAGGCTCGTTCACGGTCGACTCGGACGGCAATTTCGTCAACGCGGGTGGGTTCTACCTGCAAGGGTGGCCGCTCGACGCGAACGAAGCCCTGCCGAGCAACACGAGCTCGATATCGGCGCTCGAGACGGTCAACGTGGCCGGGCTGTCGACGCTGGCGGAGCGGACCACCGAGATCCAGATCGGCGCCAACCTGCCCGCTACCGCGACGGTCGGTCAGACCGAGACGACCAACGTGACGATCTACGACTCGCTGGGCGTGCCGCACGATGTCGAACTGACCTGGCACTACAACGGCACCAACCAATGGGAGGCGCGTGTCACCGGCATGACCCGCACCAGCGATGGCGTCGCCTCGGCCACCTACGACTCCGACACGACCGACGCGACGCCCGCGGCGGCACTGTCGGATACCAACTACATGGTGATCGGAACCCTCGACTTCGCGACCAACGGCACCCCGACGGGCGGAACCGGCCCGGTGTCGATGACGCTCAACTTCAATCCGGGAGGCACGCAGGCATTCAACTTCACCGGCTCGGGCGGCGAGCTGGGCGATGTCGCCAGCAATCAGATGTCGCTCGCGCTCGGCACCTATGGCGCGGCCAGCGGCATGACCTTCCTCGACGGGCCGTACACGCCCAAGACGCTGGAGCAGAACGGCCTGCCGTTCGGCACCTATTCCGGCGTGTCGATCGACAAGGACGGCATCGTCACCGCGTTCTTCGACAACGGCAGCCGCAAGAAGATCTACAAGTTGCCGCTTGCCACCTTCAACAACCCGAACGGGCTGCAGTCGCGGACCGGCAACGCCTATGCGCAGACCGCGGACTCGGGCGAGTACCTGCTGCTGCAGGCCAACACCGCCGGCGCGGGCAAGATCTCCTCGGCATCGCTCGAAGCCTCGAACGTCGACCTCGCCGAGGAGTTCACCAGCATGATCATCACCCAGCGCGCCTATTCGGCAAACGCGCGCATCATCACCACCAGCGACGAGATGCTGGATGAGCTTATCCGCCTGAAACGCTAAGGGTAATGGCTGAAGCATCGACGTTCCGCCAACGGGACCGGGTCACCCTGGTCCCGTCGGTGCAATTTGAGCGGAATTCCATGATTAACCATATGATGTGCAATGCGAATCCCTCGATTTTAGGGGTTTATAAAGCCGGCGAGCCTAGCCTTGGGTCCAGCAACAGGAAGTTGTCGATTTCGGCGGGACCAACCATGGACACAACCAAAGGCTTCGACGACGCGATCCTCGACTCGGTCGGGGCTCCATCCAGCGTCGATGATCTACCGCCGCCCAACACGAAGCGTTGGGTGATCAAGCGAAAGGCGCAGGTCGTCGCCGGTGTCCGCTCGGGCCTGATCAGCCTCGAAGATGCCTGCAAGCGTTACCGCCTGTCGGTCGAGGAATTCCTGTCCTGGCAGCGTCTGATCGAGCGCCACGGCATGCGGGGCCTTCGCACCACCCGGCTGCAGGACTACCGGGAAAACGTCGACAACCGCCCGCATCTCGGCTGAGCAAGATTTGCCGCCTGCTAGGCAAAATCTGCCCCCGCTTAACCTGTTGTTCAGCACGTCGGCCCTAGCGTCTCGGTGACGCGAGGGTACGGCCGGACCAGAGTCCCTGGATGGACGTGCCCAAGCCTCCTGTAACCGGGGAGATGCAGGGTCGTGCAGGGCCTGATCAACACATTGCGCAGTCTTGGTCCGGGAAGGATCATCGCGCTCGGGCTGGTCGCCGCCGGGCTGATCGGACTGTTCGCCTATATCATCTCGCGGTTCAGCGCCACCGAGATGACCCCGCTGTTCGCCGGCCTGGAGCCGGGCGACAGCACCGCGATCGTCGGCGAGCTCGACTCACGCGGGGTCGACTACCAGCTGACCAACGGCGGCACGACCATCATGGTGCCGTCAACCGAGGTCGCCCGCCTGCGGCTGGACATGGCGGCCAACGGCCTGCCGGGCTATGGCGTGATCGGCTACGAGATCTTCGACAATCTCGACGCGCTCGGCACCACCAGCAACATCATCGAGATCAACCAGCAGCGCGCGATCGAGGGCGAGCTCGCGCGCACCATCCGCTGGCTGGACTCCGTGCAGAACGCGCGCGTGCACCTCGTGCTGCCGCAGCGGATGACGTTCAGCCGGGAGACCCAGCCGCCCAGCGCCTCGATCATTCTGGACATCCGTGGCGGACGTACGATCTCCGCCGACCAGGTGATGGCGATCCAGAACCTGGTCGCCTCGGCCGTCAACCGCATGGAACCGGACAACGTCTCGGTGATCGACCAGGGCGGCCGCCTGCTCAGCCAGTCCACCCAGACCAGCCGCTCGGAGCAGCTGCAGACCGCCTACGAGGCCGAGCTCGAACACCGGATCGTGGAGTTGCTGAGTGCCTATGTCGGGGCCGGTCATGTCCAGGCCAAGGTCACGGCATCGATGAACTTCGACCTGGTGACCCAGTCGTCGACCAGCTACGACCCGGAAGGCGTCGTGCCGGCCGAGGTCACGACCGTCGAGAGAACCCGGGAATCCACCGACCAGCGAGGCGGCGACGGCGTTACCGTGCTCGCCGAACTGCCAAACCCCCAGGATGGCGCGGTGGACGGTACCACCAGCTTCTCGAGCGACAGCTCGCTGGAGGAACGTGTCGCCAACCGCCTGTCGGTGGTCGAGACCCAGACCACATTTGCGCCCGGCGCTGTCCGGCGGCTGTCCATCGCCGTGATGATCGACGGTTCCTACGACCCGACGGTCGTCACGGATGCGGACGGAAACGAGGTCTCCACGATCAGCTACCGGCCGCGCAGCCAGGAGGAGCTTGCGGCGATGCAGGCCCTGGTCGAATCGGCGGTCGGCTACGACCCTGCGCGCGGCGATACATTGGAGGTGCAGAACCTGCAGTTCGCCCAAGGCATGTCCCTTGCCGAGATGCAGGTCGGCTCCGGCGTCGAGGTTCCTGGAATGCTGGAAGAGTTCGGCATCGACCTCACGCGGCTGATCGAAATCCTGCTGCTGGTCGTGCTGGCGTTGGTGGCGATCATCTTCGTGGTTCGGCCAATCATGCGCGGCATGAGCGGAGCCGGCGGAGCCGTGCCGGCGCTTGCCGGCGCGGCGGGCAACCCTGCGATCGCGGCAACGATGGGCGCGGACGGCCAGCCGCTGCTGACGGGGCCCGCCGGCAGCGAGGGCGAGGCGGAAGACGACGGGCGGCCGAAGGCGCCGAGCCGCACCGCGATGGACGACTTCATCGACCTCGCCAAGATCGAGGGCCAGGTCCGTCGCTCCTCGATCAACAAGGTCAGCGAGATCATCGACAACCACCCGCAGGAGGCGGTGGCACTTCTGCGCAGCTGGCTCTACACCGAAGAAGGTCAGAACTAAATGGCCGCCTTCCGCAGGATCAACGCTTACAGCGAGCTGAAGGGGCCCGACCGGGCCGCCATCATCCTGCTGGCGCTCGGCGAAGAGCATGCATCGAAGCTGTTCGCCGAGATGCAGGACGACGAGATCCGCGACATCTGCCAGCACATGGCCCAGCTCGGCTCGGTCGCGTCACCGGTAGTCGAGCAGCTGTTCAAGGAATTTGCCCAGAACCTGATGTCGACCGGCGCCATCGTCGGCACTTTCGACAGCACCGAGCGCCTGCTGCTGAAGGTCCTGCCCGACTCCCGGGTCGACCTGATCATGGAGGAGATCCGCGGTCCGGCCGGCCGGACGATGTGGGAGAAGCTCTGCAACGTCAATGAATCGGTGCTCGCCAACTACCTGAAGAACGAATACCCGCAGACGGTCGCCGTCGTGCTGTCGAAGGTGCGGCCGGACCATGCGTCGCGCGTGCTGACCAACCTGCCCGAAGGGTTCGCGATGGAAGTGGTGATGCGGATGCTGCGCATGGAGGCGGTGCAGAAGGAGGTGCTCGACGACGTCGAGCGCACGCTGCGCAACGAGTTCATGAGCAACCTCGCCCGCACCAACCGGCGTGACGCCCACGAGATGATGGCCGACATCTTCAACAACCTCGATCGGTCGACCGAGAGCCGCTTCCTGTCCGCGCTGGAAGAGCGCAACCGCGACGCGGCCGAGAAGATCAAATCGCTGATGTTCACCTTCGAGGACCTGGGCAAGCTCGACTCCACCTCGGTGCAGAGGCTGATGAGCTCGGTGCCGAAGGACAAGCTCGCGATGTGCCTGAAGGGCGCATCGGAAAGCCTGCGCCAGCTGTTCATCGGCAACATGTCCGAGCGCGCCGGCAAGATCCTGAAGGACGACATGACGGCCATGGGGCCCGTCCGCCTGCGCGACGTCGACGAGGCGCAGTCGGAGATGATCGGGATCGCCAAGGAGTTGGCGGCAAAAGGCGAGATCGTCATCAACGAAGGCAAGGGAGAGGACGAGCTGGTCTATTGACCGGCCGTTCGGGACAGCAGTTGGAAAAGTTCCTCTTCGAGACATCGTTCGACCGGGCCGACAGGGCCGACCGGGGGGACCGGCTGCGGGCCGAGGCGCCACCGCCCGAGCCGACGTTCAACCGCGACGAGTTGGAGATGGCGCGGTCGACCGGCCATGCCGAAGGCCTGGCCGCCGGCGAGGTGCAGGCGCTGCGCAGCATCGCGGCGGCGACCGAGCAGGCTGTCGCCAGGATCGATGGGCAGCTCGCGAGCCTGCGCGAGCAGCTGGTCTATGTGGCAGACCACGCGCGGCGCGACGGCCTGGCCCTGGCGATGGCCTCGGTCCGCACCTTGTTCCCGCGGCTCTCGGCCGCGCACGGCCTGCAGGAGATCGAGACGGTCGTCGCCGAGTGCCTGGAGCTGGCGCGGCACGAGCCGGCCATCGTGTTCAAGTTCCATCCCGACGTGCTGGAGGCGGCGACCGCGCCGTTGGAGGCCATGGCTGCCGCCCGCGCCTGGCCCGGCAAGCTCGTCATTCTCGCCGACCACAAGCTGCCGCGAGACGGCTGCGTGGTCGAGTGGGCCGACGGGGGCGCCGAGCGCAACAGCGAGGCCGTGCTGCAGCAGATCGAGCAACTGGTCGCCCAGGCACTGGACGACCGATCACAGACAGCGCCCGGCCACAGCGGCGCACCCGACACCAGGCCCGAACCGGACGATCCGTCGCGGCCAAAGCTTGAACAGGAGACCCGGTCATGAACGAAGACGGAGATCTGGTTCTCAACACGCTGGACGAGGACGACACCGACATGGCGGCGGCTATGGCCGCGGAGGCCCGGCGGATCGCTTCCGACGACGAGGACCCGAACCAGGTTCGCACGTCGCGCGAGCTGGAGACGGTCTACGATATCCCGGTCCAGGTTTCGGCGGTCCTCGGCAAGTCGCAGCTGCAGGTCAGCAACCTGCTTCGCCTCGGCCCCGGCGCGATCGTCGAGCTGGACCGGAAGGTGGGAGAGCCGATCGACATCTTCGTCAACAACCGCCTCGTCGCCCGCGGCGAGGTCGTTGTGGTCGACGATCGGCTCGGGGTCACCATGACCGAAATCATCAAGTCGGACCGGTCGTGACCGCTCCGTACTGCCTGACACGCTGCCTAGGACAAGAGGGTTC
Source organism: Alphaproteobacteria bacterium (assembly GCA_050329975.1). Lineage (GTDB taxonomy): Bacteria > Pseudomonadota > Alphaproteobacteria > CALKHQ01 > CALKHQ01 > CALKHQ01. Next base: position 55,310 of record JBHJOG010000207.1, on the reverse strand, counting down.
ACAATGCGTTTGCTGATCGTCGGACCGCTGGAAGGCTACATCACCGCCGCCGGAAAGATCGCCATGGGGCGAGGCGCCAAGGTCAGCCACGCCAGCGACATCCCATCGGCCATGCACGCCATCCGCAACGGGGTCGGGGCCGAGCTGCTGATGGTCGACGTCAAGCTGGACATCGGCGAGCTGATCGCCCAGCTCGCCACCGAGCGGATGACGATCCCGGTGGTCGCCTGCGGCATCGGCAACGACGCCTCGGCGGCCGTGCGCGCGATCAAGTCCGGCGCCAAGGAATATGTGCCCTTGCCGCCCGACGAGCAGCTGATCGCCGCCGTGCTGGAGGCGATCACCGAGGAAAGCCACCGGCTGCTGTTCCGCGATCCGGCGCTCGCGCAGCTGATCCGTCTCGCCGACCAGATCGCGCCCTCGGAGGCAAGCGTCCTGATCAGCGGCGAGTCGGGCACCGGCAAGGAGGTGCTGGCGCGCTACATCCATCGCAAGTCGAAGCGCGCCGACCAGCGCTTCGTGTCGGTCAACTGCGCGGCGATCCCCGACAACCTTCTGGAATCCGAGCTGTTCGGCCACGAGAAGGGCGCCTTCACCGGCGCCGTTGCCCGCCGGATCGGCAAATTCGAGGAAGCCGAGGGAGGGACACTGCTGCTCGACGAAATCTCGGAGATGGAGCCGAGGCTGCAGGCCAAGCTCCTGCGCGCGATCCAGGAGCGGGAGATCGACCGGGTCGGCGGCACCCACCCTATCAAGGTCGACATCCGGGTGATCGCCACCACCAACCGCGACCTGCTCACCCATATTGCGGAGGGCAACTTCCGCGAGGATCTCTACTACCGACTGAACGTCGTCGGCCTGAAGCTGCCGCCGTTGCGGGACCGCCCGGCCGACATCGACCTGCTGGCCGAGCATTTCGCGGAGAAATACGCCTCCGTCAACGGCGTGCCCTACCGCCCGGTCAGTGCGGCGGCGCGAGACCGGCTGCGCGCCCACTCATGGCGCGGCAACGTCCGCGAACTGGAGAACGCCATGCACCGTGCGGTGCTGATGGCGACCGGCCCCGAGATCGGGCCGGAAGCGATCACGCTGAACCAGGACCGCCCGGCGCCCGCCGCCGCACCGGCCGAGGCCGCCGGCAACGGCGCACCTGTCAGCGCCTTGGATCGGCAGACCGCCCAGCTGGTGGGGCGCACGGTAGCCGACGTCGAGCGCGACCTGATCATCGATACGCTGAGCCATTGCCTGGGCAATCGGACGCAGGCCGCCAACGTGCTCGGCATCTCGATCCGCACCCTGCGCAACAAGCTGAAGCTCTACGCCGACGACGGCGTGCCGGTGCCGCCGCCGGGCTACCCGGGGGACGGCGTCCGCGCCGGCCTTTGATACGCGACCCTAGTCGGTCACCCGTTTCGGGAACGGAGCCCAGATGAGCGAGTCCAGCCTGCCGGCGCCCAGCGCCGGTTCCAAGTCCGACGACGCGCGCGCCGGTTTCATGCGCATCCTGCGCCTGGCCAAGGGCGGGGACGTAGTGCTTGCGCTCGGCCTGGTCTGCATCCTGGTCGTCCTGATCCTGCCGATGCCGACCTGGCTGCTGGATATCGCGCTGGCGATCTCGATCACCCTCGGCGTCCTGATCCTGATGACCAGCCTGTTCATCGCCAAGCCGCTGGAGTTCTCCTCCTTCCCGACGGTCCTGCTGATCGCGACGCTGCTCAGGCTGTCGCTCAACCTGGCGTCGACTCGGCTGATCCTGAGCGACGGCCACGAAGGTCCCGGGGCGGCGGGACATGTCATCGAGGCCTTCGGCAGCTTCGTGATGAGCGGCAACTTCGTCATCGGCATCGTGGTGTTCGCGATCCTGGTGATCGTGAACTTCGTCGTCATCACCAAGGGCTCGGGCCGGATCGCCGAGGTGTCGGCACGCTTCACCCTGGATGCGATGCCCGGCAAGCAGATGGCGATCGATGCCGATCTCAGCGCCGGCCTGATCGACGAGACCCAGGCCCGCGACCGCCGCAAGGCGCTGGAGGACGAGAGCAATTTCTTCGGCGCGATGGACGGCGCCTCGAAGTTCGTCCGCGGCGACGCCGTCGCCGGCCTGATGATCACCGTGATCAACATCGTCGGCGGCATCATCATCGGCACCGCCCAGAAGGGCCTGACGATGGAAGAGGCCGCCCAGTCCTATACCCTGCTCACCGTCGGCGACGGCCTCGTCTCCCAGATCCCCGCGCTGGTGGTTTCGGTGGCAGCCGGCCTGCTCGTCTCCAAGTCGAACGTCGCCGGCAGCGCCGACAAGGCGGTGTTCGCCCAGCTCAGCGGCTACCCGCGCGCCCTTGGCCTGTGCGCGGTCCTGATGCTGGCCATGTCGCTGCTGCCCGGCATCCCGATGCTCCCGTTCCTGGCCATGGCCGGCGCGACCGGGGGCATCGCCTATGTGGTCGACAGGCGGCGCAACGCCGTGGTCGCCGCGGCGGCAATGGAAGAGGCCAAGGCGGTGCGGGCGGTTCCGCCGGTGGAGGAGCCGATAACCACGGCCCTGCACATGGACCTGATCCGGCTCGAGCTCGGCTTCGGCCTGCTGCAGCTGATCAACGGGCCGGCCGGCCAGCGGCTGACCGACCAGATCAAGTCCCTGCGCCGGCAGCTCGCCTCGGAGATGGGCTTCGTGATGCCGGCGGTGCGGATCCAGGACAACCTGCAGCTGGCGGCCAACGACTATTCGATCCGCATCAAGGAGATCGAGGCAGGGCGCGGCGAGCTGAGGCCGAACATGCTGCTGGTGATGGACCCGCGCGGCGAGGAGATTCCGATCAGCGGCGACGCCACCCGCGAGCCGACCTTCGGGCTGCCGGCGAAATGGATCGGCGAGAACAACCGCGAGGAGGCGCTGTTCCGCGGCTACACCGTGGTCGACCCGGCAACCGTGGTGACCACGCACCTGACCGAGCTGATAAAGGACAACATGGCCGACCTGCTGTCGTTCGCCGAGTCCAGGAAGCTGCTGGACGAGATATCCGGCGAGCACAAGAAGCTGATCGAGGACCTGATCCCGTCCCAGGTCAGCACCTCCGTCATCCAGCGGATCATGCAGGGCCTGCTGCGCGAGCGGGTGTCGGTGCGCGACCTGCCGACGATCCTCGAGGCGGTCGCCGAGGCCGCCGGCCACACCCGCAATGTGCTGCTGCTGACCGAGCATGTCCGCGGCCGGCTGGCGCGCCAGCTCTGCGATGCCAATCTCAACCACGACAACGTGTTGCCGATCGTGACCATGTCGCCGGACTGGGAGCGCGCCTTCGCGGAGGCGCTGGTCGGCCAGGGCGAGGAACGGCAGCTTGCGATGGCGCCGACCAGGCTGCAGGAGTTCATTGCCCGGGTACGGCAGATCTTCGAGCACCAGGCGATGCTGGGCGAGACGCCCGTGCTGCTGACCAGCCCGGCGATCCGGCCCTATGTCCGCTCGATCGTCGAGCGGTTCCGGCCGATCACCGTGGTCATGTCGCAGAACGAGATCCACCCCAAGGCGAAGATCCGCACCGTGGGCCAGGTCTAGGCGATGCGGATCAAGACCTACATCGCCCAGGACATGCCCCAGGCGCTGGGGCTGATCCGCGAGGAGATGGGGGACGATGCGATCATCGTCTCCAGCGAGAGCCGTCGCGACGGCATGGTCAAGGTGATCGCGGCCTGCGAGCCGCCGGCGCCCGGCTACGACGACGAGGAGGACTTCGAGACCCTCCCGACGGCGCCTGCGGGTCCGTCGGTCGAGGAGGTCATCGGCACTGCGCTCGCCGGCCATGGGGTGCCGGAGGCCCTGGCCCGCCAGTTCGTCGCCGGCGCGGCCGCTCACCGCGACCTGCAGCCGGAGATGGCGATGGCGGCCTTGTTCGAGACGCGGCTGCGCTTCGGCGGCGCCCCGTTCCGGCCCAGCCTGCGCCCGATCGTGCTGGTGGGTCCGCCCGGTGCCGGCAAGACCACCACCGCCGCCAAGCTCGCCGCCCACGCGATGATGGGCGGGGTCGCCGTGGACCTGATGGCGGCGGACACGGTGAAGACCGGGGCGCTCGCACAGCTCGCCGGGCTGGCCAAGCACATGGGGCTCGCGGTGGAGAGCGCGGAGAACTCGGCGACGCTGGCCGCAGGCTGGCGCACGCGCCGCGCCGCGCACGAGGCGGCCGGGCGAACCGTGCTCGCCATCGTCGACACCGCCGGCGCCAACCCGTTCGAGCCTGACGACATGGCGCGTGCCGCAGCCCTGATCGCCGGCGTGCGCGGCCACGGGGTGCTGGTGCTCCCGGCAGGCGGCGATCCGCTCGAGGCGGCGGACACGGCGCTGGCCTTCGCCGAGATCGGGGCCACCCATCTCATCATAAGCCGGGTCGATGCCGCCCGCCGGCTCGGCAGCCTGGTGACGGCGGCGGCGGTCCGCGGCAATGGCGGCCATCTGAAGCTCTCCGGCGTCGGGATCTCGCCGCGCCTCGGCAACGGCCTTCGGCCGGTGACCCCGGCCAGCCTCGCCCGCCTGCTGATGACCAAGAGCGGAGGCAGCGCCGAGCATCGATGGAACGACGGATCAGAGGAGCAATGCGCATGACACCGGCTGAACGGGCACAGGCCATGCCGTTGCTGTCCCCCGGCAGGATCATCGCGGTCGCGTCCGGCAAGGGCGGGGTCGGCAAGACCTGGTTCTCGGTGACGCTGGCCCACGCCCTCGGGCTGAAGCGGCGCAGGGCCCTGCTGTTCGATGCCGACATGGGCCTGGCCAATGTCGACGTCCAGCTCGGCCTGATGCCGGACCAGGACATAGCGCGCGCCGTGATCGACGGGGTGCCGCTGCGCGACGTGATCTGCAAGGCAGGCGACGGGCGCTTCGACGTGATCGCCGGCCGGTCCGGGTCCGGCGCGCTCGGCCGGATGAGCCAGTCCCAGCTGGGAACGTTGACCGACGAGCTGTTCGATCTGGCTCCGACCTACGACGCGATCGTGCTCGATCTCGGCGCCGGCATTGAGGATTCGGTGATGCGGCTGGCGGGCGCTGCCGGCCGCTGCATCGTGCTCATCACCGACGAGCCGACCTCGCTCACCGACGGCTACGCCTTCATCAAGGTCGCCCGCGCGCGCTACCCGCAGCTCAGCTTCGAGATCGTGGTCAACATGGCCGACAGCCTCAAGGAGGGCGAGCGCACCTACGGCGCAATGCGACGCGCCTGCGAATCCTTCCTCAAGTTCAGCCCGCCGCTGCTCGGCATTGTCCGGCGTGATTCCCGGGTCAAGGACAGCATTCGGCGGCAGACGCCGACCCTGACCTGCCACCCCGGCTCGCCGGCAGGCGCGGACGTGGAGGCGATCGCCGCCATCATCGGCGACATGCTGGTTCGGACAAATGGTTGAAGTTCCCGTCGTCGCCCCGGTGACGGCGGTCGTCGCGCGGCCTCTGCCTGCGGCTTCCGAGAGCGGCAGGGCGGCGCCGGCAGCCCCGTCCCCCTCGACCGCGACCGGGACCCAGGAAGCGCCCAGGCAGCAACCGGCGCCGTCGACGACGGCCGAGAGCGGAACCCGGGTCACCGTCAGCGAATCCTCGGTCGATCTGCGCAGCCTGCCTGCGCCGGTGACGCTCGCGGCGCGGGTGGTCGCAACCCAGGCTGCGGACACGATTCGCCTGGAGACGGCGCTGGGACGAATCCTGGTGACGGCGCCCGGCCTGACCACCGAGCCCGGCGCCTCGCTGCGGCTCGCGGTGGATACCGGGGGAGTCGTGCGCCTGCTGCCCCCGCAGACCCAGCCTGCAACCGGCACCGCCGGCGCGTCCGCGCCGGCAACTGGCCATGCCATCCCGACGCTGGCCGCCGGCGACGTGGTGCAGGCGCGACTGTTGCCCGCCGCCCAGACGGCGCCATCGAACGCCGCAGCGCAACCGCCGCCGGCCGGCCCCACTCTTCCCGCCATCGGCCCGACGACGGTCACCGTGCGGATCCTGGCGATCGAGCCGGCGATCCAGCCCCTGTTGGGCGGAAGCCAGGCAACCGCCCGGCCGGGTACCGCTCAGCCCCCGTCGCTGACCGTGCCGGCACCGTTCGAGGCGACCGTGAGCGGCCGGGCCGCCCTGGGCCAGCCGGTGCTGAACTTTGCCAACGGCACGCTGGTGCTGGATCGCGGCGACCTGCCGGACGGCGCCAGGCTTCGGCTGGAGGTGCTGGCGACAGCCCGAAGCGTCGGACCGCCGGCTCCATCGATCGCGCAACTGGGGGGCTTGCTCGACGAGATGATGGCGGCGCTCGTCGCCCAGCCGTCGCTGGCCGCTGCCGTCGACGCCCGGCTGCCACGGATGGGCCCCAAGCTGGGGTCGTCGACCCTGTTCCTGATGGCCGCCTTGCAGGGAGGCGGCGTCGGTGCCCTGGTGGGCCAGGACGCACAGCAGGCGATGCAGAAACAGGGACGCGACAGCCTGCTCAAGCGTCTCGCCGAGGCACTCTCCCAGCGCGGGTCGCGCCTGGAGACCGAGGCCGCCTCCGCCGGCAGCGAACTCTGGCGGGCGCTCTACCTGCCGATCGCGACCGCCCACGGCTGGCAGCCGCTCAGGGTTGCATGGCAGGAGCCCGATGACGGGCAGGACGAGGGCGGCGAAGACGACCGGGCTCGATTCCAGATCGACTTCGGATTCTCCAGGCTCGGCCCGGTCCGGCTCGACGGCCTCGCGGGAACCGGCCGGCTAGACCTGCTGCTGATCAGTCGCACCGCATTCGGCGCCGAGTCCCGGGCTGAGATCGAGGCGCTGTTCGGCGACACGATCGCGGCAATGGGCCTGAAGGGCCATATTCGCTTCGTCGAGCAGCCGGACCTCACGGCACCAGCGGTGCGGGCCGAGCAGGTGCATCCCGACGTGACGGTGTAGGCCGTCAGGAGCTTTCGCCGGCCTGCCGGCGACGGGCCATGATCGAGCCGATCTCGTCGAGGGTCGCCTGGCTGCGGCGGGCGCTGCTCTGACGAATCCGCGCCTCGCGGCTATCCTTGATCAGTTCGACCTTCTTCAGTTCGGTGAAGGCGGCACCGATCTCGTGCTCGACGAGGTCGATCTGGCTGTCGAGCTCGCGCAGGGAGCCGACGAGCTTCTGCTTGCGCTCCTCGGCGGCCTGCGCGAACGCGCCGAACGTGGCGCCGAGCGACTGGTCCTTGCGGGCCAGCACGGCCTCGTTGGCGATGTCTTCTTCGAGGCGCGCAATCGCCGCGGCCAAGTCGGCATGCATCCGGCGCAGGTCGCCGAGCTGCCGACGCTTCTCGTCGAGCTGCCACTTCTGCAGGCGAATCAGGCTATCGAGGCTTTTCATCCAGATTGTCCTGTCGGGGGGGCTTCGCCGAGAATCGCGGCGAGTTGGGCGTAGGTTTCGGCAAAATCGGAGTGTTCGCTTTTCATCTGGTTAAGAAAGGCCTCGAGCTGCGGCTGCACCGCGATCGCCTCGTCGACCTCCGGGTTGCTCCCCGGACGATAGGCGCCGAGCCTGATCAACTCCTCCATGTCTCCATAGGTCGACAGCAGACGACGCGCGGTCAGCACCAGCGCCATCTCTTCGCGGCTGTTGCACTGCGGCATGGTCCGGGAGATCGATCGCAGCACGTTGATCGCCGGATAGCGGCCGCGCTCCGCGATGGCGCGCTCCATCACGATGTGGCCGTCCAGGATACCGCGAACGGCATCCGAGATCGGCTCGTTGTGATCGTCGCCCTCGACCAGTACGGTGAACAGCCCGGTGATGCTGCCCTGGCCGGCAGCTCCCGGCCCGGCGCGCTCCAGGAGCTTCGGCAATTCCGCGAACACCGATGGCGGATAGCCGCGTGTCGTAGGCGGCTCGCCGGCCGAAAGCCCGATCTCGCGCAGCGCCATGGCGTAGCGGGTGACGCTGTCCATGAGGCAGAGCACGTCCTTGCCCTCATCCCGGAAGCATTCGGCCACCGACAGCGCAAGCTGGGCAGCCTGCCGGCGCATCAGGGGCGGCTCGTCGGAGGTTGCGACCACCACGACGCTGCGCGCCAGGCCTTCCGGCCCCAGGTCGTCCTCGATGAACTCCTGCACCTCGCGCCCGCGCTCGCCGACGAGCGCAATGACCGAGACGTCGCAGGCGGTGTAGCGCGCCAGCATCGACATCAGCACCGACTTGCCCACGCCGGAGCCGGCAAAGATGCCCATGCGCTGGCCGCGGCAGCAGGTGACGAAGCTGTTGAGCGCTCTGACCCCGAGGTCGATCTTCGCGCCGACGCGCTCGCGCGTGTGGGCGGCAGGGGGCATCGCCCTGATCTCGTAGCCGCGTGGGCCGTGCGGCAGCGGGCCCTTGCCGTCGATCGGCTCGCCGAGCGCGTTGATCACGCGACCGAGCCAGCCCCGCCCCGGATGGACATAGGCCGCGGCGCCGCTGAGCTCGACCCGGCAGCCGAGTCCGATACCCTCGGCCGGGCCGAACGGCATCACGATCGCTCTGTCCTTGTGAAAGCCGACCACCTCGCAGCGCAATGGCGCGCGGCTGCGCGTGCGGATGCGGCAGCGATCGCCGACCGACATCGCGCGGTGGGCGCCGCCGACCTCGATCAGCATGCCCTGGGCTGCGGTCACCCGCCCGAAGATCTGCGGGTTCGGGATGGCAGAAACCTCCCTGACCAGGGTGTCGACGAGAACGGGCATATGCGGCGTCGCCTTCTGCGATGCGAGCGGGTCCAGGGATGTTAGGCGGCGGGGATTAAGCCGGCGTAAATCACATGCCGGTGCCGTTCCATTAATTGTGAATGAACCCCCCACCGACAATCGGAGCGTTTACCCTTGCTTAACGAATGGGTGAGAAAGTTAATGTTAATCAGATGCAACCGACCGCGGCGGCGATCCCCACGGCCGACCGCACAATGCATTCAAGCGGGAGTCGAACATGCGGGTTTTGTTGGTAGAAGACGATACTCCGATTGCACGAAGCATCCAGATGATGCTGCAATCCGAAGGCTTTGTCGTCGACATGACCGACCTGGGCGAGGATGGCCTGGAGATCGGAAAGCTCTACGACTACGACATCATCGTTCTCGACCTGCTGCTCCCTGACATCGACGGCTACGAGGTGCTCCGCCGGCTGCGCGCGGCGCGGGTGCAGACTCCAATCCTGATCCTGTCCGGCCTCAACGAGCCGAACAACAAGGTCAAGGGCCTGGGCTTCGGCGCCGACGACTATCTGACCAAGCCTTTCGACAAGGCCGAACTGATCGCGCGAATCCACGCCATCATCCGCCGGTCCAAGGGCCACGCCGAATCCGTCATCCGCACCGGCAAGCTGGCCGTGAACCTCGACGCCCATACGGTCGAGGTCGAGGGCAAGCCGCTGCACCTGACCGGCAAGGAATACGGCATCCTCGAGCTGCTGAGCCTGCGCAAGGGGACGACGCTGACCAAGGAGATGTTCCTCAACCACCTCTATGGCGGCATCGACGAACCGGAGCTGAAGATCATCGACGTGTTCGTCTGCAAGCTGCGCAAGAAGCTGTCGACCGCCACCGGCGGCTCCAACTACATCGAGACCGTCTGGGGCCGCGGCTATGTACTGCGCGATCCCCAGGCCGAAGGCGGCGAGCGACGCCCGGCCGGTGCCGGCGTCCCGGTCGGCCACGACGACGACGGCTACGTATCCTTCGCCCACGCCGGCTGACGGTTCCGATCCGCCGGCCCCGCCGCTTGGCGCGGGCCGGCTCATGCGCGACCCAAGAAAAAACCGCCGGTCCCCCGGCGGTTTTTTGCTGTATTGTCCGGGCGCGACCTGGGCTGACTCAGACGGCGGCCCGAATCGGGGCACTCGCCTCACGCGGCGCCAGCTCGCGAGCCACATGCCCGTAGATGCCGCGCATGCCCGCCATCGGGGCGAAGCGGTCGGTCACCCCGAGCACGGTCTCCGCACCCCCGAGATAGAGGAAGCCGTCCGGCCTCAACACCCCACCGATCGCATGCAGGACCTTGGCCTTGGTCTCCTGGTCGAAGTAGATCAGAACGTTGCGGCAGAACACCACGTCGAACATGCCGAGTCCGCGCGGATCGTCCAGCAGGTTGAACTCGCGGAACTGCACCATGGCACGCAGCTCGGCGGAGATGGTCCACTTGTCGCCCTCCTGACCGAAGAACTTGACCAGATTGGCGATCGGCAGGCCGCGCTGGACCTCGAACTGCGAATACACGCCCCGCCGGGCCTTCGTCAGCATTTCGCGCGAGATGTCGGTGCCGACGATCTCAACCTTCCAGCCGGCCAGCTTGGCCGCGTGCTCTTTCAGGATCATGCAGAGCGAATAGGCTTCCTGGCCGCTGGAACAGGCCGCGCTCCAGATCCGGATCGACTTCTGGGCGGCGCGCGACTTCAGCAACGTAGGCAGCACATGGTCGCGAAACTGGTCGAACGGCTTGATGTCACGGAAGAAGAAGGACTCGTTGGTGGTCATGGCGTCGACCACCTCGTCGATCAGCTTCGGATCCGGACGCTTGCGAATGGCGTCGATCAGACCCGGCAGGCCGCCGAGCCCGAATGCGCGCGCGACCGGCGTCAGGCGGCTCTCGAGCAGGTACATCTTGTCGCGCGTCAGCACCAGGCCGCTGCGCTTCTTCAGCAATGAGGTGATGAGTTCGAAGTCCTCGGTATTCATGCCGCGTGCCTCATTGCAAGCCTGCTTACATAGGGAGCTATCTCGTCCAGCGGGAGCACTGCGCTGCAGACGCCGGCTTTCGCCGCCGCCTGGGGCATGCCCCAGACCACGCTGGTCGCCTGATCCTGGGCGACCACGGCTCCGCCGGCGGCGACCAGCGCCTTGGCGCCCTGCGCGCCGTCCTGCCCCATGCCGGTCAGGATGATCGCGAGCACCGTGGCACCGTAGCAGGTCGCCACGGACCGCAGCATCGGGTCCACCGACGGACGGCAGAAGTTCTCCGGCGGGTTCTGGTCGAGATGCAGTTTCACCAGCGTCCGCGATTCGCGCCGGACGGTCATGTGGTAGTCGCCGGGGGCGACGTAGATCCGCTCCGGCTCGAGCGTCATGCCTTCGGTCGCCTCGACCGTGGGCCGGCCGGTCGCACGCGCGATATGCTCGGCCAGGATGGCGGTGAACGTCGCCGGCATGTGCTGGGTGACGATGATCGGCGTCTTCACCGACTTCACCAGGTCCGTCAGCATCGACATCAGCGCCTTCGGCCCCCCGGTGGAACTGCCGATGGCGATCAGCTCGGGCGCGCGCGTCGGCGCAGGGCGAAGGCTGATCTCGATCGGTGCGGCCGCGGCCGGCCCGCTTGATGGACCCGGCCGGCGCGCGGGCGCCGCCTCTCCCGGGACGGCCGGCGCAGCGCGACGCGCCAGCCGGCTCTCGCTGCGGCGCGCCGCCTCGCCGAGGGCGCGGATCTTGCGGATCAGCTCCTGGATGAACCGGTCGGCGTCGTTGGTAAGATTGGCGGTGGTGGGCTTGGCGACCGTTTCCGCGGCGCCCATCTGCAGCGCGCGCATGCTGATATCGGCATTGCGCACCGTCAGGGTCGACGCCATGATCACCTTCACCGACGGCCGCGCGGCGATCAACTGGGGCAACGCCGTAAGCCCATCCATGATCGGCATCTCGATGTCGAGCACGACCACATCGGCAGCGGTTGCCTGGACCGCGCGGATCGCCGACTTGCCGTCGCCGCAGCTGCCGACGATCTCGATGTCGGGGCACTTCACCAGTTCGCGGCGGACCAGGCTTCGGTAGACCGTGGAGTCGTCGACCAGAAGTACCCGGGTCCGTTCGCCCGCGGGCGCGGCGGCGGCCGTGGAGCGGATGAGGGGCTCCGGCGTCATCAGATCAACCCGACTTGCTGCAGCTTTGACTGGATGATCTCGCTGTCGAACGGCTTCATGATGTACTCGTTCGCACCCGATTTGAGTGCGGAGTCGATCTTGTCGATCGCGTTCTCGGAGGTGCAGAACACGACGATCGGTGTCTGGCCGCCGTCCATCTGGCGCAGCATGCCGAGGAACTCGAGTCCGTCGACGCGGGGCATGTTCCAGTCGAGCAAAATCGCGTCAGGCATCTGTTCCTTGCAGCGGTCGATCGCCTCCGCGCCGTCCGCGGCCTCGACTGTTTCGAAGGACAGCTCCTCCATGATCTTGCGCGTGACCGCCCGGATCACCTTGGAATCGTCGACGATAAGACACCGCATTGGCTCACTGGCTCCGTGGCGCTCGGCGCGGGCCCGAACGAAGCCGGGCGCCGCCATTGAAACAAGTCGCGGCGGTCAGGCCGCGATAGCTTTCTCGATCGCCAACAGCCGGTCGACATCGAGAACCATCATCAATTCGTCCTTCAGCCGGTAGATCCCGACCGACACCTCTCGCCAGAGGGCATCCATCGTGGTCGGATTGCGCTCGAACTTGCTCTCCGAGAGGCTGAGCACGTCGCCGACCGAGTCGATCAGCAGGCTGTAAAGCTCCTGGTCGTGCTCGACCACCACCGCCATGCCCTCGTCGCCGGCCGCTCGCGGCGGCAGGCGCAGCCGGCTGCGGACGTCGATCGCAGTGACGATGCGACCGCGGAGGTTGAGCGCGCCCGCAACCTCAGGCGGAGCCAGCGGGATGCGGGTGATCCGCTGCGGACCCAGGATGTCCTGGACCTTCAGCACCGGGATGCCGAACAGCTGCTTGGCCACCGTCACGGTCACGAAATCGGAATTCTGGCTCATCGCGTCGCTCATGATCTCTTTCACCTGTTCCCGGTCGCGGGCCCTGTTCACGCCGCGCCCCGCAGCGCGACGACGGTCTCCGACAGCGTCTGCAGCAGACCCTCGCGGTCCGTCTTGGCCACGTAGTCGTTGAAGCCGACCGTCTTGGCGCGATCGATGTCGCGCTGGTTGGTGTGCGACGACAGGGCGACGATCGGAGTCTGCCGCCACTGCGCCGAGTCACGAACCACTTCGGCGAACTCCAGCCCGCTCATGCCCGGCATCTCGATGTCGCTGACAATGACATCGAACATCCGGCCCTGGTCGCAGAGGTCGAGCGCATCCTTGGCGCTCTCCACCGAGGTGACCACATAGCCGGCAGCCGAGAGCAGCGGGGTCAGCATGTTGCGGAAGAACGGGCTGTCGTCGACCAGCAGCAGATGCCGGCCGCTCGCCCGGCCATCGTCGCCGCGGTGCGCGCCGGTGCCGAACCAGTCCTCGAACGCCTTGCCGAGGAAGTAGCCGGCGTCGATCACGTCAGTCGCCTTGCCGCTGATGATCGCGCTGCCGACATAGCCCGGCCGGTCGGCCGAGAGTTCGACGGTCATGCGATCCTCGACAATGTCGACGATGACGTCGACCGCCAGGCCCATCGCATGGTCCTCGTCGGAGAACACCAGCACTGCCTGCATGCCCTGGGTCTTGATCTGGTAGTCGTCGGCGATGGTCACGATCGGCATCAGCTTGCCGCGGTACTGGACCATCGGCCGGCCGCTCGACCATTCGATCTTGTCGGCGGCGATCTCCTCGAGGCGGGCTATCAGGGCCAGCGGCACCGCTTTCGGCGTCTCGTCGCCGGCCTTGAACACCAGCATGGTCACGGTCTCGTCGCTGCCATGCTCGCGCACCTTGCTGCTGCCCTCCGCGGCCTCCGGCGCCACCTCGCTTGTCGCACCTGCGATCCCGTTCGGATCGAGGATCATGATCACGCTGCCGTCGCCGAGAATGGTGTTGCCGGAAAACATGGAGATGTTGCGCAGGATCGGCGCCACCGGCTTGACCACGATTTCCTCGGTGTCGAACACGCGGTCGACGACGATGCCGAAGTCGTAAGTCCCGACCTTGGTGACGACGATGAAGTGCTCGCTCGAGCCGTGCAGCAGCGCGGTCCCGTTCGTCGGCGCCACGGCCTCGCGCTTCGTGGCGCCCTGGGGCTCGTCGTCATTGGCCGTCTTCAGCCGCAGCAGGTCGCGCAGCGAGATCAGCGGCAGAATGCGGTCGCGAAGACGCAGCACCGGCGCGCTGTTGATGGTTTCGATCCGGTGCTCCGACTTGGCGGAGACGCGCACCAACTCGACCACGCTCAGCTGCGGCATGGCGAACTTCTCGCCGCCGCACTCGACGATCAGCGCCGAGACGATGGCCAGCGTCAGCGGGATCTTGATGGTGAAGCGGCTGCCCTTGCCGGCGACCGACGCCAGCTCGATGGTCCCGCCGATCTTCTCGATGTTGGTGCGGACGACATCCATGCCGACGCCCCGGCCCGAAACGCTGGTCACGGTCTGGGCGGTCGAGAAGCCGGCCTTGAAGATGAACTGCTGGATCTGCTGGTCGGTCATCGCATCCAGCTCGGCCTCGGAGGCGAGCCCCTGCCCGACCAGCTTCTGCTTGATCCGGTCGAGGTCGAGGCCCTTACCGTCGTCGGAGATCTGGATGATGATGTGGCCACCCTCGTGGTAGGCGCGCAGCACGATGGTGCCGGTCTCGCGCTTGCCGGCCGCGGACCGCACATCGGGCGTCTCCAGGCCGTGATCGGCGGAGTTGCGGACCATATGGGTCAGCGGATCCTTGATCAGCTCCAGAACCTGCCGATCGAGCTCGGTGTCAGCGCCGATCATCTCCAGCTCGATCTTCTTGCCAAGCTCCACCGAAAGGTCGCGGACGATGCGGGGCAGCTTGGCCCATGCATTGCCGATCGGCTGCATCCGGGTCTTCATCACGTTCTCCTGCAGCTCGGAGGTGACGTGGCTCAGCCGCTGCAGGGGCACGTTGAATTCGCTGTCGGTCTGGTTGCGGATCATCTGCAGCAGCTGGTTGCGGGTGAGCACCAGCTCGCTCACCAGCGTCATCAGGTTCTCCAGCAGATCGACGCTGACCCGGATGGTCTGGTTGGCGACGGCTGATTCCTTGACGTCGCCGTGCGGCTCTGCCTTGACCAGCGCCGCAGCCGGCTTGGCCACGACCGGATGCGCCGGGAGGTCGGCATCGGAGTCGTCGTCGGCGTCTGCGGCCACGACGGGCTCCGGCGCGGCGGCGACAATCGGCTCGGCAGCCACGACCGCGTCATCGGTATCGACGGCCTCCTCGGCATCCTCGGATGCGGCCTCGAGGGATTCCCAGGTCACCGCCGGCCCCGAAGGCGGGGCATCCCCGTCCGCGATGGCGTTGAGCCGGGAGATCAGCTCGGCGTCCTCGCCTTCCGGCTCCGCCTCCTTCGCCTCCAGTTCGGCCAGGATCCACTTGATCTGGTCCAGGGACTCCAGGATGGTCGAGATCGCGACCGGCGTTATGTCCAGCGCGCCGTCACGGACCTTGCCGAGCACGTTCTCGGACGCGTGCGCCACCGCCTCGAGCCGCGGAAGCCCGAGGAAGCCGCAGGTGCCCTTGATGGTATGGACCAGCCGGAAGATGCTGCCGAGCAATTCCGGGTCGTCGGGGGTCTGTTCGAGCTTGATCAGCTCCACGTCCAGCAGCGCGAGGCTTTCCGTGGTCTCGGTCAAGAATTCGCTCAGAAGGTCGTCCATCGTGCAGCACCCATTGATTCAGCGCGTTGCGGACCGAGTGCCTTTGGAACGGCACCACCGGAGATCGCCGGTTGTCAGGCTGCGATCCTCTGGGAAAATGATAAAAAAGCTGTAAAGGCCGCTGGGCGGCGCTCAGCGAAACATTTAGGAAGAATCCGCGACAATAGGAGAAAATTCCACTGAGAAACAGCCAGTCCACTGATAATAATCAGTGGCCGGCACCAGTAATCCCATTGGCGACTCGCCGAGGTGTTTAGCGGTCGACCGGGATGGGGCCCACGGTCAGGGCGACTTGACCGTCCCCGGCCGACAGGACAACCTTGCTGCCGACGCGGGCCGCCACCTGGCGCAACAGGATTCCGTGCACGCCGCGGACCGTAAGCTCGATCTCACCCATCGGGCTGGTCAGGGCATCGCGCAGCTCGTCTCGAATCCGCACCGAGGGCCCCTCGACGTCGATCACCAGGGTCAGGAGTTGGTCTCCCGCCGAGGTCAGCGCCACCCGCACATCACCGCTGCGCGGCAGGCAATCCAGCGTGGCCGCGATCGCATTCAGCACGATCTGTGCAGCATCGATCGACAGCACCGACTGGGCCACCGAGGGATCAACGGTCCACGACGACTGGCATTTCGCGTCGGCGACGAACGGCTTGAGCAGAGCCTGCAGCGCATTGAGAGACTGGCCCGATCCGCCGGAGAAGCCGAAGGCGACCCGGTAGTACTGCAGCCGGTCGGCGGCGGCGCGCGCGCTCGATGTGATCAGGTCCATCGCCTCGACGTCGCCGGCCATCGAATCGCCGACCAGCTCGAGACCGTTGTTCACGGCACTGACCGGGCTGATGAGATCGTGACAGAGCTTGGAGCAGGCCAAGCGCAAAATCATGATGTCATCGATCTCGGGCATTCGCCGATTCCTTTCGGTATCCTGCAGTTTCGCGCGCGCACCGTAGCGAGCGGTCCAGCAGTGGTCCATCGATTCCAGCGCAGCGCGTTCGCCGAGCCCCAGCTTGGTTGCCTAACCCTGAACGCTTTGCTAACCGTCAGCACACTGCCGCGCCGCTCCCGCCGCGACCGGGCGGCGGGCGACCCTTTCAGCGAGGCGGACGGCGGTCTAGATTTGCGTGATATGGCGCGGCCGTCGCCCGGGCAGGTCCCGGCTAGGCACGGCGCCAGGGAGCGAACATGGAGACCGCACTGGTGCCCGGCGCCTTCGTCAAACACCCCGACCGGCCGGAATGGGGCATGGGACAGGTCCAGTCTGCGATCAACGGGACGATCACCGTGAACTTCGAGAACGCCGGCAAGCAGACGATCAACGGCGCCGTCATCGCGCTCAGGCTGGTCAAGGCCGGGGACGCGCGCTGATGCGCCGGTTGCGATGCCCGGTGGCGAGATGACCGACCGGGTCGCAACCACGCGCAGCCCAGGGAGAGAGTATGGCGAGCGAACATGACCGCCCGTCTGCGAGCGAGGTGCAGCGCAGGGTCCGCCCGGGCTCCGGCCGCCGCGGCAAGGTCCAGGTCAAGGGCCGCCAGGTCGACCCCGAGGCGCTGGCCGAGGTGAGCGGCCTGATCGGGGCCGGTCCCTGGCGCCGCGACCTGCTGATCGAGTATCTGCACCTGCTGCAGGACCGCCACCATCACTTGTCGGCTCGGCATCTGGCGGCACTGGCCCAGCTGATGCGGCTCGCGCTGACCGAAGTCTACGAGGTCGCCTCGTTCTACGCCCATTTCGACCTGGTCATGGAGGACGAGACACCGCCGCCGCCGCTGACGATCCGGGTCTGCGACAGCCTGAGCTGCGCGCTCGCCGGCGCGGAGCGGCTGCTGGCCGAACTGCCGGAGGTCGCCGGTCCCGGCATCCGCGTCGTGCGCGCGCCCTGCATGGGGCGCTGCGACCGGGCGCCTGTCGCAGAGGTCGGCCACAACCACGTCACCGACGCCACGGTCGCGGCGGTGGCCGGCGTGGCCACGGCGGGCGCCGTCCAGCCGGTGATTCCACCCTATCCCGGCCTGGCGGCGTATCGCGACTCAGGCGGCTACGCGCTGCTGCAGCGGTGCCAAGCCGGCGAGCTGACCCGCGACGCGGTGATCGAAGCGCTTGAGCAATCGGGCCTGCGCGGGCTCGGCGGCGCCGGCTTCCCGACCGGCCGCAAGTGGCGGTTCGTCCGCCAGGAGCCGGCTCCGCGGCTGATGGCGATCAACGCAGACGAGGGCGAACCCGGGACCTTCAAGGACCGCCACTATCTGGAGATCGATCCGCACCGCTTCCTGGAAGGGACCCTGATCGGCGCCTGGGTAGTCGAGGCGGCCGACGTCTATATCTATCTGCGCGACGAGTATCCCGGGCTGCTTCAGGTCCTGAAGACGGAGGTCGCCGCGCTCGAGGCGGCAGGGCTCGCCGACGGCGTCACCCTGCACCTGCGCCGGGGCGCCGGCGCCTATATCTGCGGGGAAGAATCGGCGATGCTGGAGAGCATCGAGGGCAAGCGCGGCTATCCGCGGCACAAGCCGCCCTTCCCAAGCCAGGTCGGACTGTTCGGCCGACCCACCCTGATCAACAACGTCGAAAGCGTCTATTGGGTCCGGGACATCCTGGAGCGGGGGCCATCCTGGTTCGCGAGCCACGGCCGCAGCGGCCGCAAGGGCCTGCGCTCGTTCTCGGTCTCAGGCCGGGTGCGCGAGCCCGGGGTCAAGCTGGCGCCCGCCGGGATCACCATCCGGGAGCTGATCGAGGAGCATTGCGGCGGGATGGCCGACGGCCACCGCTTCAAGGGCTATCTGCCCGGCGGCGCCTCGGGCGGCATCCTGCCCGCGGCCATGGATGACATCCCGCTCGATTTCGACACCCTGCAGGCCCATGACTGCTTCATCGGCTCGGCGGCCATTGTCGTGCTGTCCGACCAGGACGACATGAAGGCTGTGACCCTGAACCTGATGAAGTTCTTCGAGGACGAAAGCTGCGGCCAGTGCACGCCCTGCCGGGTCGGCACCGAGAAGGCAGTGCGGCTGATGGGTCAGCCGCACTGGGACGTACCCCTGCTGGAGGAATTGTCGCGCGCGATGATTGATGCCTCGATCTGCGGACTCGGCCAGGCCGCGCCGAACCCGCTGCTGTCGGTGATCCGGCATTTTCCGGAGGACCTGCGATGAGTGACGAGCCCGTCACCTTCACCCTTGACGGCCGCGAGGTCGCCGCGGCCGCGGGCGAGACGATCTGGGATGTGGCGAAGCGCGAGGACGTCGCCATCCCGCATCTGTGCCATGCCGACGCGCCCGGCTACCGGCCCGACGGCAACTGCCGCGCCTGCATGGTCGAGATCGAGGGCGAGCGCGTGCTCGCCGCCTCCTGCATTCGCAAGCCGGCTGCCGGCATGGCGGTGAAGACGGCGACCGAGCGGGCGCGGACCGCGCGCCGGATGGTGATGGAACTGCTGCTCGCCGACCAGCCGGCGCGCGCCGTGGCGCCCGACCCGGACTCCAAGCTCTGGCGCTGGGCGGACCGGATCGGTATCGCCGACAGCCGCTTCCCTGCCGCCGAGCAAGGTTCGGCGGACATGAGCCACAGCGCGATGGCTGTCCAACTCGACGCCTGCATCCAGTGCAACCTGTGCGTGCGCGCCTGCCGCGAGGTCCAGGTCAACGACGTGATCGGCATGGCCTATCGCGGGCCGGGGGCCAAGATCGTGTTCGACTTCGACGACCCGATGGGCGACAGCACCTGCGTCGCCTGCGGCGAATGCGTGCAGGCATGCCCGACCGGCGCGCTCTTGCCGAAGACGGTGGTGGACGCGCAGGGCGTGCATGCCCGCGAACCGGATCGCAAGGTGGACTCACTCTGTCCCTATTGCGGCGTCGGCTGCCAGCTCACCTACCACATCAAGGACGACCGGCTGCTTTACGTCACCGGCCGCGACGGCCCGGCCAACGAGCGACGGCTTTGCGTGAAGGGCCGGTTCGGCTTCGATTACGTCCACCACCCGCAACGCCTGACCGTGCCGATGGTCCGCAAGGACGGCGTGCCCAAATCCGCCGAGGACCAGGTCGACCCGGGCGATCCCTGGACCCATTTCCGCGAGGCGAGCTGGGAAGAGGCGCTGGACCGGGCGGCTGCCGGGCTCGTTCGGATCAGGGATCAGCACGGCGGCGGCGCACTGGCCGGCTTCGGCTCGGCCAAGGGGTCGAACGAGGAGGCCTATCTGTTCCAGAAGCTGGTCCGCACCGGCTTCGGCACCAACAACGTCGACCACTGCACCCGTCTCTGCCACGCCTCGTCGGTGGCGGCGCTGATGGAGACCATTGGCTCGGGGGCGGTGACCGCGCCGTTCTGGGAGTGCATGAACTCGGACGTGATCTTCGTCATCGGCGCCAACCCGACCGTCAACCATCCGGTCGCGGCGACCTACATCAAGCAGGCGGCCAAGCAGGGCGCGGAGCTCATCGTCGCTGACCCGCGCGGCCAGGGCCTCTCCCGCCACGCGACGCACATGCTGCAGTTCCGCGGCGGCACCGACGTCGCGCTGCTCAACGCGATGATGCACGTCATCGTCAGCGAAGGGCTGGTCGACCAGCAATATGTCGACGGCTACACGCAGGACTTCGCGCGGCTGAAGGCGCATGTGCTGCAGTTCGCGCCCGAGGACATGGCGCCGATTTGCGGAATCGATGCCGCAGAGATCCGTACGGTCGCACGCAAGATCGCGCGCGCAAAGGCGGCGATCATCTTCTGGGGCATGGGAATCAGCCAGCACGTGCATGGCACCGACAACGCCCGATGCCTGATCAGCCTGGCGCTGATGACCGGCCATGTCGGCCGGCCGGGCTCGGGGCTGCACCCGCTGCGCGGCCAGAACAACGTGCAGGGCGCGTCGGACGTCGGCTTGATCCCGATGTTCTTCCCGGACTACCAGTCGGTGGAGAACGAAAAGGTACGGGGCCTGTTCGAGCAGGCCTGGGACACCCCGCTCGATCCGAAGCGCGGGCTCACCGTCGTCGAGATCATCGACGCCATTCTCGCCGACCGGATCCGCGGCATGTACATCATGGGCGAGAACCCTGCGATGTCGGATCCCGACCAGCACCATGCGCGCCAGGCGCTGGCGAAGCTGGAGCATCTGGTGGTGCAGGACATCTTTCTGACCGAGACCGCCTTCCATGCCGACGTGGTGCTGCCGGCGAGCGCCTTCCCCGAGAAGGACGGCACCTTCACCAACACCAATCGCCAGGTGCAGATGGGCCGCACCGCGCTGCCGCTGCCGGGGAACGCGCGGCAGGACTGGCAGCTGATCCAGGACATTGCGCTGCGGATGGGGCTCGACTGGCGCTATGCCCACCCGCGCGACGTGTTCGCCGAGATGCACCGGGTGATGCCGTCGATCAAGGGCATGAGTTGGGACCGGGTCGACCGCGAGGGCTCGGTGGTCTATCCGGTGGACTCGGAGGACGAGCCCGGGCATGAGGTCATCTTCGGCGGTGGCTTCCCGACGGCGAGCGGGCGCGGCAAGTTCGTGCCGGCCGACGTGACCCCGCCCGATGAGGTCCCGGACGACGCCTATCCGATGATCCTGACCACCGGGCGGGTGCTCGAGCACTGGCACACCGGTGCGATGACCCGCCGCTCCGACGTGCTCGACGCGATCGAGCCCGAAGCGATGGTCCATATCCACCCAGGCCAGCTTGCCGAACTGGGGCTGCGCGCGGGCGAAATGGTCGAGGTCGCGACCCGGCGCGGGGCGATCTCGCTGAAGGCACGCAGCGACCGCGACGTGCCGCGCGGCGTGCTGTTCATCCCGTTCTGCTACAACGAAGCAGCGGCCAACATCCTGACCAACCCGCAACTCGACCCATTCGGCAAGATCCCCGAGTTCAAGTTCTGCGCGGCGAAGCTGCGTGCGGTCGACCAGGTCGCGGCGGTCGAATAGGCCGCTGGCGCGACGGTCAGGGCGATTGACCACGGGTTGATGGCCTGTATCGACGCTATTGCGACTCCGGATCCTATCGACCCCCGAGCCGTTCGAGCGCGTCGCCGGTCACACCCTTCGGGCGGGCCGCCTGCTGCGCCATCGTGATCGCCAGAAGCGTCGGCGCGGCACGAGCATCGGCCGGGCCTTGATCGAGACCGCGCGCATTCGAGGCAGCGCGATGTCCGCCGGTTGACCTGGACGGCAGGGCGCAAGCAGCACGCCATTCGCTCGCGCGCATAAGCATTTGCCTCCGAATGGGCATTGGAGTACCTTTAGGAAAAGGTTTTCCCCACGGGGAGCATGCCCGAGCACCCGCACCGCCCGAACGAAAACCAGCAACCACGATGTCCACAGGGAGGAAGCAATGACCAGAACGATCCGTCGGCGTACCGTGTTGGCGGCGATAATCGGTGTCGCTGCGGTGCTGCCCGCCGCACTTCCCGCGGCTGCACAGGACGAGCCGCTCGACATCGCGTTCCTGTCGCCGTCGTTCGACATCTCCGACGCTTTCGAGCGTACCTACTGGGCGATGCGGGGACGCCTCGACGAGGCGGGCGTCGCCTATGATGTCACTCTCAACGCGGTCGCCAACACCAACGATCATCCCGGGCAGCTGGCGCAGGTCGAGGCGGTCATCGCGCGGGCCCCCGACTATGTCGTCCTCACCCCGACCGAGTACCAGGCGGCAACGACGGCATTGCGTCAGCTGAAGGCTGCCGGCATCCCGACCATCGTTTACAACTTCCTCGAGCCGCACGAGGACGAAAGCGTGCGCGCAATGCACTACATCGCCTTCGATCACTTCGAGGGCGGGCGGCTCGCTGGCGCCTGGGCCGCACTCGCTCTCAACGGCCAGGGCAAGATCGCCATCCTTCAGGGCTCTCCGGGCGTCACCAGCGATTCCCGCCGCGACGGCTTCCGTCAGGTCGTCGACCATTTCCCGGGAATCGAGGTCATCGTCGACGTGCACACCGACTACGACCGGGTGAAGGCGTTCGAGGCGACGCAGAATCTCATCGCTGCCCATGACGATTTGAGGCTGGTCTACGGCGTGTCCACCACTATCGGCCTGGGAGCCGGGCAGGCGATCCGTCAGGCCGGCTTGTCCGAGCAGATCATGTCGATCGGCTTCGGCGGCACGGGCGACGAGATCACCGCCATTCAGGAAGGCTGGCTGTCCGCGTCGCCGCTGCGCTCCATCGACGACGGCGGCGTCGCCGCGGCCGAGGCGATCCTCAGGCACTTGAACGGGGAGGAGGTCCCGCCGTCCTGGGGCGGGCCGTTCATGATGATCGACGCCGGCTCCGAGGTGGAGTCCATCCTTCTCCATTCCAACCGCTATTCGGGCCCGGCGATGGGGCGCTGAAACGCGGTGCGTCGTCGGGCGGCGGCGCGCACGCGGGCGAACAGCCTCAGCGCACCGGCCCCTCGATCAGATCAACGCCAGGGCGGTTGCCGCACCGCCAGCTCGTAAGCGGGCAGCCCGAGGGCACCCGCGAGCGCGTGGGATACGGGCGCAGGGCCAATGGCCGCCGAAGATGTGCGGAAAGCCACGGCCGGCGGTCGGAGCGGCATCCCCAAGAACTGCGGCGGCAGGCACACCGGCACCTGCCGCCGCGTGGATCGTGCAATGGAGCCCCGGCTACCGGCCCATGACCGGACGCGAGTAGCGGGTGGCGTGCGCGACAAAGGCATCCGCGTCCGCGACAGCGTCGATCATGAAGTAGGGGCCGGACCAGGAAACCGGAATCTGGTCCAACTCGCCATTCATGTGCTTGACCCAGGTATCGGCGGCCTGCGCGCCGCTGTCGTCGATGTTGCGGCTGATCGAGGCGGAGAGCCACCCCTCGTTGATCGCCACGATCTCGTCGGCGGTGCCGCCATAGCCCATCGACATGATCTGGTCGGACAAGCCGGCCTGGCGGATCGCCTGCGCTGCGCCGAGGCCCATGGTGGTCGACAGGCCGATGATCAGGTCGAGGTCGTCGTGGGCGGCCATGAGATTCTGGGCAGCCTCATAGCCCTTGACGCGGTCGAAATCGGCATAGGGGCCCAGGACGACTTCGATAGTCGGATGCATGTCCAGGACGCTGAGGATGCCGTCCCGGCGCTGGTCGCTGACTACGCCGGCGGTGCCCTGGATGATGGCCACCTTGGCCTCGGTCATGCCCTTGCCCAGCGTGTTGAGGGCGATCCACTCGCCGGTGAGCCTGCCACCCTCGTGGTGATCGAAGGCGATGTACTGCAGGGCCCTGGCGTCTTCCTCCGCGTGGGGCTCGAGGAAGTTGTAGACGACGACACCGATCCCGGCCTCGTTCATCATGCGCAGCGGCGTCACCGCGGTCTCGAACTCGGCCGGACCGAAGAAGACATAGTCGACACCGCGTGCGATCACCGATTCGACCTGCTGCAGCTGGGTAGCATGATCGTTGTGCCGTTCCATCGACAGCAACTGGGTCTCGTACTCCACCCCCAGTTCGTCGAGCCGGGCCTGCGCGGCATAATAGACGCGCTCCCAGGCGTCCGAGATGTCGAATGACGGGGTGATAAAGGCGATCTGATAGACCCGGCCCTCCTCCTGCGCCGAGGCGGAACCGGCCGACAGGGCCATCGCGGCACCCACCATGGCGGCACCCACCGTCCTTCTGATCAGCAGCATGTCACTTCCTCCCATTGTTGTTGGAAACCTTTGCTTGATTGGGAATCGGCACCACTTCGCACGTGGCCAGAATTGAGGCCGTCTTCTCATTTCCGGCCGATCGCGGGATGCGTCCGCAACTGCTTGAGCCAGCCGATCCGGTTCTCGCGGACATTGTTGATGATGACCGCCGCAACGACGATCAGGCCGATCACCACCTGTTGCCAGAAGAAGTCCGCGCCGGCGATGACCAGGGCATTGTTGAGCATCGAGAGCAGGATCGCCCCGAGCACGGCCCCGTAGATCGATCCCTTGCCACCGAACAGGCTGGTGCCTCCGATGATCACGGCTGCAATGACGTGGATCTCCATGCCCGTGCCGATGGTCGCCTGGGTGCCGTCGACGCGGGCCACCCAGAGCAGTCCTCCCAGGGCCGTGCAGGCCGCCATCAGCACATAGACCAGGATGGTGACCCGATTGATCCGGATGCCGGCCAGGCGTGCAGCCTCCCGGTTGCCGCCGACGGCGCAGACGTGAACGCCGAACCTGGTCTTCTTGAACAGCCAGTAACAGGCGGCGACTGCGAACGCGGCGATTATGACCGGGACCGGAACGACGCCGAAGAGCTTTCCCTGGCCCAGGTAAAGCAGCTCCGGCGGCAGTCCGAACCAGAGGTTGCCGGCGGAATGGACGAGCGCGAAGCCGCGCAGGGTGACCATCGAGCCCAGGGTGGCGATCAGGGCCGGAATGGCCAGGTAGGTGATCATGACGCCGTTGATGAGCCCGAGCAGAACGGCGAGGCCGAACATGATCGGCACGGCCAGCCCGGATGGCATGCCGAGCGATTGGATCATCCAGAACAGCAGGCAGGTGACGAGCGCGAGGATCGAGCCGATCGAGAGGTCGATGCCGGCACTGGAGATGACGAACGTCATGCCCATGGCGAGGATGACATAGGTCGACGCCTGGGTGAGCACGTTCAGGAAGTTGGTGATCGTGGCGAAGTTCGGATTGATCAGCGTGAACATCACGGCCAGCGCGACGATCACCAGCGTCAGCCCGAGACCGTCCAGGCGGAAGCGTCGATCGGATCTGCCGATCGCCCTCTTGTCCATCTGAGTGGCTGTGACCGCCATGTCCGAACCTCGCCTCCCTTCTTGGTTGCTACGCGCTGCCGAAGGTGATCATCGATACGACCGACTGGCGGTCGGTCTCGCCGGTGGCGACGGCACCGACCAGCCGGCCGTTCTTCATCACCGCGATGCGGTCGGCGATAGCCAGGACGTGCTCGAGATTGTGGCTGATGACGATGATCGCCAGCCCACGCTCGCGCAGGTTGACGAGCAGATCCAGCACCTTCTGGCCCTCGTCGACCCCGAGCGCCGCCATCGGTTCATCCATGATCAGTATCCGCGGCTCGACCAACAGGAGGCGGCAGATCGAAACGGTCTGGCGCTGCCCGCCGGAGAGGCGCATCACCGGCTCGTTGAGCGTCGGCAGGTCGATGGCGAACCGCTCGAGCAGCTCGCGGGTCTCGCGCCGCATCCTCGACTGGTCGAGTTGCGGCAGCAGGCCCAGGACCTTGCGGACCCGCTCGCGGCCGAGAAACACGTTCTGGGTGACGTCGAGCGCGTCGACCAGGCCCAGGCCCTGATGGACGGTCTCGATGCCCGCCGCCCTGGCGTCCCGTGGAGTCCTCACGGAGACGGGCTCGCCATCGAGAAGGATCTCTCCTTCGTCCGGCGCGACCGCGCCCGAGATCGCTTTGATCAGTGTCGACTTGCCGGCACCGTTGTCGCCGACAAGTGCGAGAATCTCGCCACGCCGCACGTCGAGACTCACGTTGTCGACCGCACGAAGGCCGCCATAGGATTTGCTGAGTTTGCGGATGCTGAGCAACGCCGAGCTGGCCCCCGCAAGATCCCTTTCCGCCGAATTCGGTATCGGCTGCACGTTCGCCCCCCCCGCTTCAACCAGCTTTTCTTCAATCATAGTATGAATAAGCTCCGAGCGTCAACCTCGAGAGCCGCCATAGCGGCAGTCGTTCCAGTCGGTTCGATTTCGCGGATTCTTAACGCCTCATCGGACACAACTGACTCAGACGAAGCAAGCGGGGTGCGTACGACATGGGCCTGCCATCACCGGAACAACTCAACCAGCTCAGCGGCCTGATCCTCAAGCAGGGTCAGTACACACACGGGGCCTGGGGCAAGTTCAAGAGCGTCCTGGCATCCCTGACCGCCAAGCTGGCGCCTGCCGCAGTTCAGGCCGGGGTTTCGCATGGCGCCGCGGCCGCGGGTGTTTCCAGCGGACTGCAGGTCGGGTTCACCGTGGGTTCGGTGGCCGTGGGCACCGCCATTGCCCCTATCGGTGCGGCGCTGGCGCCCTGGATCGGTGCGGCCGTGGTCGCCACCCAGGCCGGCAAGATATTCAGTCTGCACGACCTCAAGGCGGATGCCCTGCGCGGCGGAAGCAGGGACGTCAACTATAGCTGCGCGTGTCGAAAGTGCGCGAAGAACATCGGCTACATCATCGACAAGAAAGAGCGCAACGTCGCGCTGGTCGCCATCGGCGTGGGCACATTGGGGGCTTCGGCGATACTCAAGGGATTTCATTCGCTCGGCAAGAAACTGTACTCCGCGGCCGCCGGGGAGACGCGGCCGAAGGAGACGGTGAGCCGGGAGGTCGTCGAGTCGGCGCGCGGGGGCTGCACAACAGCGATGGGCGCCGTGTTCCTGCTTTCCGGGTCCTGGAGTTTCACCGGCAACCGGGACAGCGAAACCATGGCCACCGCAGTGGCCATCATAACCTCCGCGGACGGCTGGGAGAAGCTGAAGAGCCTCTGGTAACCGCGCATCCGGCATCGCGGCGGCCCATCGCCGCCGGATCGCCGCCGCCGCATCATTGACATGGCCGGACCCCACCTGCACCCTCCTGCCAAAGCCGTCGCAAGATATGCGTTCGGCCATAACAGGGGGAGGGATAGGATGCTGGCCAGACTCACAGCTGCGTTCGCGGCGCTCGGCATGTCCGCCGGCGCGATGGCGCAGGACTTTCCGGAGCGCGAACTCCTCGGCGTGGTGATGTGGGGCGCCGGCGGCGCGACCGACGTGGTGGCCCGGGCGGTCAACCCGGCGGCGGAAGAGCTGCTCGGCAGGCCGATCGTCGTGCTCAACAAGGCGGGCGGCGCCGGTGCGATCTCGACCGCCTATGTCGCCGCCGCCCCAGCCGACGGCTACACGCTGCTCTACGGCGCCGAGAATCCACAGCTCCACGGCGTCATGGGCGTAAGCAACGTCGACTATTCGCACTTCTACCCTGTCAACATCCTGGGCCGCGGTGTGGCGGTGATCGTCGTGCCGACGGACTCGCAGTACCAGACGATCGAGGACCTGCTCGCCGCCATCGAGGGGAGCCCCGGCGAAGTGAAGATGGGATCGACCGGCCCGGGCGGCCTGCCCTCTACCATCGCCGCCCTGATCTCCAATTCCGCGCCGTTCGAGGTGATCGCAATTCCCTTCGACGGCGAAGGCCCGGGCCTTACGGCGTTGCTGGGCGGCGAGGTCGACTTCATGCCGTCGGGCATCTCGGCCGCGGCCGAGCAGATCCGCGCCGGGAACATGCGGGCGCTCGCAGTGGTCAACACCGAGCCCGTGGAAACGCTGCCCGACGTCCCGGCGATCACCGATGCACTTCCCGACATGGCGCGATACCTGCCTTGGGGCCCGTTCTACGGCGTGTTCGTCCGCAGCGAGGTGCCTGAAGAGGTGAAGGCGGTGCTGGTCGAGGCCTATCACGCTGCCGCCGAGCGGGAAGACTTCCAGACCCTGATGGCCAACCGCGGCAACGTCATGATGAACATCTCCGGCGACGAGGCGGAGGCGTTCCTGACCCGATGGCAGCAGGTGACGGTCTGGGCGCTGCAGGACACCGGAGCGGCCGCGGTCAGCCCGGAGGACCTGGGCATTCCGCGCCCATAGCCCACAGTGCGGGCGCCCGCCTCGGCGCGGGCCGGCCTCACTTGCTGCCGGAGAACTGGGATGTCGGCTCGCGAACCGCGGCGGCCGGGTGAGCTGACGTTCACCGTCATCCTGGTCCTGTGCAGCCTGTGGCTGTTCTGGGAGGCATATCTGATCTCGGGCTTCTCCGGCCTGGCGACGCCCGGCGTATTCCCGATGCTGGCGACCGGCGTGCTGATCGTCTCCACGGCGACGATCCTGGTCTCGGCGCTACGCAGTCCTTCTCCTGGCGGTGGCGCACTCCGTTTTCTCCGCGAGGTAACGCCACTGCGCCACGCGATCGTGCTCGGCCTCGTCGCGGGCTATGTGGCCCTGATGCCGTTGCTCGGTTTCGTGGTCTCGTCCGGGCTGTTCCTGTTCATCAGCCTGCAGGTCCTGTGGCGCAGGAACCCGCTCGTCACCGCGATCCTTACCGCAGGCTCCCTCGCGGCGATCTACGTCATCTTCCGGATCGTGTTCCAGGTCGTGCTGCCGACGGGGACCGTGCTGCAAGGGCTGTCCTGACGTGTCGGAGTCGATGGAGTTCCTGTTCCTGTCCTGGCTCGACCCGTCGCTGCTTGCCCTGACCGCGGCGGGCACCCTGGCCGGGATCTATGTCGGGGCGATTCCCGGCCTTTCCGTCACCATGGCGGTCTCGATCCTGATCTCCTTCACCTTCAAGTGGCAGGTGAACGATGCGCTCGCGCTGATCGCCGGGGTGTTTGTCGGCGGGGTCTATGGCGGCTCGCGGACCGCGATCCTGCTGAACATTCCGGGCGCGCCGAGCGCCATCGCCACCGCACTCGACGGCTATCCGATGGCCAAGCGCGGCGAGGCCGGCGAGGCGATCGGCCTGACCACCGTGATGTCGGTGATCGGCGGCCTGGTCGGGGTTCTCGCCCTCGCCCTGTTTGCGCCGGTGATCTCGGATTTCGCGCTGATGTTCACCTCGCGCGACTACCTGCTGCTAGGCCTGATCGGCATCCTGCTCGTCGGGACCCTGTCGGGCGAGAGCTTCGCCAAGGGCGCCTTCGCCGGCGCGCTCGGCGTGCTCATCGGCATGGTCGGCCTGGACCCGCTGACCGCCCAGGGCCGGTTCACCTTCGGCTCGATCACGCTGCTCGGGGGGATTCCCTATGTGGTGGCCATGATCGGGTTCTTCGGCGTCGCCGAGGCCCTGGTCCAGCTGCACACGCTGAACGTGGCGGCGGTCAAGCAACGGGTGGACCGGATCATCCCGCGCTTCAGGGACGTGAAACGCTACTTCAAGCTCGCGCTCCGCGCCTCGGGGATCGGGACGATCATCGGCGCCCTGCCCGGAACGGGGGGCGACATCGCCGCCCTGCTCGCCTACGACAATGCCAAGCGGACCACCAAAAATCCCGAGGTGCCGTTCGGCCAGGGCGCCAAGGAAGGGCTGGTCGCGCCGGAAGCGGCCAACAATGCCGCGATCGGGGGTGCCTTCGTGCCGATGCTGACGCTCGGCATCCCCGGCGATGCGGTCACCGCGGTCATAATCGGCGCCTTGTTCATCCACGGCCTCCGCCCCGGTCCGCTGCTGCTGACGGAAACACCCGACCTGTTCTGGTTCACCGTGGGCAACCTGGCGCTGGCCAACCTGTTCCTGCTGCTATTCGGGCTGACCGGCATCCGGATCTTCACCAAGATCGTCGAATGCCCGAAGGCGATCCTGATCCCCCTGATCATCATCCTGTCGTCGGTCGGTGCCTATGCGATCCAGAACAACCCGGTCCACATCTACTGGATGCTCGCCTTCGGGGTGATCGGCTACTTCCTCAAGACCTACGGCTACCAGGTCGGCCCCGTGATCCTGGGCGTGATCCTGGGTCCGATGATGGACGCGAACTATCGGCGCGCCATGATCGGCGCTCGCGAGGATGTCGGCCTGTTCCTGCTGGAATTCGTCACCCACCCGATCTCCTGCGTCCTCACCGTTTCCCTGCTGCTGATGCTCCTGTCCCAGACGCCGCTATGGCGACTGGCTAAGGCGCGACTGCGCCGGAGGGAGTGAGGCGCTGTCGAGGGGTGGCTTGCGCCCGGCACGGGAGCCGGGCGCAAGGAGGCTGGCGTGCTACTGGATGGTGATCGGCGTCATCACCATCTGGCCGTCCATCATCACCGGCAGGTCGAACTCGGTCGCGCCCGCCCTGAACTCATAGACTCCGATCTCGCCGGTGTCCTCGTGCAGCATCACATGGACCACGTCACCGGCCGCGACCGGCGTATCAAGCGGCACCACGACGTTCTCGCTGGTGCCGGCCGGCACCGCGACATGGCCGATCGAGTCCGGCGCGATCATCGATCCGTCGGGATTGCTGGCGTGGATGGTGACGAAACCGGCGGACTCCATAGTGACGCTGGCGACGACGATGCTGTCGGTTGCGGCCTGATCGGACGCCGAAACCATGGACATCGCGGCCATCGTCTCCATCGACTCCATCGACTCATCGGCCATGGATTCGGCGGCGGGCGGAGTCGACTGGCAGCCGGCAGCAAAGCCTGCAACGGCAAGCAACAGGACCCCCGTACTCGCGTCACGCAACGTGCGAATCTTCATTCTTCCCTCCCAATGACTTGATACGTTCGTGGAATTAGTCTGAGTCAGCCCAGCTATGATAGCCGGAAATGCCTCGCTGAGGCACGAATATTCGACATCTTACCCCGACCAATCAGGGATTGCTGACGATGCCAGCGCGCCTGAGCTCCGGTTCGAGCTGGCCTGCGCACCATAGGAAGAACATGCGGAAGTCGCTGATCAGCGACCAGAACGGATGGGTGAACGTGGCCGGCCGGTTGCGCTCGACCACGAAATGCGCATACCAGGCCGGTGCGTAGCC
Source organism: Alphaproteobacteria bacterium (assembly GCA_050329975.1). Classification (GTDB taxonomy): domain Bacteria; phylum Pseudomonadota; class Alphaproteobacteria; order CALKHQ01; family CALKHQ01; genus CALKHQ01. The sequence goes on along the minus strand of JBHJOG010000207.1, from coordinate 24,356 downwards.
GGCGATCGGCACCACGATCAGCAGCCACCAGGTCTGGGTGGCCAGAGCGACGATCAGGGCCAGCAGCGAGGCGCCGGTGCCGACGAAGTGGATCAGGCGCGTCCTCGGCCGAGAATGCTCGCGCAGGTAAACGGGCCAGAACTCGCCATAGGATGAGCAGCGGCGCGCCATCGGGTTGCTCCTGTGTATCGCCGGGCTTCTACCCCGGCGGTCTGCCTGCACGAGGCGCATTGAACTTTCGGCGGAAAGCCTCTACTTAACACGCCGTTGCCGGCGGTCCGCAGCCTATCATGCCACCGTCGGCGGGCTTCGCACCAGCATCGCGGACGGCAGCGGCGAAGGGTTCCGCCTCACGCGGCGCGACGCGACGGAGCCGGTCATGGCGCGCCGGAAAGGCGCGGAACTGGAGCAGGACTATGGGATATCGGGTCGCAGTCGTCGGAGCCACGGGCAATGTGGGCCGCGAGATGCTGAACACGCTCGCCGACCGCGAGTTTCCCGCCGACGAGGTGGTTGCGCTGGCCTCGAGCCGGTCGGTCGGGACGGAGCTCTCCTTCGGGGACGAGCAGATCCTGACCGCACGCGACCTGGCGACCTTCGACTTCAAGGGCATCGACATCGCCCTGTTCTCCCCGGGCTCGAAGATTTCGGCCGAGCATGCGCCGCGTGCGGCGCGCGCCGGGGCAGTGGTGATCGACAATACGTCCCATTTCCGTATGGACCCCGACGTGCCGCTGATCGTGCCGGAAGTGAACCCGCAAGCGATCGGCGGCTACGCCAAACGCGGCATCATCGCCAACCCCAACTGCTCGACCATCCAGATGCTGGTGGCGCTGAAGCCGTTGCACGACCTCGCCAAGATCACCCGGATCGTCGTCGCCACCTACCAGTCGGTTTCCGGCGCCGGCAAGGCGGGTATGGACGAGCTGTTCACCCAGACCCGCGGCGTCTACGTCAACGATCCGATCAAGCCGGAATTGTTCACCAAGCAGATCGCCTTCAATGTGATCCCGCACATCGACAGTTTCATGGAAGACGGCTCGACCAGGGAAGAGTGGAAGATGGCGGTCGAGACGCGCAAGATCCTCGACCCCGACATCAAGGTGCAGGCGACCTGCGTGCGCGTTCCGGTGTTCGTCGGTCATGCCGAGGCGGTAACTGTGGAATTCGCGCGCCCGATCGACGAGGACACGGCGCGCGAGGCCATCCGCGAGGCCGACGGCGCCGGCGTCATCGACCATCGGGTCGACGAAGGCTACGTCACGCCGGCGGAGGTTGCGGGCGAAGACAAGGTCTTTGTCAGCCGCCTGCGCAAGGATCCGACCGTGCCCTACGGCCTCTCGATGTGGATCGTCGCCGACAACCTGCGCAAGGGTGCGGCGACCAACGCGGTGCAGATCGCCGAGCTGCTGACCCGCGACTACCTCCGCGCGGCCGCTTGAAGCTTCGCCCGAGGGCCCGACAGCCATGAAGGACAATGGGGCGGCTGCCGGTGGGGCCGATCCCCTGGCTGCCGTCCGCGCCGACGCCATCCGGCTGCACCAGGGCGGTAGGACCGAGCAGGCGATCCCGCTCTACCGCCGCTACCTCGCCGTGCGGCCGCAGGACAGCGGCATCTGGTGCAACCTCGGCGTGGCGCTGCGCGAGCGGAAGGCGTTTGCGGCCGCCGAGATCTGCTATCGCCGGGCGCTGGAGCTGGCGCCGGACGACGTGGCGGCGATGGGCAACCTCGGCAACGTGCTGAAAGACATGGACCGTCTCGACGAGGCGCTCGCGCTGCAGCAGGCGGTGGTCGCCCGCGATCCCGACGACGACCGCGGCCGACACAACTACGCGGTTGCCCTGCGCGAGGCGACGCGGTTCGAGGAGGCGCTGACCCAACTGGACACCCTCGTCGCCCGCAAGCCCGACAACCCGACCTATCGCTGGGACCGGTCCCTGATCCTGCTTCACCTCGGACGCAGCCGCGATGGCTGGCGCGACTACGAGGCCCGTCGGCAGACCGGCGAGGTCAAGCCGCGCAGCTATCCCCAGCCGGAATGGAACGGCGAGCCGTTGGCGGGCAAGACCATCTACCTGCATCCCGAACAGGGCTACGGCGACACGCTGATGGCGCTGCGCTTCCTGCCGCAGCTGGTGGAGCAGGAGGCGGTCGTCGTCCTGGAATGCAAGCCCCCGCTGCGCCGGCTGCTCCAGGGGTGTCCCGGCGTCTCCCGGCTGGTCGCATCCGAGGAGCGGTTTGAGGCCTTCGACACCCATTGCTCGCTGATGACGCTGCCGCGGATCCTCGGCGCCGACGTGATGGCGCCGGGCGCCCCCGTGGCGCTGACCGTGCCGGAAGCAGCGCGCGCGCGCGTCGCCCCTCTGATCGCCCCGGGCGGCGACCGCTTCAAGGTCGGCATCGTCTGGTCCGGCAGCGTCACCTTCAAGGGCAACGCGAAGCGGGCGGTCTCCCTCGAGCAGTTCCTGCCGCTCGGGACCGTGCCCGGCGTCCAGCTCTACAGCCTGCAGAAGGGTCCGCGCGAGGGCGACCTCGTCGCCTCGGGCGCCGATGCTGTGATTCTCGATATCGGGACCCGTGTGGACGACTTCGCCGAGACCGCCGCCGCGATCGAGATGCTCGACCTGGTGATCATGACCGACAGTTCGGTTGCCCACCTGTGCGGTTCTCTCGGCCGCCCGGTCTGGAACCTGCTGCCCTACCATCCTTACTGGATCTACCCGGTCGACAGCGATCGGACCCCCTGGTACCCCTCGATGCGGCTGTTCCGCCAGCAGGTGCCGGGGGAATGGGCAGAGGTGTTCGCCAGGGCGCGGACGGCGCTTGCGGCGGCTGTCGCAGCCAAGGCGGAGGGACACTGGCCACCTGCCGACGGGAACTGAACCGGCCCCGGCGACCTCTACCCTGCGCCCCTGAAGCAGAACGAGTACCCGATCATGATCCGCCTGCGATCCTGTTCCATGCTTCTGTCTCTGGCCCTGCTGTCGGCCTGTTCCCTGGGCCAGGAATCGACCCAGCAGGGCGCCGGCCTCGGGGTCGGCCTCGCTGCCGGCACGGCGACCGGCAATCCGCTGATCGGGCTGGCGGCGGGCGTGATCGCGAGCTGGAGCGCCTCTACCGCATGGGGCGTCTACGAGCAGCAACAGACGGAAGCCCTGCAGGCGGCGATTGCGCGCGCCACCGGCGATGCCAAGCCAGGCGAGGTGATAGGCTGGGCAGGCGGCGGCAAGTACGGCAACGTCGAGCTTGTCCGTGAGTTCGGCGAGGTCACCCGCTGCCGCGAGATCATCTTCACCCTGGAGGATCCAGCTGAGCCGAAGGCACTGGTGGTGACGGTCTGCAACCGGGATGGCACATGGAACTGGGCCGGCTCGCAGCCGCGCGCGGACCTCGAGGGCCTGTTCTGATCCCGGCCGATCAGCCGACCCGTTCGGCCAGGAAGCGGCCGCCCGGCCGCGACGCTGCGATCGCCTCCTGGGCGGCGATCAGTTGCAGTTCGCGGGTCCCTGCCGCAGCGGTGGCCTCGAAGACGGCGTAGATCGCGTCCGCCGTCGCCTCGAGCGCGGCCTGCGGCGCGCCGAAGCGCAAGACGTTGGCCAGGAACAGCGCCGCGGTCGCGTCGCCCGACCCGTTCGGCGCGACCGCGAGGGGCAGGCGCGGGGTTCCCAGAAGCCACGCACCCTCCTGCGCCACCAGCAGCATCTCGATCGAATCGTCGGGTGCCTCCTCGCGCACCAGGCTCGTCACCAGCACCAGCCGCGGGCCGAGCCCGAGCAACAGGTTCGCTGCGGCGAGGACGTGGGTCAGGGTGGCCGTGTCGTGCCCGGTCAGCAGCCCGAGCTCGAACTGGTTCGGCGTTACGATCGTTGCCGCCGGCACGGCATGATTGAGCATGAACTCGGGAATGCCTTCCCGGACGTAGAGGCCGCCATCCACATCCCCCATCACAGGATCGCAGCAATAGAGCGCGCGCGGGTTGGCGGCCTGCACCCGGCGGACGGCATCCAGGATGACCTCCCCCAGGGCCGACGTTCCCATGTAGCCGCTGAGCACGGCAGCGCAGCCGGGCAGCACGCCGCGCTCGAAGATCCCCTGGAACACCGAGCCCAGGTCGTCGGGGCTGAACACCGGTCCGCGGAAGGTCGGATAGCCCGTATGGTTGGAGAACATCACCGTGTGGATCGGCCACACCTCGAACCCCAGCCGCTGCAGCGGGAACACCGCCGCCGCATTGCCGACATGGCCGTAGGCGACATGGGACTGGATGGACAGGATTGCCTGCTGGCTCATCGAAACGCGTCACCGTGGAGCAAGAGGAGGCCGGACTCGGCCTCGGAAAGGCCTGCTGCGACCTGCCGCGGGTTCTGGACCAATTCGCCGGTCGCGGCAACCCGGTCGGCAGTGAACCGCCCGCGCGCTTCGAGGAATTCCTTAACGCACCCGTGATAGCGTCGCTCCATGAACGTCCCTCTCAACCGCGAGCGCAGCCACCCGGATGCCGGCAGCCCCAGCCTGACGCCGCTGAGGGGCGCGGCCGTCCATCGCCTGGACGGGGCACTCGATTGCGTCAGCCGGAAGGTCCGCCACCTCTTCGACTGGTGGAACGCCGTCGCCGGCGGCTTGCCGCCCGACTGGTCGTGCTTCGACGTGACCGAGCACAGGACGGTTGTCGCCCACCTCTACCTGGTCAAGCGTCGCGCCCCTGCCGACTGGGTGTTCGCCATCCGGGGCGAGGCCATGCACGAGGTCTTCCCGCACTGCAAGGCGACGGGGCCGGTCGCTGAGATCTGCAGCCCGGACAGCGCCCTAGCGCTCACCAGCCACTACGAGCGGGTCGCCGATACCGGCCGCTGCCATCTGGTGCGCGGGACGATCCTCAACGACCGGAAGGACCTGGTGGACATCGAATCGATCGACTGCCCGTTCATCGACCGCAGGGCCGGCCGGTCCGTCATCCTCGGGGTGATCGAACGGATCGCGATCCGCCCCCCCGCCGTCGCCTGAACAGTCGCCGCAGGCGACACTCAGCCGGCAGCCGCACCCTCCCCTGCCTCGTACACCAGTTCGTAGAGCCCCGGGTTCGTTCCCTCCAGCAGGGGCGAGATCCGGTCGCGATGAGCGGCGAACAGATCGGACCCGCGGAACTGCTGAAAGTCGTCCGGCGTCTCGAACACGCTGACCAGCACCGCGTTCCGCCCGTCCAGCGCCCGGTAGAAGCGGCTGCCTAGCAACCCCGGGACCCGGCCGCGGAATCCCGGCAGCGCAGCCTGCTGCACGGCGACGAGGTCCTCGAGTCTTCCCGGCCTCGGCGTGAATACGTTGATGACAGTGACCGGCATGCGTTCTGCCCCGGCCTCGTGTTGCGGCTTGCCCATCGTCGGCGGTCCTCCTGCGTGGTTCGAAGGGCCGCAGGCTACAAGCTCAAGCTAAGCTGAGGTCAAGGGGCTTTACTCCGCCGCGTCCGCCTGCGGCGCGTAGGCGCGCTCCATCTCGCGGCGCAGGGCGACCGCCGGCTGCTCCGCGTCCAGCGCCACATCGGACCAGCGGACCGGCTGGCCGGCCTGGACCGGATGCAGCAGCCGCGCCCTGTCGGCCAGCCCGATCGGCAGGCCGCCGATGGCCAGCGACCGCTCCGCCGGATAGAGCCGGCCCCAGACGGTGTAGCCGCCCTCCCCATCCAGCTCTTCGCCCGGTGCGAGGTCGCGCTTGGCGGTCGCCACCACATCGCCCAGCCACTGCCGCGCCGCGCCCGTCGCCTCGCCGCGGGCGGCGATGCTGGCGACAGAGACGCCGAGCTCGAGCCCGATCATGTGGTAGGGGCGCCAGAGCGCCGTGTAGCGGCCCGTCGGATCGGTGATCATGCCGTACTCCCCGAAGCAGCGGGCGGCGTAGTCGCTTGGGCCCTCGATCACCACATAGACGCCCCAGCGCAGGTCGCCCACCACCGCGCGGCCGTCGAATTCGTCGCTGGAGATCACCTCGACCTGGCCGGCATGGTGCAGGATGCCGCCCACCTCCGCTGGCCGCAGCATCCGCGCGATGTCATGCACACCGCAGGGCTGGAACTTCAGCCCGCCGGGGCTGGGGGTCAGCCCGGTGGCGTTGGCCACCGCCGCCATCTCGATGCCCGACTTGGTGCCGTCGAGAAAGGAGTTGAACATCTTCGGGTTCATGCCGGCCGCCTGGGCCTGCTCCGGCGTCAGCCCGTAATAGCCCCAGACCGTGTCGGGGGTGGAGCCGTGGAATTCCGGCCGGTAGCGGGTGCCCTTGCCAGCCGCCACCACGCGCATGCCGCAGGCCCGCGCCCAGTCCACCTGCTCGCAGATCAGCGCCGGCTGGTCGCCATAGGCGAGCGAGTAGAGCACCCCCGCCTGCCGTGCCCGCTCCGCCAGCAGCGGCCCGGCCAGCGCGTCCGCCTCCACATTGACCATGATCAGGTGCTTGCCGTGTTCGAAGCAGGCGAGCGCGTGAGCGATGCCGGAAGCTGGGTCGCCGGTGGCGTCGATCACGATCTCGATCGGTTCGGACGCGATCATCGCCATAGCGTCGTCGCCGATCCAGGTCCCGCCGGTGGCCAGCGCGGCGTCCAGGTCCGCAGCCTGGCCGCGCGCCTCGTCCCAGCCGACCGCCTTCAGCCGCGCGCGCACGCCGTCCGGCCGCAGGTCGGCGATCGCGGCCACATGCAGGCCCGGCATGAACGGTACCTGGGCCAGGAACATGGCGCCGAACTTGCCGGCACCGATGAGCCCGACCCGGACGGGACGGTCGGCACGGGCGGCCATGAGGGCGTGCAAATTCATGTGGCTTGTCCTTTGCGATCAGGCTGCCTTCTCGCCCAGCAGCGGGGCCAGGCAATCGTCCGGCAGGCATTCGATGGGCGTGAAATCGCGGTGGGCGATCCATTCCGGGCGCGAGAATCGCCGGATGTGATTGTCGACCCGGCACAGGCTCAGATAGACGATCGACCGGTCGAAGGGGGACATGTTGCTGGAGCTGCCATGGACCAGGGTCGAATGGAACATCAGTACCGTCCCCGGGGCCCCCTTTGGCGCGACGATGCCGCCCTCGGCGACCAGCCGGCGGATGGTGTCCTGGTCGAGCGTCCACAGCGGGTACGAGGTGGTGGCGACGTCGTGGCCGGCCTCGATCACGCCCTGCTTGTGGGAACCCGGGATGAACATCAGCGGGCCGTTGAACTCGGTCACCGGATCCAGGAACAGCGCTATGTTCATGGCCCGCGCCTCGGGCATGTCGTCGTCCCGGGCCCAGGTGCCGTAGTCCTGGTGCCATTGCCAGACGTCGCCGCCGAAAGCGGCCTTGGCGTTCAGCTTGTACTGGTGGATGTAGACGTCGCCGCCGAGGAGTTGCTTCACCGGCTCGACCAGCCGCGGATGGCGGCCCAGACGGCGGAACGCCTCATTGTAGGTATGGGCGGCGAAGGCGGTCCGGGCGGTCTTGCCGTCCTTCTCCCGGAATACCTCCGGGCGGTCGAGGGCATAGACCCGGGCGGCCTCGCGCTTCAGCAGCGCGACCTCGGGCGCCGAGAACATATCCTCGAGCAGAAGCCAGCCGTCGCGGTCGAAGGTCTCCAGCTGGTCGGCGGTGAGTTGCATGGCAGCCTCCTACTCGTTGCCAGCGCCATGCTATCGGAACAGCGACGCGCCTGCGGCAAAGGAGTTATGTCGGTCCAAGTCCGTCAATTCGGTTGGGCCGGGGAAAGCTCTCACATAGTCTGGTCCGAGAGGCAACTGCGTTGCACGCTGTTGCTTCTGTCGCCGAACGTCCTCACCCTATCCCCGCACATCCCGAAGGAGACGCCCCCATGACCGCTTCTGTCGCAAGGTTCTCCGGCCTGATTCTTGTCGTGATGCTGGCCGTGACCGGCTGCCGGTCCGACGGAGACCGTAACGATCAGCCACCGCAGCAGGCTGCGGCGCCGGCTGCGGCGCCGGCTGCGGCACCAGTCGCCGCGACGCAGATGGACGGGCTTCACCTCATAAGCTTCGATCTGGTGAGGGGTCCGAGCGAGCAGTTGGTCGGCACCTTCCGAAAGATCGAAGCAAGCACCTGGGAGGGTCCGTATCCCACGACCGCGGCGCCCGTCCAATGGTCTGCGCGCGCCGACGAGACCTCCCTCATACTCTATACTGAGAACCCCAGGATCACGACCATAACGCTCTATACGGACACAATGGACATCTCCTCCAGCGCCATGGATCCAGCCGACAATTATCGCGTCTCCCGGGCCGTGTTCCAATAGCCGGCAGGATTCACGCCGATTGCGTGCGGCGGCGCCTGCCGCCGCGCCGCAATTCGAGGAGTGTCCGCGCCGACCGGCCGCCGATCGGCTCCTCAGGCGCAGCGGCCGAATCCGTAGTAGATGTCGATCTGACCGAGCAGGGTATCGGCGCGGCTCTCCCAGCCGTGGTGTGCCTCGGCGGTTGCCCTGCCGGCGAAGGCGAGCCCGGCCAGGCGGGGCGGGTCGTTCAGATAGGAGCCGATCAAACCGGGCAGTTCCGCAAGCCGGGTCCAACGGTAGAGCATGATGTCCACGCCGTCCCGGTACATGTCCTGGTAGTAGCGGCTGGCGTCGGTGCACACGGCGGCACCCGCGCACTGGGCGGCGAACACGCGCTCGTGGGCGCCGGCGACGAAATTTGTGTTGGTGTTGAGGCAGATCCGGGTGCGCTTCAGGTGCTGCAGCGTTTCCTCGAAGCTGCCCTCACCGCCGTAGGCCACGTGCGGATGGGCCTCGAGATAGGGGTCCCAATCGCGGCCGTACAGGCTGAGCGGCAGGCCCGCTTCGCCGATCGCGCTCAGCGCCTGGTGGCGGCGCAGTCCATGCACGAAGTCGGTGAGCGACGCGGCCAGCCGCCAGAACCGGCGCCGGGTTTCGCCGGACACCTGCACGTCGTGACTGGCCAGCGCCTGCTGCAGGGCCTCTTCGACCGGCAGCATGTCATGCGCGAGGCAGAGGTCGGCGGCGGCATCCAGGACGCCACGGACGAAGGGGCTGCCCAGCTTCGACCATTGGCGCTCGGGGACGCCGCGGTAGGTGCCCGTGAACAGCAGCGCGATGTCGCGCCGGGCCAGGAACGAGTCGACGTCGTTGTCCTCGGGGGGCGCGTCCACATTGCCGCCCGGCGGCAGCAGGCCGGTGATCTGAAAGCGGTCGCGGCCGAACACATCGGCAAGCCAGGCCAGGTGGCTGCGGTCGATCACATTGATCACCACGCGGGTCCCGGCTGCAGCCAGCCGCTGGGCGTGGTGGGCCGGGTGGTCGACGATCATCGTCACCAGCGGCACCCCGACCACGTCGTAGAACGGCCTGTCCTCGACCAGCATGTCGAGCCCGACCCCATTGAAGGAGACGACCGCCCGGCAGCCCGCGTTGAGCGCGGCAACCAGCCGATCCGAGGTCTCCTGGGCGTGATCGAAGACGAACACCTCCTGCCCGCGGGCCCGCAGCGCGGCGGCGAGCTGCTCGACATGCAGCCGCAACGCGCCGTACTGCGACAGTCCCTTGAGCAGGATGATCGGCAGGGTCATGCAGCGGCCACGACCGGCTCAGCGGCGGCGAAGGCCGCGACGTCGGCCGGCGTCCCCAGCGGCACCACAGCGTGTGCGGGCAGCCGGCTCAGGCGCACGTCCTTGCCCGCGGCGATCATCGCGTTGTAGATCGGAGCCACGTAGCACTCGCCCGCCTCGCGCGGCACGCTGGCGGCGTAGGTGTCGGCATAGGCGTCGCGAAACGCCTGCCAGCTGGCGAACCCGTAGAGCCCGATGGTGGCGTCGCCGGAGATCCGCCGCTTCTCGCGCACCTCCGCGACCAACCCCGACGAATCGGCGCGGGCGAAGCTCCAGGCGTCACCGAGCCCCGGGAAACATGGCAGCCAGCCGTCGCCGGCAAAGTCGGCAGGGTCCAGGGCGTCCGGCCAGACCAGCGTGTCGACGTTCCACACCAGCAGCCGGTCGGCAGGATCGGCAAGGGCCGGTTCGGCTGCGAGCACGGTCGTCGCCTGGCCGTCGGTCGGCCTGTCCAGCATCACAACCGACCAGTTGGCGAAACCGACAGCGGCGCAGGCGCGCGCGATGGCCGCCACCGGATCTTCCTCGGCGCGTGCGACGAAGATTGCCCGCGTGCCCATGGCGGCGAAACGCTGCAGGCTCGTCAGCGACCAGTCGAGCAACGTGCGCCCGTGCACCGCGACGGCAAACTTCGGAACTGTGTAGCCCGCGTCGCGGAAGCGGCGGCCCTCGCCGGCCATGGTGACGACGACGGTCGTGCTCATCCCAGGCCAGCCTCCTGCGCCAGCCGGCCGAACTGGTCGAGGCCGGTAGCCATCATCGCGATCTGAGCGTCGGGACGGTCCGCGTGCAGCGGGGTCATGCTGATGAACAGCAGGCTCTCGATCAGGCCGATCCGCGCCAGCGTGTCCGGGCAGCGCCGGGCGAGCCAGCGGGCGAACTGGCGCTCGATCGCGCGGTGCCGCGGCTGCCGCAGCAGGGTGTAGCGCACGTCGCCGCCATCGTCGGCATCGACCCGGACCAGGCCGTTGACCATGAAATCATAGCCGCCGACGAAGCTGTGCCGCAGCTTGGCGAGGTCGTAGTGCGGATCGCCGTAGATGTCATAGCCGCCGAACCGGCCGCGCGGGTCGATGCAGCGCAGGAAGCAGTTGCGCCGGTCGAACAGCAGGTTGGACAGGCAGAAGTCGCCGTGGATCACGGTGAAATGCGGGCAGTCGTAAAGCCCGACCGCATCGGCGAGCCGGGGCAGCAGACCGATCATCGCCGCGAGCCCCGGACGGCGCAGGCCATTGATGGTGACGACGTCCCGGGCGAACAGGCTCCGGACCCCCTGTTCGGGCAGGCCAGCGATCCGGTCGGCCGTCTTTTCCTGGTAGACCGACCGCAAGGCCGTCGTCAGGTCGCGCGGATCGCCGGGGACCAGGCGATGGCTGCCCATCAGGTCCAGGGCGTCGCCCAGCGCGGCCATCACCCGTTCCCAGACTCCACCGTCATGGGCGCCGTAGAGGTACATGTCCGACAGCGCCGGGTAGCCGTAGAACTCCATCTCGACGAACGGATCTTGCGGATCGAGGTCGTAGTCGAGGACCCGCGGGGCGAGATGAGCCAGCGTCTTCGGCAGGCGCAGGTACCAGCGGATCTCGTCGGCGAGCTTGCTCCGGTTGGCGCTGGTCTTGCGGATTACCCCCCGCCGGTCGCGCACGTCGAGCGCGTTGAACGCGCGGGCATTCATGCCGGCCTGGCGCCGGGCGGCGTAATAGGTGTCCAGGTGCCCCAAGTCCGTCCAGCGCCGCACCGGGCGCAACGCACGCCGTGCAGCCGGGGCGGCGTTGAAGTGCTCGCGCAGTGCGGCATAGAACGGATCGACAGCAGTCGTCGTGTCGCAGGCCGCGCGCAGGCGCCGGTGAAACCCGGCGACGTCGGCGATTGCGAAGGCGCCGATAACCACGCCGTAGACGTCCTCGCCGGCCTTGTCGGCATCCTTCTCGATGAAGCGCTCGATGGCTCCCGCCTCGTCGACCGTGAAGCAGGTCCAGCGGTAGAGGTCGGCTGCCTGCCCATGGTAGATCACGGTCGAATCCGCCGGCTCGGCGCCAGGCACATCGATCAGCGTGTCGGCGAACTGAATCCGCAGGCGTGTCGGCAAGGCGAGCCCGCTGGCGCACCAGTCGTCGAGCACGGCACTGATGGTGGCGCCCAGGCTGGTAGTCGGACCGACATCGACGCACTGGGCTGTGGATCCGAAGGCGTGGCCGGCGTGCTCGGCGAGCAGCGCACCGCTGTCGCCCACCGCGATCGCAACCGCATCCGCTCGCGCACCGACCTGACCGATGATATGGGCATAGGCGGGGCGGCCGCGATAAGGCACCATACCACTCGGGATCGGCCCCAGTTCGGCCTGGAGTTCCGCCGGGGCCAGCCGCGCGCTCGGGATGATCAGCAGACAGCCGCAGGGCGCGGCTGGAGTCATGCGTGCCGGTCTGTCGGGCGCGCAGAGTTCAGGTGACGTCGCAGTCGAGCCGTCCATGAGGCGTCCAGTCTGTCGCGGATTTCCGCACTCGATTCCTCGCTTATCGCCGCGGCGTGGTTAAGGATCCGTTGCGCTGGCGGCATCGGCAGGGCACATCTGTGCCGCGTTGAAGATGGGATTCGACAGTCGGGAGGACGCGCCGCGCATGGCGGACATCATCGTCGGGATCGATGCCGGCACTTCGGTGATCAAGGCAGTCGCCTTCGCCGACGACGGCCGCCAACTGGGCGTCGCCGCCGAACCGAATGTCTACCAGCGGGTCGGCGATGGCGGCTACGAGCAGGATCCCGCGGAAACCTGGACCAAGACCGCCGCTGTGCTCCGCCGGCTGGCGGAGTCGGTCCCCGACCTCGGCCGCCGCACTCTGGCGATCGCGGTCACCGGCCAGGGCGACGGGACCTGGCTGATCGACGACGCCGGGACACCCACAGCGCCGGGCTGGCTCTGGCTCGACGCGCGGGCTGCCGCGCTGGCCGATCGCCGCCGCGCGCTGCCCGAAGACCGCGAGCGGTTCTTGATCACGGGCACCGGCTTCGCCGCCTGCCAGATGGGCGCCCAGCTCGCCTATATGGACGAGACCATGCCTGGCCTGCTCGACCGCTCGGCTACCGCTTTCCATTGCAAGGACTGGCTGTACTTCCTGATGACCGGCCGGCGCGCCACCGACCCGACCGAGGGCCTGTTCACCTTCGGCTCCTACCGCACGCTTGCCTACAGCGACGAGGTGGTCCGACTGCTCGGTCTCAGCCACCGCCGCGGCCTGCTGCCCGAAATCGTCGACGGAACCCGCCAGTACGACCCGCTGAGCGAACGCGCCGCCGCCGAGATCGGAATACCTGCCGGCACGCCGGTCGTCCTGGCCTATGTGGATGCGCTCTGCACCTGCGTTGGCGGCGGTCTGTACGACCCGGACTGCTCGACCGGGCTCACCATAATCGGCTCGACCGGATTACATGTCGCGCTGGTGGACGGCGCGGACAAAGTCCGCCTCAATCCGGACAGTACCGGCTGGACGATGAAGTTCCCCGTCCCCGGCTTCTATGCCCAGCTCCAGTCCAACATGGCGGCCACCCTGAACATCGATTGGCTGCTGGACCTCGCGGTCGACGTGCTCGCGTCGGCCGGTGTGAGGCGCAGCCGCGCCGACCAGCTCATCGGCATAGACGACCTGGTGCTGGGCGCGGCGCCGGGCCGCATCCTCTACCAGCCCCATATCTCGGACGCTGGCGAACGCGGCCCCTTCGTCGACCCGCATGCGCGCGCCGGGTTCGTCGGACTGGACAGCGGCCATCGCTACGCCGACCTGATGCGTGCGGTGTTCGAAGGCTTGGCGCTCGCCGCGCGCAATTGCTACGGCGCAATGGGCCCGCTGCCCGGAGAAATCCGCGTCTCCGGCGGTGCTGCCCGCAGCGTCGCCTTGCGTCAGATCATCGGCGCCGCGGTGGGCGCTTCGGTCCGGGGCGGCGGCCGCGAGGAAGCGGGCGCGGCCGGGGCAGCGATGATGGCGGCGGTCTGCCTCGGCGTCTATCCGGATATGGCCGCCTGCGCCGATGCCTGGGTCGGCCCGTGGCTCGGAGCGCTGGAGCCGCCGGACCCTGCGCTGACCGAGGTCTACGCCCGGCTCTATCCGGCTTATGTCGGGGCCCAGCGCGCGATGATCCCGATCTGGCGGCAGTTGGCCGAGGCGCGCGGAGCAGCGGATGCCTAGACATATCGCCATCATCGGTGACCGGTTCATGCTCTCAGACACGTTCCGTCAGGCGATCGAAGCCGCCTGCGGCCCCGGCCACCTGATCCGGACCGATGAGCTGCCCTGGCCCGACGAGGTGATGGAGCATGGCTACGCCCGCCCGGGCCTCGCCCATCCAGAGCTTGGGGGGCTGAAGGAATACATGGGCGACCCCGAAGCGGTGGTGGATTTCATCGGCGAGGCCGAGATCTTCGTCACCCATCTGTCGCCCCTCGCCGACGGCATGATGGCCCGGCTGCCGGCGCTGCAGCTGGTCGCCGTCTCGCGCGGCGGCCCGGTCAACATCGACATGGCCGCCGCCCGCGCCCGAAACATCCGCGTCGTCAACGTGCCCGGCCGCAACGCCAGCGCGGTCGCCGAGTTCACCATCGGCGCCATCCTGGCCGAGACCCGGCTGATCCGCGCAGGCCACGAAGCGCTGCGCCAGGGCGAGTGGCGCGGCGACCTCTACCGCACCGACCGCACCGGCCGCGAGTTGAACGAGCTCACGGTCGGCGTCATCGGTTACGGCGCGGTCGGCACCCGGGTGGTGCGGCTGCTGCGCGCGTTCGGCTGCCGGATCCTCGTCGCCGATCCCTATGTCCAGCTCAGCGCCGACGATGCGCGGGCCGGTGTCGAGCATGTCGACCGCGCCGCCCTGCTCGCCAGGTCCGACGTGGTCACCCTCCACGCCCGGGTAACGCCGGAAACCACCGGCTTCATCGACGCCGCGGCCTTGGCCGCGATGAAGCCGGGCGCCATCTTCGTCAACACCGCCCGCGGTCCGATGGTCGACTACGACGCGCTCTACGACGCGCTGGCGAGCAACCACCTGGGCGGCGCCATGCTGGAGACCTTCGCGATCGAGCCGCCGCCGGCCGACTGGCCGCTGCTCAAGCTGCCGAACGTCACGCTCACGCCGCACATTGCGGGCGCCTCGGTGCGCACCGTGACCCATACCGCCGAGCAGATCGCCGAGGAGATCCGCCGCTTCATCGCCGGCGAACCGCTGATGAACCCGTGCTGACGCCTCGAAGCGGGACGACCATGCCCGCCATCACGACAGCGGACGGACTTTCCGCAATCGTCGAGCACTACGACCTGTTCCTGGTCGATCAGTTCGGCGTGCTGCACGATGGGTCGGCCGCCTATCCTGGTGCCGTCGCGGCGCTGCACGAACTCAAGGCAGCAGGCAAGACCGTGATCCTGCTCTCCAATTCGGGTCGTCGCGCGGCCAGCAACGAGGCGCGGCTGGCGGCGCTCGGCTTCGATCGGGCCTGCTACGATGTTTGTCTCTGCTCGGGCGAGGTCGCCTGGCGGCAGATCGCCGGTGGCCAGCTGCCGGTGGCCACAACGGCGCAACCGTTGCGATGCCTGCTGGTCAACCGGCGCGGCGACGAGTCGGCGGTCGCGGGCCTGCCCCTTGCGATGGTCGCTGCTGCCGACGATGCCGATTTCGTGCTGCTGGCCGGCAGCGATGGCGACATCCGGCCGCTCGACGACTACCGCGCGTTGCTGGCGCCGGCAGCGGCCCGTGGGCTTCCCTGCCTGTGCACAAACCCGGACAAGGTCATGGTACTGGCCGAGGGCAGCGGATTCGGCCCCGGTCGGATCGCCGACCTCTACGCCGAACTCGGCGGCCCGGTAACCCGGATCGGCAAGCCGTTCACGGAGATCTACCGCGTCGCGCTGGAGGAAGCCGCCCGCCTGGGACCGCTGCCGCCGCCGGCCCGAACCATCGGGATCGGCGACAGCATCGAGCACGACATCGCCGGCGCCAAGCGCGCGGGCTTTGCCGCCGCGCTGGTAAGGACCGGTATCCTTTCCGGCGCCGATCCGGCCACGCTCGCGGCCGCGATGCGCGCCCACGCCGCGTCGCCGGATCTGTACCTCGCGCGGTTCGCCTGGTCGGCTCACCGTGACGACGCGTAGACCATGATACCGCGAACGCCCTCGCCGTCAGCGTGGCTCGTCGACGAACCGCATCGGGCCGATCTGGCGAACGGTGCTCGCCTGCGGACCCTTGTCGCTTTCGTCGTGCTGGATGGACAGTTCGACCGTCGCGCCCTCGCTCAGCGCGTCGAAGCCGCCGTTGACCACGCTGTTGCGGTGGAAATAGACGAGGCGGCCGTCCGTGGTCGCGATCTGGCCGTGGTCGCGATCCGGATGGAGCTCTGCTACCGTGCCCTGCAACGGCGACAGATGCGTCTTCACCTCGCCGGTCGTCTGCCGACGGCTGCGCTTCAGCTGCCGCTCCATGGCCACGAAGGTGTCGCGGATGGCGATGTAGACGTCGCCATGCGCGTTGACGTCGCCCGGCTTGCTGCTGACCGCCAGTTCGGTTCCCGGCACCCGGACCTCCACCCGGACCTGGTACTCCAGGCTCTTCTTCTGCGCGTTGCGGTGGGCTGCGTCGATGTAGACATGGCAACTCGTGATGCGGGGGTGGAAACGCTCCAGCCGTTCAACGCGCTCGCGCACGCGGGCTTCGACGGCCTCTGACCGCTCCAGCTTGTGAAACACGATCTCAACGGGAGTCTGCATCGCCATTGGCTCCTTGGTGGTTGCCATGGGGTCGTGGCTCATACTTCAGTACCGGGCTTCCACAGTCCGATCTCGAGGACCGGGAGGCCTCCGCTTCCTGTTGCCGGCGGTAGCGCAACAGGGTATCCGTTGTGGGACGCCCTACTCTTTCGCGCCGTCCAGCCTGCCGACGATGGGTCCTGTGCACCCTCTCATTCAATCTGGGGCTGGGCCGGCCGTGAATCGAGTCAACACTTGGCCATATCGGAGGACCGACGCAGATTGGTTTCGTCATACAAATGAACCCGTACTCGATTGACCGCCAAGGTCGACGGCGCTTAATCTGAGGCTCCCGAACGAGAATAAACTTCCTGGAGGAAACCTGATGAGCAATGATCGTACAAATAAGCCAGTTTCGCGGCGTTCCGTCCTCGGCGGAGCGGCAACCGCCGCAGGCGCCGCCGGGCTGGCGGCCGTCGGCATGGGCTTCGACCCGTTCCTGGCCAAGGCCATGGCCCAGGAGATGGGCCGCTCCGAGACGCCGCTGCGCGCGGCCTTCTCCAATGCCGGCCTGCAGGCGACCTGGTGCGCCCAGGGCAAGCAGGCGGCGGAATACTGGGGCAAGCTGTTCAACGTCGAGGTGACGTGGTTCGACGGCGAACTCTCCTCGACCAAGCAGCGTGCGGCGATCGACAACATGGCCTCCCAGGAGTGGGATTTCGTGGCGATCCAGGCGTTCGGCATCGGCACCCTGACCGATCCGGTCAACCGGATGATCGAGGCCGGCATCCCGGTCATCGACATGGACACCCTGATCGCGCCGCTGGAGGAGATCGACGTCCACAGCTTCCTGGCACCGGACAATGAGTTCATGGGTGCCGCGGTGACCCAGGCACTGGTCGACGCGATGAACGGCGAGGGCAAGATCGTGATGACCCAGGGCGCGCTCGGCCACACCGGCGCCCAGGGCCGCGCCCGCGGCTTCCACTCGGTGGTGTCCAAGTTCCCGAACATCGAGGTGCTCGACGAGCAGCCGGCCGACTGGGACGTGACCAACGCGGTCCGGATCTGGGACTCGCTGCTGACGCGGTTCCCCGAAATCAATGCGGCCTTCTTCCACAATGACGACATGGCGTTGGCCGCGTCCAATGCGATGCAGCGCGCCGGCCGCACCGAGATCCTGATCGGTGGCGTCGATGCGATGCCGCCGGCGATCGAGGCCGTGCTCGACGGCCGGATGTACGCCACGGTCCGCAACCCGTCCTGCCGGATCCATGGCGGCGCGGTGATGGCGGGCGTCGCCGCCGTGCTGACCGGCGAGTCGACCGGCGAAGGCATCCCGAAGCACATCGTCACCGACGGCCCGGTAGTGACCCAGGCCAATGCCGAAGGCATGCTGTGGATGCAGCGGCACTTCCTGATCTGAGTGCTTCGTCGTCTCTCTTCGCACGTCATGGCCGGGCTCTGCCCGGCCATTTCCGCCGGGCAGGGCACCCGCGGAATTGCCCGGTCCAAAGCCGGGCATGACGTGTTCGGGCAATGACCTGGGCCATGTCTGACGCGGCAACTCCCCTTATCGAATGCATCGGCATCGGCAAGACCTTCGGCGGTGTGGTCGCGCTCGAGGGGGTCGACTTCACGCTGATGCCCGGCGAGGTGCACGGCCTGGTCGGTGAGAACGGCGCCGGCAAGTCGACCCTGATGAAGATCATCGCCGGGGTGCACCACGAGTATCAGGGCACCATGCGCGTCGAGGGAAACGACGTCCATTTCCGCTCCGCCCGCGAGGCGCTCGATGCCGGGATCGGCATGGTCCACCAGGAACTCAGCATCGTGCCGAGCCTGACGGTCGCCGAGAACGTGTTCCTGGGCGTGCAGCCGGTGAACAGACTCGGGACCGTCTCCTGGCGCGAGATGGCGCGCCGGGCGGCCGAGCACCTGCACCGACTGGGCATCGACGTCAATCCGAAGGCCGAGGCCGGCGACCTGCCGCTCGGTCAGCAGCAATTGGTCGAACTGGGCCGGGTGCTGTTTTCCGGCGCCCGCATGATCATCCTGGACGAGCCGACGTCGGCCCTGTCGCCGCCCGAGGTGGAGGTGCTGTTCGCCGTCCTGCGCAAGCTGAAGGCCGAAGGCACCAGCTTCATCTTCATCTCTCATTTCCTGGAAGACGTGCTGGAAATCTCGGACCGCGTCACCGTGTTCCGCAACTCCCGGCGGGTCGGGACCGCACATGCCGCCGACATCGGCAAACTCTGGCTGATCGAGCAGATGATCGGAACCGGCCACGAAGGCCTTGGCGAGGCCTATACCGGAGAGATCCCCCTGCACAGCCCGCCGGGCGCCCAGGCGGTGATGGTGGCCGAAAACCTGGGCCAGCGGGGAAACTTCCGCGACGTCTCGTTTCATGTGGATGCCGGCGAAGTGCTCGGCATCTACGGCTTCATGGGATCGGGCCAGCTCGAACTGGCCAAGGCGTTGAACGGAAAGACCCGGCTCGACCGTGGCACGGTATCCGTCGACGGCCGAAGGCTGCGGCTGCGGAACACCGCCAGCGCCTGGAAGAACGGCGTGGCGCTGGTTCCGGAAAGCCGGCGCAGCATGTTGTTCGGGGCGGAGCCGGTCTACAAGAACGTCTCGATCAGCATCCTCGACCGCATCGACCGGATCTTCCTGCGGCCATCGAAGGAACGTGCGATCGCGAAGAAGCTGGTCGAGGCATTGCGCGTGCGCCCGCGCTCGACCGAGGCCGAGCTGCGGACGCTGTCGGGCGGCAACCAGCAGAAAGTGGCGCTGGCCCGCTGGCTGACCCACCTGCCGCGGGTGCTGATCCTGTCGGAACCGACACGCGGCATGGACGTCGGCGCCAAGGACGACGTTGTCAACATCGTCAAGGGCTTGAAGGATCAGGGAATTGCGGTGATCGTCGTATCGGCGGAGCCGGAGACCGTCCTTTCGCTCGCCGACCGGATCCTGGTCATGCGCAAGGGCCTGATCACCTACGAGTTCGCCAACGTCACCGTGAGCAAGGACCGGCTGCTCGCGGCCGCCTGAGGAAAGAGACCGATGTCCGACGACACAGCGCCGATGCCCAGCTCGGCTTCCCGGAGGCTGAAGGACTGGCTGGCCCGACGGATGATCAACATCGCGCCGTTCGTGACGCTGATGTTCCTGGTCATCGTCTTCAGCCTGATGGCGCCGGACTCGTTCCTGACCTTCAGCAACCTGCAGAACGTGCTGCGCCAGATCTCGGTAACCGCGATCATCGCCACCGGGCTGACCTTCGTCATCCTGACTGCGGAGATCGACCTGTCGATCGCGGCGGTGGCGAACGCGACCGGCATCGTGCTCGCCTTTTTCACGGCCCAGGAAGCCTACGTCGCGATCGCCAACGTGCCGATGCCCGGCTACGCCGCGATCATCGTTGCGCTGTTCGCCTGCTTCGCGCTGGGCTGCGTCAACGCGTTCGGCCTGACGGTGATCGGGATCCCCTCCTTCATCATGACGCTCGCCATGATGCAGATCAGCGCCGGCATAAGCGCGATGCTCGTGCGCGGCCAGATCGCCTACAAGGTCCCGGACCTGATCAAGACCCTCGGTGGCGGCAACATCGGCGGGGTACCCTGGATCGTGATCGTCGCCGGGTTGTTCCTGCTGGCCGGCCATCTGGTGCTGACCTACACCCGGTTCGGCCGCTATGTGTACATGGTCGGCGGCAACCGCGAGGCGGCGGAATATTCCGGCGTCAACGTCAAGTTCATCCTGGCGGCGGTGATGGTGATCGGCGCGATGACCGCGGGCATCGGCGGCATGCTCGGCGTCGCCTACTACGGCAGCGCGCAGCAGAACCAGTTCGACGACTATCTGCTCGACGCGATCGCAGCGGTGGTGGTCGGCGGCACCAGCCTGTTCGGCGGCCGCGGCGGCATCCCCAACACGATTGTCGGCCTGTTCGTACTGGGTGTTCTCAGCAACGGGCTCGACCACATCCAGATCGACAGCTTCCTGAAAGTATTGATCCGCGGACTGATCCTGCTGATGGCGCTGGTGATCAACGTCTACGCCCAGAAGCTGAGGAACCAGCGGGCGTAGCATCGGAGCAGCAGGGCCAGGCGTCGCGAGGGGCCGGCCATTGTTTGAAACGTTTTTGCGGAAGGAGTGGACATGATCAAGCTCGGATACAAGCTGATGTCGGAGGAACACGGGCCGCAGGCCCTGGTGCGCAACGCCGTCCGCGCCGAAGAGGTCGGCATGGACTTCGCCGCCATCTCCGACCACTTCTTCCCCTGGGTCGAGGAGCAGGGCCATTCCCCGCTCTGCTGGCCGATCCTCGGCTCGATCGCCTCCATGACCGAGAAGCTCGGGCTGATGACCGCGGTCACCGCGCCGGTGATGCGCTACCACCCTGCGATCGTCGCGCAGGCCGCGGCCACTGTCGGCCTGCTCAGCGACGACCGCTTCACCCTCGGCCTCGGGTCGGGCGAGCGGCTCAACGAGCATGTGGTCGGACTGGGCTGGCCCGGCATCGTAGAGCGACGGGAGCGGCTGAGCGAGGCGATCGACATCATTCAGGGGCTGCTCGCCGGCAAGATGAGCAACTATCGCGGCAAGCACTTCATGCTCGACAACGCCAGGCTTTACGACCGGCCCGAGAAGAAGGTGCCGGTGGCGCTGGCCGCCGGCGGGCCGAAGGCAGCGAAGCTCGCCGCCACCAAGACCGACGGCTTCATATCCACCGAAGCCGACACAAAGCTCACCGGCGCCTATCGCGACGCCGGCGGCACCGGGCCGCTCTACGCGGAGGTCGCCATGTGCTGGGACGACAACGAGGAGCGGGCGAAGCAGACCGCGCACAAGTTCTTCCGCTGGGCGTTCCTCGGCGGCTGGGCGGTGAACGCCGAGCTTCCCGACACCAAGGGGTTCGGCGGCGCCAGCCAGCACGTGACGCCCGAGACGGTGGCCACGAAGATGGTCTGCGGTGCGGACGTGAGCCGGCATGTCGCGGCGGTGAAAACCTTCGTCGACGCCGGATACGACCACATCATCCTGCTGCAGGTCGGGCCCGACCAGGAAAGCTTCTTCAAGGCTTTCGAGCAGGAACTGGCCCCCGCGCTGCGCAAGCTGTAGCCGCCGGAGGACAGGAGGCCAAGCCATGACGATCGACCTGACGCGCCGCCGCGAGGTGCGGACCAACGACGGCGTCACCCTGCGCTACATCGAGGCCGGCGCCGGCCGGCCGCTGGTGATGATCCCGGGCTGGTCGCAGACCGCGGCCGAGTTCCGTGAGAACATCCCGGCGCTGGCCGAGGTGTCCCGCGTCATCGCCGTCGACATGCGCGGCCACGGCGAATCAGACAAGCCGGCGCACGGCTACCGGATCAGCCGGTTGGCCGCCGACCTGCACGATCTGCTGACTGCGCTGGAGCTGCGCGACGTCGTGCTGCTCGGCCATTCGATGGGCAGCTCGATCGCCTGGTGCTACCTGGAGACCTACGGCGCCGCGCGGATCGGCGGGCTGGTGGTCGTCGACCAGGCACCCATGTGCGTCGCCAAGCCGGGCTGGACTGAAGAGGACCGGGCGGCCTACGGCGTGCTGATGCCGACGCCGCAGGGCGCGCACGACCTCTGCGGGATGCTGGCCGGCCCGAACGCGGAGGCGGAGACGCCGGGCTTCCTGGGCGCCATGTTCACCTCCGGCTTCGATTCCGAGGCCTTCGCCTTCGTGGTGGCGGAGAACCTGAAGCTGCCGCGACTCAGCGCAGCCGACCTGCTGTTCAACCACCTGCACACCGACTGGCGCGACGCGATCGTGCGGATCACGCTGCCGACGCTGGTGATCGGCGGCGAGGCGAGCATCTTCACCGCCGCCTCCCAGCGCTGGATCGCCGACCAGATCCCCGGGGCCGAGGTCGACATCGTGCCGGCCGACGAAGGCGGCAGCCACTTCATGTTCCTGGAGAACCCGGCCCACTTCAACGCCCGGGTGGCCGAGTTCCTCGCCGCCATGCCACCCGCTGCAGCCTGAGGCGGGCGCGCAGGCCGCCCTCCGGACGGTTGGCCAGTACCAGGCTGCCGTCATGCCCCGCGGCCAGCGCGCCGGCGATGGCCAGGCCCAGACCGGCGCCGCCGCTGGACCGGGCCCGCGACGGCTCGATGCGCTCGAACGGCGCCATCACCCGGTCGAGGTCCGATTCGGGAATGCCCGGACCTTCGTCGTCAACGTCGATGACCAGCGCTTCGCCGTCCGCCGAGACCGACAGCCGGGCGCAGCCCCCGTAGCGCAGGGCGTTCTCGACCAGATTGGCGAAAATGCGCCGGAGCGCGACCGGCTCGATGCGGGCCAGCGAGTCCGGCGGTGGCGGATGCGCCAGCGTGACCGGCTGGCCGCGCTCCGCGCGCGCTGCGACCAGATCGCCGATCTCGGCCGCGAGATCTGCGCAGGCGTCGCGGTCGGCATGGCCCTCGCTGGTGCGGGCGAACAGCAGGGTGTCGTCGACCAAAGCCTCCATCTCGTCGATGTCGCGCTCGGCGCGCGCGCGCTGGTCGCTATCGGCGATGAACTCGGTGCGCAGCCGCATCCGAGTCAGATAGGTGCGCAGGTCATGGGTGGTGGCAGCCAGCAACCTGGTGCGCTCCCCGACCAGCCCGCGGATCCGCCGCTGCATGTGGTTGAGCGCGCGCGCCAGCTCGCGCACCTCGCGCGGCCCGGTCTCAGCCAGTTCCGGGGCGTCCAGCCGTTCGGCGAAGCTGCGGGCGTTGACGGCGAGCGCCGCGATCGGCTTCGCTGTCCGCCGCACCGCGAACACCAGGCCGACCACGACGACCAGCCCGACGATGCCGGCGATGGCGAGCCCGCGGGCGAGGAAGGCGTCGAACAGGGCGCCGCGGGCGGGCTCCAGCAGCAGGTAGCTCCCGTCGGCCAACCCGATGAAGGCCCGGCCCGGCTCCCATCCCTCGTCCTCGCCGCCATCGGCCAGCCGCGTCAGCAGCGTCCGTCGCCGCAGCTCGATATGGAGGTCGCGGCCGGCGAACGCCTCGTCGTAGCCGCGCCACATTCGCGCGATGACCTCGGTCCCCGGTCGGCCCACCGCGTCGGCCGGCAGTGCGGCGACGACGGTGACCGAGAGCGCCCGCGAGTTGAGGGCGTCCAACAGCCGTGCCCGTTCCCCCGCCGGCGTCGCCTCCAGCACATGGACGATCGCAGCCGCCTGCGCCGGCAGCGGGAACAGGAACAGTTGCGCCCGCTCGCGTCCGAACGGGGCGAGCAGAGCAAGCGCCATCGCCAGGTTGAACAACACGAAGCCGACCAGCAGGATTCCGGTCAGGCGTACGAACATCGTACCGGCGAGCGGCCCCATCAGCGCCGCTTTACCGTCGCCGCAAACAGGTAGCCGCCGTTGCGTACGGTGCGGATCAGGCTGGGCGCGGCCGGGTCGTCGCCAAGCTTGCGGCGCAACCGGGACAGCGCCACGTCGACCGAGCGGTCGAAGGGCGTCGCGTCGCGCCCCTTGGTCCAGTCCATCAGGAATTCACGGGTCAGCACCCGCTGCGGATGGGTCACCAGGGCCAACAGCAGGTCGTAGTCGCCGGCCGAGAGTTCGACCGCCGCGCCGGACGGGTCGGCAAGGGCGCGGGCGGCGGCATCCAGCGTCCAGCCGGCGAAGTCGTAGATTTCCCCCGGCCGCCGCGCGCCCGGGTCGGCAGTCGCCGTCACCCGGCGCAGCACTGCCCGTGCCCGGGCGATCAGCTCGCGCGGATGGAACGGCTTCGGCAGGTAGTCGTCGGCGCCGATCTCCAGCCCAATGATGCGGTCGATGTCCTCTCCGCGGGCGGTGACCAGGATGATCGGCGGACCGTTGTGGGCGGAGATCCGCCGGCAGACCGACAGCCCGTCCTCGCCCGGCATCATCACGTCGAGGATGATCAGGTCGAAGTCGAGCCCGGACAGGATACGCCGGGCATGTGCGGCGTCCCGCGCGGCCGTGGCATAGAAGCCATTCCGGATCAGGAACTTCTGCAACAGGCCGCGGATCCGGTCGTCA
>JBHJOG010000206.1:0-4838 GCA_050329975.1 Alphaproteobacteria bacterium | reverse complement strand
GCATCGGTGCAACAACGGAAAGGAGGTGATCCAATGTCTAGCGAATTGCGCGTGGTGGGTTCGGCCCCGGCTTTCACGCAGACTGCGGAGCAGCCTCTGACGGCTGCGTGACGCCAGGGTCAACGACCAGGGCCGACCATCGCGCCCAATCGTGCAGAGCCGCCCTTCGGGGCGGCTCTGTTCTTTCCAGGACCACGGGCCGCCCTTCGAGGCGGCTCTGTTCTTTCCAGTCTCTAGTCCCAGGCCTCGCCGCCGCCGCTCTCCTGCGCCGCCGGCCGGGGCGGTCCGACCTGGTTGGGGATCGGCGGCAGGCTCATCACATAGCGCGCGATCGCCGCGCGGTCCTCGGCCGGCAGCTGCGAGGTGCCGCGGATCACCTCGCTCATTTCGCCGCCTGCGAAGTCCCCGCTCGGGGTCATCCCCGATTGCAGGAAGAAGGCGAGGTCGCCCTCGCTCCAGCCGCCGATCCCGGTTTCGCGGTGCGGCGTAATGTTGGGGATCGGATCGCCGGTCGGGCCCTCCGCGGTGCCGGCGAAAGTGAGCTCCGGAATCGCCGCACCCATCCCGTTGCGGGGGGTATGGCATTCGCCGCAATGGGCGAGCGCGGTCGCCAGATAGCGGCCGCGGTGCCAGGCCTCGTCCCGCTCCGGCTCCGGGTCCAGCTCCGGGGCCAGCGGCCCGGCCCGGAAGTTCAGCAGCTTCCAGAAGGTGACCAACTGGCGGATGGAAAACGGAAAGCCCACCTCGTGGGGCATATTGGGCCGGGCCACCGGTGCCTGGGCGAACAGATATGCCTTCAGGTCCAGCATGTCCTCGACCGTCATCGCCGTGAAGCTGGTGTAGGGGAAGACCGGATAGTAGTCGCCGCCGTCCGGCGCCACGCCGTAGCGGAGCGCCATGAGGAAGTCGTCGTCCGTCCAGCCACCGATGCCGTGCTCGGGATCGGGCGTGATGTTGGGCCCGTGGAAGGTGCCGAACGGCGTCGCCAGCACCCGCCCGCCGGCGAGCGGTTCGGCGTCGGGGCCCGAGGCGGTGTGGCAGCCGAGGCAGCCGGCCGCCGCGAAGATCAGGGACCCGCGCTCGGCCGACGCCTCATAGTCCGGAACCTCCACCGCGTCACGGGTCAGCCAGCGGGAGAACCCGTAGGCCCCCGCCAGCAGCATGATCCCGAGGACGACGAGCCCGGCACCCCAGACGGCCAGGCGGCGAATGCGCATCGGCCCCTGCGGCCGCCGCTATTGCGAGCGGTAGGTCTCGTGACAGCCCTGGCAGGACGCGCCGACCGGGCCGAGCGCTGCGCCGATCGCTTCCTGGTCGCCGGTCTCGGCCGCCGAGACCAGGTCAAGGGTTGCGGTCTGCAGCGCCTCGGCCTTCTCCAGGAAGCCGTCATGATCTTCCCAGATCAGGGGCAGGGCGCGGGTCTCTGCGCCCGAGCCGGGTTCGGCGAAGGAGTCAGGGACCATGTTGGCGAGATCGTTCAGGGCCTGGGCGTGGGCGGCCAGGTGACCGTCGAACTCGACCTCGCCGCGGACGATGCGCGAGATCGCGCCCATGTGGCCGCCCTGGGCGCCCATCACCGCCTTTCGGTACTGGATGAGCCCTTCGTCGGTGCTCTGCGCGATGGAGAGCGAGGTGACCGCCCCAAGGGTGACGGCGATTGCTGCTGCCGCAAAGGCCGAGTTACGCCAATTCCGCATCAAATTGCCTCCCGTCGATCACTGGCGGTTTTTGACATCAGGCATCGTTCCAGACGGCCGGCCCCGACTCTGCCGTGCCATCTTGGTGCTCATCATGGCCGCTGGCCCAACCCGAGGCAATTCACCGACCCGTGTTGATGCGTGAACCCAATGGTCCGATGCTGGGCGGAGGTTATCCGCAACCCGCATGAGCACCCGCCATGAGCCTGATCACCAGCCTCGAGCAGCTCGAGGCCCTCTACGGCCCTCCACAGGCGGCCGCAACGGTGAAGGAGGTCGATCGGCTGACGCCCGACTACCGCGCCTTCGTCGACGCCGCACCCTTCGTCGCCCTGGCAACCTCCGGGCCGGAGGGACTGGACTGCTCGCCGCGCGGGGATCGCCCCGGGTTCGTGCGGATCGGCGACGACAAGACCCTGCTGCTGCCCGACCGCCGCGGCAACAACCGCACCGACTCGCTGCGCAACATCGTCCGCGACCCGCGGGTCGGCCTGATGTTCCTGATCCCGGGCAGCGGCACCACGCTGCGGGTCAATGGCAGGGCGCAGATCTCGGTCGACCCGGAGCTCTGCACGTCGTTCGCCGTCGACGGGAAGCCGCCGCGCTCGGTCATCGTCATCGGGATCGACGCCGTTTACTTCCAGTGCGCCCGCGCGATCGTCCGCGCCGAATTGTGGAACCCGGACCGGCACGTCGACCCGGCCGCGCTGCCGACTCCCGGCCGGATCCTGGCGGCGCTGAGCGACGCGCGGGTGGGCGGCGAGGTCTATGACCGGGAGTGGCCGGAACGGGCGCGCCAGAGTCTCTGGTAGCGCCACGTCTCTGGTAGCGCCAAGTCTCAGGCAGCGCCACCTTTCTGGTGGCGCCGTCGCGGCAAACGCCTAGACTTCGACCCGGTAGTTCAGGTCCAGTTCGTCGCCAGGTTTGCCGCGGATGCCCCAGTTGTGCCGCGGGGTCTCGAAAATGGTGATCTCCAGGTCCTGCGGCGCGATGGCGAGCGCCGCCTCGAAACGCTCGAACAGCAGCCGGATCAGCGCCTTCTTGGCCGCGACGCTGCGGCCCTCGAACAGGCTGATCTCGATGATGGTGTACCGGTCGCTGCGGTCGGCGGGCATGAAGAAGTCGTCGGGCTGCAGCGCGGTGAAGCGGTGAAACCGCTTGTCGGGCGGGTAGTCCAACGCCGCGACCACGCAGGCGTGGATGACGTCGGACATCGCCTGCTGCGCGCCCTGCAGACGCGCGGCAAGCCCGTAGATCTTGACCTGTGCCATGGTGCGCCTTCCAGCTCAGTCGGCCGGGATCGTGGCCAGGAAGTCGGCGAGCACCGCGTTGAACGCCTCCGGGTGCTCCCAGAACATCATGTGCCCGCCCAGCACCTCGACCCGGGTCTCGGGCAGGGTCCGTTCGAGATAGGGCACCGCCTGGTCCTGCCAGTGCTCGGCGACGACATGCAGGGTCGGCACCGCGGCGGCGAGCGAAGCGGCGACGTCGCGCATGTCCATGAACATGCCCGACGCGAACAGCGCGGCGGCGGCCCAGGGCGGCGTCCGCAGCGACTGCCCGACGATCCAGTCCATCTCCGCCTCGGTCAGGTCGCGTTCGACCATCACCTCATCTGCGTACCATTGGACGAACTCGCGCTGGCCGGCGCCGGTGCGCAGGAAGACGTGATAGGCTCCGGCGATGTCGCGCAAACCGCCCTCGGTCCAGTCCTCCGGATCGTCGGACAGCGTGAGCGGCGACAGGTCGATGCAGACATGGCCGGCAACCGCCTCGGGTCCGTTCTGCCGGACGAAGCCCCAGGTGGTGAGGCAGCCGAACGACCAGCCGACCAGCACCGGGTCCTGCACTTCGAGCGCAGTGAACACAGCCAGCAGATCCTCGGCGTGGGTCACGTAATCGTTGCCGACGACGGTGACCGTCGAGCGGCCGTGGCTGCGCGGATCGATCGCCAGCACCCGCCAGTCCGCGCTGAGCGCCTCCACCTGGGCTGCGAACACCTCGGCCGAGAAGGTCCAGCCGGGCACCAGCACCAGCGGCCGCCCCTCGCCTTCCTCGACCACATGGATCTCGACGCCGGAGGCCACGGTGATCCACCGGTCGGCGGCGAGCGCGCCGGGCACGGCCGCGGCCAGCAGCAATCCAGCCAGTGCCGTCGTCAGTCCCATCTGTCCCATGACACTACCCTCCATGCCCCGTCCGCGGTCATGATCGGCACTTGCCCGGGAAGGCGCAAGCCTGCTCGCGGCACCCTGCGCGCGCTGGGAGACAGCGGCATCCCGCTCGCCTAAGCTGGTCCGAACAGGAAGCGGCCGGAGGGCGGCCGGCGCGCGAAGCCAGGGAGATTCGCATGAAGTTCGGCATGAACATGCTGCTGTGGACCACCCACGTCACCGAGGCGCACCTGCCGCAGATCGAACTCCTGAAGCGCCTCGGCTACGACCTGGTCGAGATCCCGATGTTCCGGTACGATCCCGACCACTACGCCCGCCTCGGCGAGGCCATCCGCGCGATCGGGCTGGAGCCGCTGGCGCTGACCTCGCGCTCGCCCGAGGACAACCCGATCTCCGCCGACCCGTCGATGCGCAGGCACGCGATCGAGACCGGCAGGCTGGCGATCGACTGCGCGGTGGCGCTCGGTTCGCCGATCCTGACCGGGCCGTTCCATTCCACCTTCGGCGTGTTCTCCGGCGCCGGTCCGACCGCGCAGGAATGGGCCTGGGGCGTGGACGGCATGCGGGCGCTGGGCGAGCACGCGGCCGCCCAGGGGGTGACGCTCGGGCTGGAGTTCCTCAACCGCTTCGAGTGCTACCTGCTGAACACAACCGCCGACACCGCCCGCTTCTGCGCCGACACCGGGCTGGACAATGTCGGCATCCTCTACGACACCTTCCACGCCGGTATCGAGGAGTTCGACGTCGGCGCGGCGATCCGCGACCACATCGGCCGCATCAACCACATCCACATCTCCGAAAACAACCGCGGCACGCCGGGCACCGGCCAGGTCCACTGGTCCGCCACCTTCGACGCGCTGAAGGCGGCCGGCTACGACGGTCATTTCGTCGTCGAAGCGTTCGCGCTGGATCTGCCCGAGCTGACTCCGGTGGTGAAGGTCTGGCGCCGGCTGTTCGACAGCGAGGA